>NZ_JBOFMC010000416.1:0-5326 GCF_051658185.1 Shewanella sp. | reverse complement strand
TCAAAATGGGCTATAACCCAAGCAATTATTACTTAAGGCGATGATTTCACACGTGATAACTTAGCGTGTTTGCCGCGCCTTAGGGCCATTTAACATCGCAACTCGTTGTGGCCACATTACTTTTGCTATGTGCTATGTGCTATGTGCTATGTGCTATGGCTACATGGTTTTTGCTACGGCGAGTTTGTGATGGTTACAAGAGCTTATTTGTTAGTGTTTAAGCAGCATTGCTTAAACTTTTTGCCGCTATGGCAAAGGCAAGGATCATTTCTTCCCGGCAGTTTTGCCTGAAACTGTTGGCCTTGGGTGTAATACCAGCGCCCCGAGTCAAATATAAATTCTGAACATTCATAGATAGCTTGAATTTGTCCATCCATCCTATACCAAGCCTTAAAGGTGACACTGCCTTGTCGAGGACGCTCGCTGCTCAGCCCATCCTTAGCAGCGAGAATATCGAGTGCCAACCATTCGGGGTGAGGCCCTTTAGTTAACTCTGCCAGCGTGAGGTCACCGATAAAATTGGGATGGTGAGTTTTGATAATGTAATCAAAATTTTTCAAGACAAAAGCGCAATACCGTGAACGCATTAACTGCGCTGATGTGTACTCAGCCGTTAACGCTTTGGCCTGCTCGGCGTCCCAATGCAGATGCAGTAACTGACAACAGTCAGGGTATGATTTCCCGCTGCCGCAAGGGCAATTTTGTGGCGTGTTTTGCATAAATACTGTTAAATTTCAGATTAATAAATTGTGCATACAACCCTAAATTATTAATTAGGGCAGCTTTTTATTCACGGGTAATGGCGTGAACTGTCGGCCATAATACAGATTAGGCACAGGTTTAGCATTGAAATAAAATCGCGGCTCAGCTCGATTATTGGTATCTAAGGAGACTTGCCAACGGTTGGGGGCCACCTTTTGTGTGCCAATAGCAAACTTGCCCGCAAATTCACTCACAGGTTCCCCAGTTTCTTCGGCGGGATAAAATCGCACCAGATAATAGCCGGTATCGATGGCACTATCACCCACAATGGCACGATTTAACACCCTAAAATCAATATCAATACTGGCTTTTTTAGCGCGGATTTTATCAAAAAATCGCTGATAAATGAGGACAATGTTTTCGCGGCCATAAAAAATTTCTTTACTTTGGCTTTCAGAAAGATAGCTGGCATTGGCCGTGTAAATATTGGCGGTAAGCTGATGATCTAGCCGGGTAAACGCTTGAGTAAACAAGGGATAATTATCATTAATTAATTGATCGCTTGGTGGCGTTTGCGGGCTTTTAGCATAAATGGGTAGCGACAATAGCAGCAGGGCTAGCAGCAAAAATCTCATTACTTTATTCTGATAGGGCGTTGATGAGGCCACTATAATAGAGCGACTGAGTTAACTAAAGCATTGAATGTTTACAAAGTGTGTTTATGCACGAGAAATCGATAAGGTGCAATCAAAGTGGAGGAAGGTGAAATGCTGGATGAGGGTGCCGCATTATTTTTTGCAGAAATGGCTGATGTCGTACCATTAAAAGGGGCCGAGACTGTGGTTAATCGTCAGCCAATGGCCTTGACTGCAGAGCAATTACAACGGCGAGCAGCATTGCGTAAGGAAGCATTTTTAGCGTACATGCCACTTGATTTGAGTCTGATCCCGGTAATACGCCCTGATGACATAGTGAGTTTTAAGCGAGAAGGGGTGCAAGGCGGCGTATTTAAACGCCTGCGTCTAGGGGAATATGCCATCAATATGACGTTAGATATCCATGGCTACCGGCTAAATCAAGCCCGTGATGCTGTGCTCAATTTTTTACTTGCCGCTCAGGATCATGGCGAACGCTGCGTGATGTTAATCCACGGTAAGGGATATCACAGTCAGCCCTTTGCCGGATTAGTCAAATCGGCGGTCTGCCATTGGTTATCGCAGCTCGAAATCGTGCTTGCGTATCATTCTGCCAAAACTGAGCAAGGTGGCACCGGGGTGTTATATGTGATGCTCACTAAATCGGAGCAGTTAAAATTGGAAAATAAAGCCGCCAATCGCAAAGGCATGGGCTGGCGTTAACTGTTGCTGGGGATGCTCATGCAATACTGATGAGGGGTGTTGATTGTTAAGCCTACGTTTGTATTGCGGTTTTATTTTGAGATGAGATGGGACTCAGCGTGACCTCGATAAAAACCAGCGCAAGAACTGGCTAAGTTTAGCGCGGTAAATTTAACCATTTTTAGTTTGACATCCTAGATGCCAATGTTTAATTTAAACGAGTGTTTAAATTAATCCAAGGTCACGGAATGGCAAGTCGATCTGATACAAAAACGAGAATTCTTGATGCAGCAGAAAAACTGTTCGCTGAAAGAGGGTTTTCTGAGACTTCTTTACGACTCATCACGAGCAAAGCGGAGGTGAATCTTGCTTCTGTTAATTATCACTTCGGTTCAAAAAAGGAGTTGATCCGCGCGGTGTTAGCGCGTTATTTAGATGCGTTTATGCCTGCGGCTACGGCGCAAATCAACGGATTAAATGCGGCCAGTGCGCCAGCGACACTCGAGCAGATCCTGTCATCCTTGGTCAAACCTTTGTTAGATCTGAATGAATTACGTACCGACGGCACCACGATTTTCCTGCAACTGCTTGGGCGGGGTTATATCGAAAGCCAAGGCCATTTACGTTGGTTTATCACCACCCATTATGGCGCGCATCTCGAAACCTTTGTCCGGGCCGTGTCGGCCAGCGCGCCGCACATTCCCCCCGCTGAAATGTTTTGGCGTTTGCATTTTACCCTCGGGACGATTGTATTCGCGATGGCCTCCGCTGATGCCTTAAACGATATTGCGGCGGCAGAATTTGGTGAGCATAACGACATTGAAGCCGTTATCCGCAAAGTGATCCCCTACATGGCGGCTGGTGTGTCAGTCCCCATAGTTTCTCAATAAAAGGTCTTGATTATGTTAACGATTATAATTTTTGCCCTGATAGCTGTTATCGTGATATTTGCGGTAAAAGATGTCCGTATGCAATTGATCACTCGCCCGGTGTTTCGATTTTTTAAAAAAGTATTACCGCCGTTGTCCGATACTGAACGTGAGGCAATGGAAGCCGGGGACGTGTGGTGGGAAGGCGAGCTGTTTCGCGGCAATCCCAATTGGAACATTCTGCACAGTTATGGCAAACCGACGTTAAGTGCCGAAGAAAAAGCCTTTATCGATAATCAAGTGATGACCGCACTTAAAATGATCGATGATTTTGACATCGTTCATAATCGCAAGGATTTACCGCCAGAACTGTGGGATTATTTTAAAAAAGAAGGCTTTTTCGCCCTCATTATCCCTAAAAAATTCGGTGGTAAAGCGTTTTCAGCCTACGCTAACTCAACCATTGTCAGTAAATTAGCCAGTCGCAGTGTTAGCGCCGCGGTCACTGTGATGGTGCCTAACTCCCTCGGCCCTGGTGAGCTATTGACTCACTATGGTACCCATGAGCAAAAAGAACGCTGGTTACCTGCCTTAGCCAAAGGTGAGGAGATCCCCTGTTTTGCCCTCACAGGCCCTGAAGCGGGCAGTGATGCTGGCGCGATCCCAGATGTGGGCATTGTCTGCTATGGCACATTTGCCGGTGAAGAGGTGCTCGGCCTTAAGCTCACTTGGGATAAGCGATATATCACACTGGCACCGGTGGCCACTGTGCTGGGATTAGCCTTCCAAATGCGCGATCCTGATGGATTATTGGGGGATAAAAAACATCTTGGGATCACTTGTGCACTCATTCCAACGGATCATCCCGGCGTGGTGATTGGCCGTCGGCATAATCCACTGGGGATGGCATTTATGAATGGTACCACCCAAGGTAAGGATGTATTCATTCCCTTAGATTGGATCATCGGCGGCCCTGATTTTGCGGGCAAAGGTTGGCGGATGTTAGTGGAATGCTTATCCGCAGGGCGCGGCATTTCATTACCCGCGTTGGCGACCGCTTCAGGCCATATGGCGACCAAAACGACTACGGCTTATAGCTATGTGCGCCATCAGTTTGGTATGGCCATTGGCCAATTTGAAGGCGTCCAAGAAGCGTTGGCGCGGGTGATTGCCAATACCTATCAGTTAGAAGCGGCTCGGCGCTTAACCACCACGGGTATCGATCTTAAGGTGAAACCTTCAGTGGTGACGGCGATAGCCAAATACCATATGACGGAATTGGGCCGCGCGGTGATTAACGATGCCATGGATATCCAATCAGGCAAGGGCATTCAATTGGGGCCAAAAAACTATTTAGGCCACGCTTATATGTCTAACCCGATTTCTATCACGGTAGAAGGGGCGAATATCTTAACCCGCTCGTTAATGATTTTTGGTCAAGGTGCGACTCGTTGTCATCCTTATGTGTTAGCGGAGATGGAGGCCGCCGTCATGGAGGATCAACATCAAGCCCTAGAGCGCTTTGATTCTTTGCTGTTAAGTCATATCGGTTATGCGACGCGCAATGCCTTTAGTGCGCTATTTAACGCGCTGACTGGCAGCCGTTTTGGCAGCGCTCCCGTTAGCGGTGAGACTAAACAATATTATAAAGATATGACGCGACTCTCCTCGGCGTTAGCGCTGATGACCGATGTCGCTATGCTGATCATGGGCGGGGATCTCAAGCGTAAAGAGATGATCTCAGCGCGCATGGGGGATGTGTTAAGTCAGCTCTATCTAGGCTCCGCCACTCTTAAGTTGTTTGAAGATAATGGGCATCAACAGGATGATTTGCCAGCCGTCAAATACGTGATGGCCAATCGGTTACATTTAGCCGCTAAAGCGCTGCAGGATACCATTCGTAATTTCCCCAATCGGCCGGTGGCATGGTTACTGCGTGGATTGATTTTCCCATTGGGTAATCATTTTAAAGCCCCTGGTGATAAGTTGGCGATAGAGCTGGTGCAAAGCATGCTCAAACCTGGGCCTGCTCGCGAGCGGATTACCTTCTTATGTCCTGAATTTGAAGGTGATATTGGTGGGATTGCACAGGTTGAACAAGCCTTTATGGCCCAATTTGCCTGCAAAGATATCCATAAAAAGCTGAAAAAAGCCCAGCGTGCCGCCGAGCTGCCGACCAAAGTGCCTAATAGCGTGTTATTTGATAAGGCATTGGCTCTGAATATTATCAGTGATGATGAGCATCAACAGCTGATGGAAGCGGATAAATTGCGGCTAGATGCAATCAATGTCAATGATTTTGAAGCACTATAAACGCAGCGCCGTCATGTAACTGATGGCCTTAAAAATAAAAAACCACCTGATGTAGGTGGTTTTTTTATGGGTGAGAGGTTAACTCATGGGCTGTTAACTGATGAA
>NZ_JBOFMC010000415.1:0-6195 GCF_051658185.1 Shewanella sp. | reverse complement strand
CGCCACACACGGCCGCTGTTAACATACCTTGGCCAACAAAACCGGCGTGAGCTGGTTCATGGCCTGAGCCGCCACCGCAGATCAAGGCTACTTGATCTTTTTGCCAGTCTTTGCGCGCAATGACTTTAATATCATTATTGAAATCTAATTTAACTAAATTGCCGAGGCGCTGGGTATACAGTGTGCCGTCGAGTGAATCATTCACCCAGGTTTCTTTGGTATTAATAATGAGATCAGCCACAATGACTCCTGTCGTTGTTTTGGTTAATGATGTAATTAACATTGTTCAATAGGTAATGTATCTAAATCAATTATGTTTTGTTGAGATGTAGTCCACAAAAAACAAATCAAAAACCACTATGCATTAACTTGTTTCGATGCTATTTTTCTTTGGTAGCCAACAGGAACGTAGGAGCAACGTAGAATCCAAACAAAAACAGACATATTCATAGCGATAACAATTATTAGAGCTGGAAGTCCGCCTAAATTCGAAATCATCTTTATGCCTTCGATACCAGAATACGCCGTCATATACCAAGCAATTACAGCAATGATGCAGCCACAAACAATTTTGACAACGTTTTTGTGTAGCGTATTTGCATGCTTGTTTTTTTCATCAATGCACAATGTCGATATTATTTCAGTATTTGAGTCTGCGGCTGTTACATACGATAGAAACGCAACAAGAATAAATGCACTGCTAAAAATATGTGGCAATGGTAGTCGCTCTAATAGTGCGTAAACGATAGCACCCGGCCCAAGAGCGCCTGCAATTGTATAAATAGTTCCATTGGAATCAATGTCCAATTGCAATACTATGCCAGAAAAAATAGTCATCCATAGAATAGAAAAAGTAGAAGGTAGAACCAGATTAACTAGGAGAAAGCTCCTTACACTGTATCCCTTCGATATTTTACCTAAAAAAAGCGCGACAATCGGAGCCCAGGATAGCCAGTTAGCCCAATAAAAAACAGTCCAGTTTTTTGCCCAATTGTCATCAGGTGCAAGATCTGTAGCAAAGCTTCTAACCACAAAATTATCAAAGTAGGTATAAAGGGCGTCCATACCATTTAGCAAAATCATTTTAGATGGACCAAAAGTAAAAGCGAGCGTTGCGATTATTATGAATGTAGTCGTATTTAAAAAAGATAGCCCGGCTATACCCTTATGCAGTCCAGATATAGAAGATAAAATAAAGCAAACAACAATTGTTACAATCACAACTCCAAGCAAAAAAGAACCATCATTAAGGCCAGTTATTTTAGATATGCCGCTGGCTAAAACTATTCCGCCAGTGCCTAGTGATGATGCCATGCCAGAAATCAATGCAAACATCGACATTGAATCAATAAACCAGCCAATAGACAACGATCTTTTCTTTCCGATGACAGGAATAAATGCTGAGCTAATGGAAAATTTAGACTTTAGGTTGTAATAAGCTAGTGCAAATGCCAGTGCAGGTACTGAGTAGATAGCGAATGGCGTTAGGGACCAATGCATATACATTGTCGAAAGAGAAAAATTTGCAGCCCCGGCGCTGCCAGGAATTAAATTTAAAGATTTTGGTGGTGAATACAAATGGAATAATGGCTCTGCTGTTGCCCAGAATAAAATGCCAGCAGCTGATGTAGTGCACAATGTAATTGTCGCCCATCGCCATTTACTTAAAATTGGTGTTGAGTTTTTACCGCCGATTATCACACTACCAAGCGGTGATATGAATGCAATTATACAAGTAATTACCATAACAAAACCGCCAGATAAAAAAAGCCAATCCAATTTATCAAGAATTAAGGTGTTTAGCTTTGATGTTATGGATAGGAAGCTAACATGATCAAAAATATTCAGTAGCATAGAAACAAAAAGCAGTATAAAGGGGGGCAGGCAAACCTCTAGTCTTAATATTCCACGCACTTGACATTCCTTTATCAAATAATTACCAGGCTGGTTTTGTAATAAGCATATTCATGGGTGTTTTTAATTGAGTCAATAGATTGTTTATCATCCATCTATAAATAAATCATATAGATGGATGATGATTAGTTGATTATTGCATGGCTAAGAAATAAGAATAGTCTTTAATGTATTCAGGCATTAAAAACAAAGCATATAGCGCCCAAATAACCAAAATTACATGCAGCACATCATTTTCTGAAAACCACTTACCTTTTTCCCATAGAATATCGGTAATGCCGGCTTTGTAGTAGCGATCATATCCCCACCATGATGCGTAAATTAAGAACCAAGAGCCCATAAGTACAAGGTCCATGGTGTGACCATGTTCAATATATCTATATGTATTAAGGATGCAGAATAAAATGAAGCTTGGCAGGGAAACGAGAATCATGAACTCAAAAGTTATTAGGTTCTTCTTTGGCAAAAATGCCCCGACAAGAGTGCTAATTGTATAAACAATTGAGAGAGCGAATGATGCCCAAATTAGAACTTCTCTAAATAAACCTGTAGTGCATGAATAAGCTATTGCAATAGTCATAGCATTCATACTTACTTGCTGGAATATCAGGTATACAATTTCCCACCAACTCGTCCAAGAGCAAGCCTCTCTACGGGCACATTTTATCTCGTAGCCAAATGCTTGGTAGCTAGTGCCAGCAATAAGAGCACCAACACCCCAAAGAACGAGAGATACGCCCCACCAGTATCTAGATAAGTCCTCTCCTTGAGTGACTAAAAATCTGACACCGGCTAATGTAACTAGAATGCCGAGCAGGTAAACCCAAAAAGTTGATGATGGCTGATTTAAATAAAACTCAAAACCTAGAAATTTAATTTTCTTTACTGGCTGCTTATCAAACCAGTTATCCTTATTTAAACTAGGATGTGTTATTGAATGAACTCTTTCAAAAAGGCTATCAGAACTCATTTACCTCTCCTTGGTTGTTAGCTTTACATGAACGCTAGAGTTCATGTAAAGCTAATTTATACATAGGTCTTTATGTTTTTACTTAGTTAGCACAAACACTTTCTTTCTTTTTTGTGTCTGCAACAGAGCTAACATGGCTATGATTTGGAATTAAAACGAATTTACCTACATGCTTTCTTAGGCAAAATTCTTTTTGGGCATCAACAATGCATTCCAATGGAAAAGTCTTAGCTAATGCTGGTTTTATTTCGCCATTTTCGATTGCAGAAATAAGGCTAGGGAATACAGGCTCATCCCAACCAGTGCAGCCAATCAGTGACAAATCTTTGAGATAGAAATCGCGCATATCTAACTCAACAATCGGCCCTGCGATA
Source organism: Shewanella sp. (assembly GCF_051658185.1). GTDB lineage: Bacteria > Pseudomonadota > Gammaproteobacteria > Enterobacterales > Shewanellaceae > Shewanella. The sequence goes on along the minus strand of NZ_JBOFMC010000415.1, from coordinate 2,937 downwards.
GCGCCAGAAGATACAAAGCGGCCACCACGCTTCAAAATTTTCATCATTTGTGGGAAGTTTGGGCCTGCAACGTTATCAACCACAACGTCTACAGACTTTTCGCCTAATTCGGCTAGAGCATCTACACCGAAAGCAATTACTTCATCAGCGCCGTAAGACTTAACTTGATCGATTTTTTCTTTTCCTTCAGCGATGCCAATGACATAAGCACCTCTTCTTTTTGCGAGTTGTACTACCGCAGAACCAACACCACCGGATGCGCCGGCAACCAACACGCGATCACCTTTTTTAACTTTTGCGCGATGAACCATGTTCTCTGATGTGCCATACGAACATGGAATCGAGCCTAATTCAGCATCACTCCAGTCGCAGTCAACAGGAAATACTTCAGATGCTTGGATTTTCACATACTGAGCAAACGCGCCATCAAAATCTGATGCCATCCAAATGTTTTCAATAGAGTCCCAGCCCATATGCCGAATACATGCTCGGATTAATACACGTTTGCCAATCAGATGCTCGTGTTCTTTTGAGCATACTTCAACAACTTCTCCGCAGCAGTCTGTCCCTTGGATGAATGGGAATGGTGTTGCGTCATTCCAACCACCATCACCCTCTTCGCTGGCCTCAGAAATTTCATTTGAATCGGTAGACAATGAATTAGTACTCTGAGTTACTTTTGTCGAATACCAGCCAAGCCGTGTATTGATTTCAGTATTGTTCATACCAGCAGCAAGTACTTTTACTAAAACTTCATTGCTGTCAATTTTTGGTACTGGAACATCAATGTAAACCAATTTGTCATAACCGCCGTTACCAGTTGTGACTACTGCCTTCATGGTTTTATCACCACTTTTAATTTCAAAGCGGTTTTTAGAGTTGTTAATCATTTTCTACTACATTCCTTGTTGCTTGGTTAAATAAATTCAAATTGTATAGGAGTTTTTTATGCTTCAGAAATTGCATCTGTATTAATACGATTATTTTCTACAATCTGGCTAGCCTCATTGGACTGCAGCTTGTGGAATAGGTAGACAAAAATTGCACCTAACAGACCGGTAATCATGCTTACGATAAAGTAAGCTTCATAAGCACTTTTTTCACCCAAGCTCTGCCACAGATAAGTATTTAATTGTGGGATAGCAATATCAGGTAGGTAGCCAAGCAACGAGATAACACCAATTGCCGTTCCCATTATGGTTGCATCGATTTTCGCATCCCCAAGCAGCGACCAATAGGTTCCTCTCACTGTGTATGCGAAGAGTCCTGTTAGAGCAACTAGTGCGCTAATCATTGCAATCGGCGTTGATTGGGGTGTTGCAACGAGTAAGCCTAGGCAAATGCTTCCGCCAACTAATGATGAGCCGATGGTAAGTGTGCGGCCTATTTTATCTGCCAGATATCCACCTAATATTCCACCGATTGGTCGCATCCAAAGCACCATAACCATAATTGTGCCGACAGAGATTGGGTCCAAGCCGACGTTGGATTGTAGATAACCACCATAATAGTAACTTGCCCAGAACACAGTGTATCCGGCGAAAATTATTGCACCTTGAAGATATACAAGTTTATTGCTAAGGACTTTACTTAGGTCTGAAAATTTGAATGAGTTATCAGCTTCTGATTCGGTGCTCACATTTTCTTTTTTGTTTTCATTTACGAAAATAAATATAAGGATTGATGTGGCCAAAAGAACCGATGAGTACATATAGATGATAGTGACCAACGCTTCTTTTTTATCTATAGCTTCAGTACCACCGTTAAGCATGTATGAGAATAATGCAAGCGCTATACTCGCTAGCAATGCTTCAATAAGCCCCTTGCCTCCATCTAACAGACCGAAAAATTTACCCTCTTCTCCTGGGGCTGACAGCATTTTTACAATCTTTAGATGCGAACACCAAAATGTGAAAACTGAAAAAAATCCCCAAATAGAAAATATAATCAGAACATTGTCATAGCTTGGAACTTGGGCAAACCAAAATCCGCCCATAGAGGTTCCTAGGAGCGATATAGAGAGGAGATTTTTCGCTGAAAATTTGTCACTTAGTAATCCACTAGGAAAGTATCCAGCAATAAAAACTAGGCCAATCACAGAATAAATTGTATTCATCTGTGTTAGTGTCATGCCAAAGACTTCTAAAATGGTCTCTTGGTATTGTGCCTTTAGATAAATCAATGGGTAAATCGATCCGGCAGCAACGATCACAAGAGCAAATTGTATATATCTGGCGATATTTTCTTTAGTCATGTGTAACACCATCCATTGGTTAGATTCCTCATTTTGTTGCAGTAAGTTACCTGATTAAATCTTGCTGTATGATAAAGAACAGATGGGAATATAAATGAGATCACTCTCTCAAAAAGAAGCTGTAATTTTTTTACAAAAAATAATTAATGTAATTCAATGAAATAATGATAAATTGTGATGAATCCTGCATTTTTTATAAAAAAATCACATCGAGATTAAAATAAAGTTGGTGTTTTTTATTCTGCTCGATAAGTAATGTAATTTTACTACGGATGAGGCCGTATTCTTTAGCAAGTTCGTAACAAAAAAGCATTTAAGAATGAACACCTGGCTAGATGATTTGACGATTGATAGACATCAACAGTATTTGAAAGATGACGAAGAATGTTCAGCGCTGTTTATTTAGCCGGTTATAAAGTTACGCACACTACGCACACTACGCACACTACGCACACTACGCACACTACGCACACTACGCGCATCGCGGCCTAGATCAAAAAAGGGAAACCGAAGTTTCCCTTTTTGTATTTAGTGCCATGTGCTAGTGGCAAAACGTCGCGTGCCGCTTAGAACTGGCTTTGCAGTAGATAAACGGTGTAGCCCACAAAGGCGCACAACAACAGGCCACCTTCCACGCGGTTGATGCGCCCAGCGCCAGTGCGGCGTAAACACATGCCCAGCAG
>NZ_JBOFMC010000414.1:0-5385 GCF_051658185.1 Shewanella sp. | reverse complement strand
CGGAGCAGACGAAGAGTTTATTTTCGCCGCCAGCGTGGAACAGCATTACCCGGGAATGCTCCAAAAAGCGATCAACAATACTATAGACCTCAATATTGTCACTGATCCCCGGAATATTGGGGATCAGTGAGCACATGCCGCGGATCAGTAAATGAATTTTGACGCCCGCCGCCGAAGCTTCATAGAGTTTTTGGACCAGCGGTTCATCGAGTAAGTTGTTTAATTTTAACGTAATCGCGGCTTTGATATGGCTCTTGGCGTTGACAATTTCTTGATCGATCAAATGGGTTAATTTTTGTCTCGCATCATAGGGCGAGACAATTAAATGCTGAAAATTGTCGCGGCGGTAGGGGTGCTCAATTAAATCAAAAACTTGTTCGACTTCGCGGGCGATATCTTGGTTGGCAGTAAATAGGGATAGGTCCGTGTAAACCCGCGCGGTCCCCTCGTTAAAATTGCCGGAACCCACATGACAGTAGAGCTTGATTTCGCCCTGTTCTTCGCGGCCAATTAAGCACAATTTAGAGTGGACTTTAAGGCTGGTGATCCCATGGTGCACCTTCACTCCGGCTTCAGCCAAAATACGGGTCCACTCAATGTTGGACTGTTCATCAAACCTTGCCCGCAATTCAATCACGGCGGTAACCTGTTTGCCGTTTTTCACTGCATCGATAAGCGATTGCATTACATGGGATTTTTTTGCAACGCGATAGAGATTGATGCGAATAAAGCGTACTGCTGGATCGTAGGCCGCTTGGCGTACCATTTCGGTAAAATGGGAAAATTTATGATAGGGGTAGTTGAGCATAATGTCCCCCAGTTTTATCGCATCAAAACTGTTGGCGCAGCGGCCAAAACCCGCGCTATTCAGGGCGGTGAGTTTTTCATTCTCAAGGTAATCGCGGCTAGGATTGGGGAAGCCAATGAAGTCTTTAAAACTGTGGTAACGCCCTCCGGGGATCAGGCATTCGGTGGAGCTGATATGCAAGTTGTCTTTGAGCATGGCGAGCATGTGCTCGGGCATTTCTTTGTCATAGACTAAGCGTACAGGCTCTGCGGTGAGGCGTTTTTTTAAGCCTTTAGTCATTTTTTCGAGCTGAGTTTGCTCGAGCTCATCGGTAATATCAAACTCCGCATCCCGGGTGAGTTTCATCGAATACACTTCGATCGCATCGTATTCAAAAAAAGGCCCAAACAGATCATCGACACAATGGCGGATAATATTATCTAGCAAAATCAAGTATTTTTTTGCCTTGCCATTTTCGGTTGGCAATTCGATAAAGCGCGGCACATTTTTGGTGGGGACTTCGACTAAGGCATATTGGCGCCGGGCTTTAGTGTATAAACAGACACATAAATAGGTGGCATCGTCGTTAATGTGTTTGACCAAGTCGCGGTTATTGCTGACGATGAGTGGGGCGATATGACGTTTAAAATGATCGCGAAAGTGTTTTTTAAGCCAGAGGCTATGGAATTCGCTTAGCTGTTTTTCATTAATTAATAGGATATTACGCCGAACGAGCTCGCGCATCAGCTCAGTATAAATTCCATCGAAACGCTCCTGCAGCGCCATCACCTTTGATTGGATTTTTGCCATTAAATGACGGCTATTGTTGTGACCTTCCTGTAGGGATGACAGTAAAATGGCGCGCCGCACAGCAGCGACTCGTACCCGAAAAAACTCATCCATATTGTTAGAGAAGATCCCTAAAAAACGGACGCGCTCGACCAGCGGCACGCTAGGATCGCAGGCTTCTTGTAACACCCGCTCATTAAATGATAACCAAGAGAGTTCTTTATCAATCGACAGTTTGTCGGTATTCGGGGACACTGCACAGCTCCTTTAAGCAAGCGTCATAACGCCCTATACAATAACATTCATTCTCGCTTGTGCAATCAGATTTACTGCCGACAAGTAGAGGAATTTTAATGATAAAAATGCTAATGGCGTCAAAATGGATTCGGGGATATTGGGGTTACGCGCGCCGGCATGCCAATACAAAAATGATCAGCGTAACGAACACGCCCGCCAAGATACGAAGGCAATGTGTCAGTTTGATGACAAATATGACAAAAGGATGACTGTGTGGGTTGCGGCAGCGCTTTGCCCTCAACGTTCACCGCCATACCATTGATGACGGCTGCTTTAGCATCATTTTCTGTTAGCCCATCAACTTCTTGGCGACAGGCGATGAAAATCGGCACACCGCTCTCTTTAAGCATCGCCTTCTAGCAAGGTGTTCAAGCTTAGCCCTTAGCTCTTTGGCTTTGCGGCAAACTATGTTACCGTGCTCGGCTTTTTCAGCGCTGGAGTAGTAAAGGTATGTTTGTTGGATTTGATTATGGGAGTGCCAATTGTGCCGTAGGCGTGATGCTGGCGGGCAAGGTGCAACTATTACCCCTTGCCGCACAATCGGCCTATATACCTTCGACACTCTATGCAATGGACCGAGAATTAATTGCCGAGGCGGTTTATCAAGGGCTCCCTCCTGAATATAAAGCAGACTTTGCTAAAAAGCGTGCCGCGCAGCTCAGTCGCGCTCGGATCATCCGCCATGAGCTCGATCTTGACCCAGATACTCCTGCGGTATTTGTCGGCGAGCAGGCGCTGCAAGCCTATTTAGAGATGCCAGAAGAAGGTTTTTATGTCCGTTCGCCAAAATCCTTTTTAGGGGCAACCGGATTGAGACCCGAGCAAATTGCACTATTTGAAGACATTGTCACTTTGATGATGCAACACATCAAGACGCGTGCTGAAGCGGTATTAGTCGAAAAGGGCATAGCCGGTACCGGGAATGCCGAGGAAGATACCGGCACGCAAGGGCGCACGCACCTCATTACCCATGCGGTGATTGGTCGACCCGTAAACTTTCAAGGGATTGGCGGTGAGGAAAGCAACCAGCAGGCCGAAGCCATTTTACGCCTTGCCGCCAAGCGAGCAGGCTTTATTGATGTGGCCTTTTTATTTGAACCGTTAGCAGCAGGTATGGACTATGAGGCCAGCCTGAATGAAGATAAAACCGTGCTGGTGGTCGATGTGGGGGGAGGGACTACCGATTGCTCAGTGGTTAACATGGGACCATCCCATAAGGATCGCCGCGATCGCGCCGCCGATTGTCTCGGTCACAGTGGTCAACGCATTGGCGGGAATGATTTAGATATCGCCCTTGCCATGAACGCCTTTATGCCGCATTTTGGTTTAGGCTCATTGATGACTAACGGTAAGCCGATGCCAAGTAAACCTTTTTGGAATGCTGTTGCCGTTAACGATATCAGTGCCCAGCGCGAATTTGCCAGTTTAAGCACGCGTAAATTGATTGATGAACTGATAAAAGAAGCCGAGCAGCCACAGTGGCTTCGTCGGCTTTTGCAAGTACAACAACAGCAATTAAGTTACCAAATAGTGCGTTTGGCCGAGCGCGCTAAAATTGCCCTATCGGAACAGGCTACAACGGCGATTTCCCTTGATGTTATCGAAACACCGCTGTGCGCCGAGGTAAACCGCGAAGTGTTTGAACAGGCTATTGAGCCGTCACTGGCAAAAGTCGAAGCCTTGATGCACCAAGCACTGCAACAAGCGGCGCTGATGTATCCTGCGGATGGAAAGTGTCAACCGGATCTGATTTATGTCACCGGGGGGACGGCGCGAAGCCCGGCGATTTATGGCAAAATTGCCAGCGTATTTCCGGAGGTTCCTGTCGTGGTGGGCGATCATTTTGGCTCCGTTACCGCGGGGCTGACCCGTTGGGCACACACCTTATTTGCGCAACAATAATTGATAAGGATATGACAATGAATACTTTTGTAAAAAGTGTATTGGCAGCGTCGCTGCTATTTGTGCTCACTGGTTGCGGCGATGATGTCGGCAAGGTGAGTTTGGGATTGTTCACCACTAAAGATGTGATCATCGATGCTAAACAGGATCCGAAAATCCCAGGGGTGACCTGCCATATCAGCCGAATTGAAGCGAATTTAAATTTTGCCGATCCCTCCGATATGGGGATCAGCTGCCGCCAGACAGGACCTATCACGGCAGCGGATATCGCGAAAATCGATATGGGCAAACACGGCGAAGTGGTGTTTACCGAATCCTTGAGTATTTTATTTAAGTCATTAAAAGTGCGTCGGATTTATGATGCACAACATCAAACCTTACTGTATTTATCTTACTCGACCAAAGAAACTAACGGCAGTCACAAACATGCCTTGTCGACTGTGCCATTGTTTGGCTCTCAGGCATGGGTGGATCCAGCCCTAAAGGCCGTAGCAAAAACGACCACACCTTAACAAGGGCGAGAAAACTGCCCCTGTATACTGTCCTTAATATGCGCCTGAAAATCGGCCCTTAGCACAGTTGATGGTATTGGCGTTGATGATGTTGGTATTGATGTTGGTATTGATACTGTTGAGCGCGGGGCGGATTGTTTGCTTATCGGCAATATTTAGGGTAAAGCAACAAAGGGGCGAGACGCTTTTTCTCGCCCAGCTTTTTCGTTTACGTCATTGAATACTCAGCGCGTGTATGCCCGCAGGGCCAGTGAGTACTAAACGATTGGGTTTTCCGATTGGCGAGCTATTTGTGCTTAGCCGCCAACGCCGCATTAAATCGATCAAAACCTGCGCTGAGATCGGCGATCAAATCAGCGGGATCCTCTAAACCAATATGTAAACGGATCAACGGTTTGCTCGCATCCCAGTGGGTGACTGAGCGAATTTTTTCAATGCCAAAAATCCCCAAAATTAAGCTTTCGTATCCCCCCCAAGAGAAGCCCATTTTAAAATGGCGCATATTTTCAACTAAAGCGGTGACTGACTCGGCATCCCCTTGTTTTAATACAAAAGAAAATAAGCCATTGGACGCGCTAAAGTCGCGCTTAAAAAAAGCGTGGCCGGGGCAGGTATCAAAGGCCGGGTGGCGCAAATGATCCACTTCGGGGCGGGCTGCTAACCAGTTGGCGATTTCGAGTGCATTTTTTTCATGCTGCGCCATACGCACGCCTAAGGTACGAAGACCGCGAGCGGCAAGGTAGACGTCGTCAGGGGAGGTGGTTTGTCCCATTAAGTAGCTATGTTCACGCAATTGTGGCCAATATTGGGCGTTGGCGGTTGCCGTGCCCATCATCACATCCGAGTGGCCGACGATGTATTTGGTGGCGGCTTGGATACTGATATCCACACCCATCTCAAAAGGTTTACTGTTGATGGGCGAGGCCCAAGTATTGTCGAGAATGGTGATAAGGCCATGCTCATGGGCGATGCGGCACAGGGTCGGAACATCCTGCACTTCCATGGTGATGGAGCCGGGAGACTCTAAATACAGCACTTTAGTATTTGGACGGATCAGCTGCTGCAGGTTGGCGCCAATCAGTGGATCATAATAAGTGG
>NZ_JBOFMC010000413.1:0-6053 GCF_051658185.1 Shewanella sp. | reverse complement strand
CTAAGCCTGTCATCGGCTGCTTGCGCCTTAAGTTGCGGTTATCGTTGCGGTCATTCCCGTTGGCGCCGTTCTTGGTTGTGCTCAGCTCCGCGCGGGCGCTGCTCGCTGGTGCGGGCGATATGCTTCTCGGATCGCGGCTCTTGGCGAATACGAGTCTCTTCCCGTGGCTTGGGTGCGGGCCGTGCTTGCTCGTAACGTGATGGCTCGGGGCGTTGAGTTTCACGGCGCAAAGCTTCATCGCTGCGCGCTGGTATGTCGCGGCTTGGGTAGCGCTTGGCCGCGTCGCTAACCGGCGCGCTTATCGGTTCCCTTGTGGTGAACGCTCGCGATGGCTCCGACTTGAGTGGCTGACTATCATGGCGATAACGACTATCCGATGCGTGGCGCTCCTTTATCGTGGGCGCGGCCTGCTTACTGGCCGCGCGTCGCTCTGCTAATTCGGCCTGTGTTTGTTGATAGTTGGGTACCCGTGGCGGTTGGCGCTCATCTCGAGGGTTGGCTTTTCGATGTTCTTCTTGCGTCCTATCCGCTGCCCGCTCCTTTACTGCTCGATCTTTTACCGCTCGTTCTTTTAATGCCTGCTCGGTCCTATCACCTTGTTGCTCACGTTCCTTAAGATCTCGCGTGTTAAGGCTTGGCTTTGAGTTGGAGTTGGAGTATTGGCTGATAAATTGTGGATGCTTGCCGCTTGTGCTTGAGTGGGCATCCCGCTGCTGGCTGACGGCGTAATAGCGTTGTTTCACTACTGGATTGTGGTAGCCGACACCTCGGCGGTGCTCCACTTTATGTTTCCAAGGCTGCGCGCCGTGGCTGACGCTGTATTTTTCCCATGGGCGATAGTGATGTGAGTGATGGTGATCAATCACCACCACCTTGTGGTTATGCCAATGGAAGGCGCTGAAAAAAAAGTTGAAGGAAATCTGGATGCCGGGTGTCCAGTAAAAGTGGCTGTGTCCGGGACGATAGGCATAGTTGCTATGGTGCCAGTAAACCGGGGGATAGGCCGTTCCCCAGCGCCATGTGCCGTACACTACCCGCGGATCGTAGTAGGGCACGTAAATAATTTCTCGCCGCGCAGGCTCGATGATGATTTGGTTATTGCTGCGGGTGATGGCCATATTGTCCATGTCCCGCAGGCTGTTGGCTTTATCTGCCTGTTGTCTTAGGGATTGGATCCCGTCCATGACTTGGGACTCATCGGCTAAAAAGGCCTCGCCGAGCTTTTGGGTCCACTCTAAATCTTGGGCCATTTTTTGCAGCACAGTTGGGAAGGCGAGCAGAGCTTTAACGCTCGGATCCCAGCCTTGATTTTGCGCCTGCGCCATCACTTGCTCGACCGATAATTGGGAGCGTGCGGCTAACCAGCGATCGGCTTGTACCACTTCGAGTGGGTAGGTGGCGCTGATCAGAATGTGGCTCAATAGGCTATCGGGATACAGGGCGATAGGCGCGAGCATTTGCTCCAATTCGGCTTGGGAGAGGACTTGACTCGCCTGTGGGCTAGCGAAGGTGGACGCGGCCTGCGTGGGCGTGGCAAAGGGCAGTGTGATAAGCGCTGCCGATAAGACTAACCAACGCCATTGAGAGGTTCTGTTCATAATATGCTCCAATAATCCTGTTTGAGGATGTTATGGGCATCATAGGTGGCTGAAGATGAACATGAGCTGAAAGCGGTTGGCGGTTATACCGAATGGATAAAACTTATCGTAAATTGTGCGCCGCCTAAGTTTGCCGAGCGCGATACTGAAATTCTGCCGTTGTAGCTATCCACTAAGTCACGCACGATTGCTAAGCCGATGCCATGGCCCTGTTGATAGGAGTCGGCACGCATCCCCCGTTCAAAAATATGGTGTTTGAGCGCATCGCTGATGCCGGGGCCGTCATCCTCTATGCATAGCTGTAGTTGATAGGCATCCCCGCGCACGGTTAATTTCACCTTGGATTTTGCAGCTTTACAGGCGTTATCGAGTAAATTACCTAGCATCTCGGTCAAATCGGTTTCATCGCCCTTAAAAATGGCTGCGGGATCGATGTCGCTACTGAGGCTGATTTGGGGTTCTTGATATATTTTGGCAAGGGTTCTCAGTAGCTTGCTTGCGACTTGTTCTACCGGGATCCCCAGATGCCAAGACGCTGCGGCGGCGGTTTGCGCTCGTTTTAGCTGATGGCTAATAATCCGACTGATGGTGGAGATTTGCTCGCTTGAGGCCTCACTCAGATCTTGTTGACTCTTGATCACCGCAAGGGGGGTTTTGAGGCTGTGAGCCAGATCTGCTAAGGCATTACGATAGCGCTGCCGTTGAGTTTGCTCGGTGTTCAGCAGGATATTGAGCTGCCGAGCCACCGCCTGTAGCTCGCTAGGGTATTGGCTGCTTAATTGGCGCGATTTGCCGAGCTCCACTGAGTGCAATTCTTGGGTAAAACGCGCCAGCGGCCGAATGGTCCAAATGAGCCAGCTGAGCTGAAACACTAACATCACCAGGATTAAGATCAGCAACCAAGTCCACAGCTGTTGATTAAATTGATCTATCTGCTGCTGAAACTCCCGTTGATCCTTAATAATGTGAATCGTCACAGGCACCTGTTGATCTTGGCTGGCAAAACTGACGCTAAAGCTGTAAATCAGGTGAGGCTCGGTGCCAAGTTCAATGGCGGCAAAGGCGCTTTGTCCCGTCGCTGGAATGGTAATCCCCGTTGGCGGGGGGATGCCCATAAAGGACTGCGAATGCCAGACGATGGTGGGTGAGTGGGTGCTATCTTGAGTGGTTGCTATAGCGTAAAGGCCTGACTGAATGAGATTAAAACGATTTTCGAGTACCAGCTCGGGGATAAATATCTGCCCATTTTCGACCTCAGTGACCGCCAGCACCGAGTAAAAATAGGCGCTGAGCTCGTTTTTCGCCGCGCTTTTGACTTGCTCAGTAAAGGCGTCATTCAAGCCAACGCCAATCAGGGGCAATAACACCAGAATAAACAGCAAGGCGCTGACCACGAGGCGCGCCTTGAGGGAGTTGAGTGTTTGCCAGATGTCGGCACGCTTGCTCATCCGCGCTTACTCATTGGCGTTTTGCTCGCTGACGAGCACCCTAAGACGGTAGCCTTGGCCGCGCAGGGTTTCGATTAAGTTGTATTGGTTATCGGGGTCGAGTTTTTTGCGTAAACGGCGGATAAAGACCTCAATAACATTGGAGTCGAGGTCAAAATCCTGATCATAAATATGCTCGGTCAGGACGGTTTTTGATTTTACTTCGCCTTGATGCAGCATAAAAATCTCAAATAACTTGTACTCAGAGCCGCTCAGGGGCACTAACTCTTGGCCCTTTTTCACTTCTAGGGTGCTGGTATTTAAACTGAATGGACCATTGGTGATCAGCGGGCTTGCCTTGCCTGCTGCGCGGCGGATCAGCGCCTTGAGGCGAGCGATGAGTTCCTCAGGGTGGAAGGGTTTGGTCAGATAGTCATCCGCGCCCGCATCGAGGCCAGCGACTTTATCCTGCCAACTGTCCCGGGCGGTGAGAATTAAAATAGGGTAATCTCGGCCCTTTTCGCGCACGCGGTTAATGAGGCTAATGCCATCAAGCTTTGGCAGACCCACATCGATAATGGCGGCATCATATTGATATTCAAGGGCTTGAAAGAGGCCTTCTTCACCGTCACTGGCCACATCGACACTGTAATGGGCTTGGATAAGATGTTGCTTGAGATTGGCTTGGAGTTCTCGATCGTCTTCAACTAATAACAGTCGCATGATTAGTTCCTTGATACTCGCCCGCTGGCGGCATCTACCGATACCGAAAAGACTTGGCCATTGTTATTGAGGATTTTGACCCGGTAGCCTGAGCCGCTCGATTGTACGCTTAACACTTTACCGCGAAATTGCCGTTGAGCCATGGCGACCGCCTGCTCGGGGCCGTTCACCACCATGCGCCGCGGCTCGGTCTGTAATCCCTGGGCGCGGGATGGTTGGCGTTCCTGTTGGCGATCTTTTTGTCGCTCACTATGGCGCTCCTGCTGGCGTTCATTTGCAGCCATCCCGCTAAAAGACAGGCATAAGCAGGTGATAAGGCACAACGTAAGACTTGGTTTCATATCCGTTACCCGTGAATGTTCGACGACCTTAACTGAATGAGTTAACGAGATAACTTATCGAATCGTCTAGGAATACCTGCTCACCTTAACAAACATCGACAGGGCCGCCAATTGCTTGAAAGCCATCTGGTGTAATATTCATTGTAGTCGACCGCCAACATTGCCCCATCAAGCACTTTGCCACGTTTGCAGCCAGTACTTCAGTGTGCAGCCCAGTACATGAATCGAGGCTGAATGAATTGAACCGACAGCCCGTTACGTTTAATGCCGTTAATTTTTTGATGTCGTTCAAGCTTTGCTTAAGCCAGCGGCATTTAAGTCAACACCCCTTAGACTAAAACCGGTTAAGTTAACGTCGCTTTCATCAAACAAGTTAAGCTTACGCGGTTAAGGCGGCAGTTATGGCGCTTGCCCATGGTCTGGGGGCGGAGCTTGATATCTTCAATGCGGCTGCGCTAGGCACGGGGCGATGTTCAGCTTATATTCACCTTGGCTGGCCTTTAATATTCCAATATTAAGAGCTCATCACCACGGGGTGTAAGATGAATACAGTTAAGTTTGCGGCAGTGCGCCGTGCCGTGAAATACCATGTAGGCCTTGGCGCCGGCCTGTTGTTGCTCGCCAATACCGTTATCGCTGCAACGCTGCCAGAGAGTGAATTGACGTCACCGACCGCCGTCAGTATCGGTATGCAGCAGCGCGACAATCCGCAGCGGCAGGCCGAACAAGAGCAGCACGCATTGGCCCAATTGCGCCAAGCACTGCAGGCCGATGCGAATAAAGATCAAGCGTCTGCCTTGGCTGAGGGTGCTTTGACAGAGAGCACCATGACAGAGACCACCTTGGCAGAGGCGCCCGCCGCGACATCTGCCGTTCTACCCGCGCCAACCCCCGCTAAACCGCTTAAGCTGATGGCCGCACCGCCAATGACACGCGAGCAAGTGCAGGCTGAACACCTAAACAATTTACCGCGCTCAAGCGCCACCCCGCAGGATCTGAGTCAAGCGGCGGTTTATCATTCGTTTTTTATTGATTCGGCGCGCAGCCGTTTATTTGAAGACGCGGATCGCGATGGTTTTTATCGCACGTTTAGCGTGACGTTCGATGTGGATGTCAGTGGTACTTATCTTAACGAGCGGGCGGAGGTTTTTGCCGAGCTCTATCTTAGCCGTGATGGTGGTCCTTGGGTGCGCTATTACACCACCGAGGTATTTAGCATTTACGGCAGCGCCAGTCAGGATGAGTATGAGGTGCTGACAACGCTTTATAACGGTTACGCCACGGATCACTACGATGTGCTGATTGATGTGTATGAGGTGGGTTACAGCGAGGTCGTGGCAACGATCAGTGCTGATGACGTCAATAGCCTGTATGCCTTGCCGCTGGAGAGTCGCGATCGGGATCAGCAAAGCGATGTTATCATCGTTGAAGGGGGCGCTGTATCAGGCCTAGCGCTGTTGTGGCTTGGACTATACGCTTTCGTGCGCCGTCGGGGTTATCTTGCCTAATCCCCTGTTTTCTTTCGGTGTTTTTCGCGAACAATTCGGGCTAGTATGGCAGGGTTATTTTAACTAAAGGAAGAGAAACATGATTGCTCAAGGTCAAGCATTACCCACGGCGACGCTCAGCCAATTAACTAAAGAGGGCATGGTTAATCATCAGGTTACCGAATTGTTTGCTGGTAAAAAAGTGGTGTTATTCGCTGTGCCGGGCGCCTTTACGCCCACCTGCTCCGAGGCGCATTTGCCCGGGTATGTGGTCTTAGCCGACGCCTTTAAAGCCAAGGGGGTGGACATCATCGCCTGCGTTTCCGTCAACGATGCCTTTGTGATGAAGGCCTGGGGCGAGGCCCAAAACGCCTCAGAATTAATGATGTTAGCCGACGGTGATGCCAGCTTTACTCGAGCGTTAGGGTTAGAGATGGATACGGCAGGATTTGGCGGAGTGCGCTCGCGCCGTTACGC
>NZ_JBOFMC010000412.1:0-8461 GCF_051658185.1 Shewanella sp. | reverse complement strand
TCAGTAGTCTGTCGCTGCAGTTTACAAATCAATAACACATGTTCAGTGGGCATTAGTCAAGCAAACATTTAAATAAAATAATGATGTTACATAATGTTCGCTTAAGAATACTGCTGGCCTTGCGGCCAGCGATGAGGGGGGAGATTTAAAGTGTGCGTCTTGGTGGTACCGCGACGTTAGCAAAGATGAGCCCTGCGATCAGCGACATAAAAATTAAAAAGATTTGCGAGCCAATATGGGACTGGTTGAGCATCGTTTCGCCCGAGATCAGCGTGTTGAGGCCGATATAGGTTTTACTGCCGGGCACTAAGATCACAATGCCTTGCAGCAGGGCAATGGAGGCGGGCGCCTTCATCCAGCGGGCGAATAAATTCGAGTAAATGCCCACGGCGAGCGCGCCAAAGAAGATCCCTACCGAATCGCCAAAAAATTGCCCGCCCAACATGGCCGAAAAAAACGCGACAATCCCAGCGAGCACGCCCCAAGGAGAGTCTTGCATCCGCGCCTTAAAAATAAACACTAACGCCATGGATAAAATCGGCACCGCCGACCAAATGGCCCAGCGCGGCAGGCCTTCAGGCTCAATATAAATGGCTTCACCAAATAGGGCTTTACCGATAGCCATCCCCAGCACTGCGCCAAAATACAGCTTAAACAGCAGCATACTGGCATCCATTATGCGCGCCGTGCCGGAAATTAAATCCCTCGCGGCCAGTTCGGCGAGCCCTAAGGTTAAGGCTAAGCCGGGAATAAAGATGATGATCGACGACAGGATGACCACGGGGATATTGATATTGGGATCGATGCGGGCGATGGCACAGGCGACCATGGCGCAGACTATGGTGGCAAAAGGCTCGAGCACTTCGGCCATCCGCGCGGAGCGCTCGGCGCGGTAGACAAAGCCATAAATAAACATGCCCAATAAGCCGGACCAAAACACATCATTCCAGCCGGTTCCCATCAACATGGCAAAGGCGGCGGCGGAGGTGCCAAAGGAGCCGCAGGTTAACAGCGGCCCATAGGGATTGGGTTTATTGGCGATCTCTTCGAGGCGATCTAAGGCTTCTGCCAGCGTGCGTTTGCCAGAGGTTAACTCATCGACTAATTCATCGGTGCGGGCGAGGGAGCCAAGATCCAATTCGCCGGGCTTCACCCGCGCCACATGGTTATATTCCTGATCGGTATCGTGCTGTAATACAAAGGTCATCGAAGTGGGGGAGATCAGGAAATAGCCTTCGATGCCTAAGGTGCGCGCGACGGTTTGCAGGTGGGTTTCAAGCCGATAGGCTGGGGTGCCAAACTTATGCAGTGCTTTGCCTAGTTTGATGATAAATTTACGCTTTCTAATAAAATCTTCGTTATCCAATCGGGGTATTCGCTGTATCTAAAGAGGAAAAACTACGGGGGGCATCTTACCTTATTTTGTCGCCAAAAGGTTAACGACTTTCAATCTTAATGCCGATAAATTGCTGATTTTTTGCGTTAGCGGCCAGTGCCCCGCGCTGGTGATAGTGATGCTATAGTGATGCTGATGATTATTGCCAGTGTGATAGTTATTGTTTGTGGGATAGCCCTTGCCTGCTAGGGTTCGTTGCTTGGAGCGCTCCTTGGATGGTTGCTTGGAGCATCGCGGCAGAAGTGCTCGGATATGATGGCGGGCTCAGCAACGCTGCTGCGCGTTTACGTTGAAATGACTCACGTCCAAGAACGGGCCTTGATTGATGTTTTTTTAATCGCGCAGGTGTGCGTTTGCCTGCTATACTCCGCGTCCCTAAATCGGCGCAGCGCCTTGTTTGCCTCGCCTTTGTTTGCCATTACGCTTTCGGGTCAATACCATGCACGTTGAATCCACACTGTTTAGTCATCCCAAATATTGGGCAGAGTGCTATGGCACCGCGCCTTTCTTACCTATGTCCCGCAAGGAGATGGATAAGCTTGGCTGGGATAGCTGTGACATCATTATTGTCACGGGTGACGCCTATGTGGACCATCCCAGTTTTGGCATGGCGGTCATTGGCCGTATGCTCGAGGCCCAAGGTTATCGCGTGGGGATCATTGCCCAGCCTGACTGGTCGAGCAAAGACGCCTTTATGCAGCTTGGGCGGCCGAATCTGTTTTTTGGCGTTACCGCCGGCAATATGGATTCGATGATTAACCGCTACACCGCGGATCGGCGTATTCGCAGTGACGATGCCTATTCTCCCGATGATATTGGCGGTAAGCGCCCAGATCGGGCGGTGACTGTGTACACCCAGCGCTGCAAAGAAGCCTTTAAAGAGGTGCCCGTGATTATTGGCGGGATTGAGGCGAGCCTGCGCCGCATTGCCCATTACGATTATTGGTCCGATAAAGTGCGCCGCAGCGTGATTTTAGATGCCAAGGCCGACATGCTGATGTATGGCAACGCCGAGCGGCCACTGGTTGAGGTCGCGCGCCGTTTAGCGGCGGGGGAAGCTATTCAGGATTTGCATGACGTGCGGGGTACGGCCGTGATCCGCAAAGCGCCGCTGCCCGAATGGCGCGGCATGGATTCGCGTAAAATTGATCAGTTACATAAAATCGATCCTATTCCGAACCCGTATGGGGCCGACGATGTGGGCTGCGCCAATTTATCTGGCCCATCGGATGCAAAGATTTTTGATAACGATGCGCCCAAGCCTATTAGCGTGCAGCCGCCACGGCCTAAGCCTTGGGATAAAACCTATGTGCTGTTGCCATCCTTTGAAAAGGTCGCGCAGGACAAATTCCTCTACGCCCATGCGTCGCGGATTTTGCACCAAGAGCAAAACCCCGGCTGCGCGCGGGCGCTGTTTCAGCCCCATGGTGAGCGCGGGGTGTGGGTCAATCCACCGGCTTGGCCGCTCAATACCGATGAAATGGATGCGGTATTCGACTTGCCCTACCAAAGGGTGCCGCATCCTGCCTATGGCAAAGCAAAAATCCCCGCCTATGACATGATTAAAACCTCCATCAATATCATGCGCGGTTGCTTTGGCGGCTGTTCATTCTGCTCGATTACCGAGCACGAAGGCCGGATTATCCAAAGCCGTTCACAAGAATCGATTATCAAAGAAATCAAAGATATTCAGCAGAAAGTGCCCGGCTTTACTGGGGTAATTTCTGACTTAGGTGGCCCCACAGCGAATATGTATCGCCTCGGTTGCACCAGTGAAAAGGCCGAAAAAACCTGCCGGCGCTTATCCTGCGTGTATCCCGCCATTTGTGGCCATTTGGGGACCGATCATAAACATACTATCGATTTATACCGCGCTGCCCGCGCAGTGCCGGGGATTAAAAAGATCCTCATCGCCTCGGGGGTGCGTTATGACCTAGCGATTGAAGATCCGGCCTATGTCAAAGAGTTAGTGCAGCACCATGTGGGCGGCTACCTTAAAATTGCCCCTGAACATACCGAAACCGGCCCGCTCAGTAAGATGATGAAACCCGGTATGGGCACTTACGATAAGTTTAAAGCGCTGTTCGATCAATATTCGAAGGAGGCGGGCAAAGAGCAGTTTTTAATCCCGTATTTTATCTCCGCCCATCCGGGCACCACCGATGAGGATATGCTTAACCTCGCATTGTGGCTGAAGGAACGTAAGTTCAAACTGGATCAAGTACAGAACTTTTATCCATCACCCATGGCCAATGCGACGGCTATGTATCATACCGAGCTTAACTCGCTGAAAAATATCAAACATACTAGCGAGGTGGTGTCAGTGCCGAAGAAGGGGCGTCAGCGCCGCTTGCATAAAGCATTGCTGCGTTATCACGATCCAGCGGGGTGGCCACTCATCCGTGAAGGGCTGATGGCGATGGGGCGCGAGGACTTAATCGGTAATAGCCCGCATCAATTAGTGCCGCCAGAGGGCCGCAATGAACGTGCGCCAAAGTGGCAGAAAGAGGCTAACCAAGGCCAAAAAGCGCTCACGCGCTTTACGGCGGATCAATTTGAGCAGGGCAAAGGCAGCAAGGCTTCGCGGGATAAGACCAAGAGCGCTTGGCCACGGGGCGCGAAGGCGCAGCCGGCTGCCACCGCTCATGCAGGCAAACCCAATGCCAGCAAAGCTAATGCGGGTAAAGCTAATGCAGGTAAAGCCGGTGCTCCCCCTGCCAATGTTGCCAAGGCCACTCGGCCGGGGGCCAAGGCGCCATTTGGGCAATCTGGTTTTAAAGGCGCGGGCCATAACGCCAAAGGTGGCTCAAGCGCGAAAGGTAAAAAATCATCAACAGGTGGTTGATTTATCGGTTCGATTAATACTTAAGCAATGACTCAGGCGCGGGTGTTTACGAGTCGATGGCTTCAGCTCGGTTGACCTTTAATACCTGAGTATCTGGGGCGCATAATGGCGTTTTAGCGCCGGGTTTTAGCCGCATTTGTCCCTGAGGCCCGGTTTGCCTGTTGCGAATGAGGCCGCCTATGTCACAGCTTAGGATGGCTGCAACATTCGTCGGATGCCGTGCTGTTGCTTACATTGGCCTGCGATTATCTCGCGGCTGAATCGTTTTTTGCTGGATTTACACACCCATTTGGCCTGACCCCGGCGGCATATCGACGTACACTATTAAAAGGATCAACAAGGAGTGACTGGAAGTCGCAGATCCCCAAGTTAACTTAAGATTGAGGAGCCAAGCCATGGCAGATGAGCAATTTACCGAAGCCGGATTTTGGAACAAGATCAAACTGTTTGGTCGGCAAGCGGGGCGAGAAGTGGTCGAGCGCGCCCTGTGGCTTTATTATGCGGCGCAAAAACCGAACACGCCGACCTGGGCCAAGTCGGTGATCCTCGGTGCGCTGGCCTATTTTATTTCGCCGCTGGATGCGATCCCCGATCTCACCCCATTACTCGGATTTTCTGACGATCTTGGCGCGCTCGCCGCGGCCTTAACTATGGTCAGCCTGTATATTGATGATGAGGTTAAAGCATTGGCGGCCGATAAGTTAACCACATGGTTTGGTCATGACCCTGCCGAGCCTAAAGCATAATTGCCCCACTTTGCGGCTGGTTTTGCGGCTTGGCATTCCTGAGGCCGCAGCGGGGAAAGCGCTGTTAATTAATCTTGAATTAATTGGGGGCTGTTAGATTGAAAAAAATTTTTGCAAATGTTTCACTAATGGTCAATTGCGCTATATTCTAACGCTGTTTTGTGACTATTGTGTGTTTAGGTTAATAAATGAAAAATATTATGGTGGCTGTCCTATGGCTCGTAGGTGCAGTTACCGCCCCCACTGCGTTCGCCGATAAGGCATCTCCAGCACAACTTGCCCGACTTTATCTCGATTATATGGCGCTCAATAGTCGCTATAGTGAGTCCCTTTGGCCGGGCTTTCGGCTCGAGGATAAAGTGCATCTCTTTAGCTACGCTGGCAATGTGTGGCTGCGCCAGCCGGGGGGAGATATTATCCAAGATAACAGCGTATTAGAGTCGGTGAATTTACACTCTGGCCTATCGGTGAATTTTGGGTTTCCTGCCTATCAAGGTCAGCCGGGGGTGTTAATTCAGCTCGAAGATGCTGCCATGCCATTTGCCACTGACACCGAACTGACCGATTTACCGTTTTTGGTGTGGGCGGGGAGTAGTCTGCATGAAGCATTTCATTTTTATGCTCAGTCCGAGTGGCGCGTGCTCGAGGAAGGGGTGCGCTATGAGGGCGAGGTCTTCCCCTTAAATCTAGAGGCGCGTTTTTATCGTTTACAGCTGTTTAATGCCTTGATGGCGGCGCTGAATCAGCCTGAGCAGCAAGCCTTGCATTTAGGCCACGCCGCCTATTGGTTACAGCTCTGGCGCCATAGTGCGCCCAATGAGGAGCGGGTGGGCTATCTCAATGATCTGGTTGAAGGCACCGCTAAGTATGTGGAGTTGGTCGCCGGGGCGCGCTTATTGAGCCAAAATCAATCTTATTTGGGTTATCAAAAAATCCTACTGCAATATGTTAATAGCTATTATCAGCAGCAACAGATGCAGGGCGGCTGGACGGCGGAGGCGGAGAATATCGGCGCAGTTGCGGGGATTATATTAGATATTTATCAAGATCCTACGATGTGGAAAGAATCGGTGATGACGGGCATGTTGCCGGTCGAACTATTACTGAGTCGAGTTAAACCTGTGGTCCCGCCAGCGGCAGGTCAGCAAGCCCTCAAGCAACAACTGCAACAGCGCTTAGCATATTATCCGGCGACTCAGCAAAAGTTAGCCGAGTTACTGAAGAATGTGCAGGACCCTAAGGTGCCGTTATTGGTCATGCCAAGCATGAGCGATGGGAGTAGTTTCGTCGATGTTGGCGAGGTGCGCTCGGGCTTTTATGTGGTTCCCTATCTTGAGGACATCACCTATGCCTATTTAGGAATGAGTTCACAATTCAGTAACTTAAATGTGAGAGGCAGCGCGCTTTTAGATGTGCCCATGCAAAATTATTGTGAGGGCATCGAGGCGGCAACTCTGTTACCTTTAGCGTTCCCCTTCCAGCGGGAAGGACAGTACCTAGTCTTTAATGAATCGGAAATCCATGGAACGATAAGGGTTTCTGCCAGTGTTGTTGAGGGGCGAACCCTCTACTGTGCGATGAATTAATTATGAGAAAAAATCAGCTCGAATTTACCTATATGCGTGGGATCGCGATTATTTTGATCGTGTTAGGCCACAGTATTTATAACTCTGGGGAAGGCTTCCCCCTCCTGCTTGAAAATTTACTCCGGGGCGGCACGGCGTTGTTTGTGTTTATCTCTGGCTATTTTTTCCACCGTATTTTTTATCAAGATTTTAACTACAAAAAGTTCATGACCAATAAAGTGCAAAACGTACTTTATCCATTTTTAATCGTGTCACTCGTGGGGTTGGGATGTTTGTGCCTGCGGTGGATTTTTATGGAGGATCAGTCTGTTAGCCAAGTGCTGCTCAGTATTTTTTATACGGTCAGGAATGGCTACATTCTTTATCCTCATTGGTATATTCCCTTCATCATGGCGGTGTTTTTATGCTCGCCGGTATTTTTGTGGTTTATCCGTTGCTCTTCGCAAACGCGCTGGACACTGTTGGTGGTCAGTTGTGTGGTGGCGGCACTGCTGCATCGGCCGATAGGTAACGTTAACGTTATCCATTCTGTGGTGTATTACCTGCCGTTTTATCTCATGGGGATTTTATATTCTCAGGATGAGTCGCTCATTGCTCGTTATGGCGGGCTGCTCAGTGGGATAGCGATGCTATTTTTAGTCGTCAGCTTGCTCGAACAAAGCTATGTGGTGCAGCATGTGGGTAATTACCATAAGGCGCCATTTGACTACAACGGCATCGATTGGCAGTTCGTCCAAAAGCTTTGCTTGTGTGTGCTGACCTTGAATTTTTGCGAGTGGTTATCCGGGCGTAGCCGCTTACCTTGGTTGATCGAAACCGCTGAGATGAGCTTTGCGATTTTCTTTCTGCATCCGCTCTTTGATATGTTGTTTAATACTACCGCCACTGTGCTGCGTTTTCGTTTTCCGCCCGGGTCGATGCTAACCAGTACGCTGTTTTCATTGGCGATTTTTGCCTTCCTGATGTTTGGCAGTGTCATGACCGCTCGTGTTATCAAAAAGTACCTCGGTAACCGCTCTCGTACTTATATTGGTTGGTAGTCGCAGCACCAACACCTTAACGATGGCTTGCGCCGCCCAAGGCATAAATTCAGGTTAAATTTATGCCTTGGTGATAAGGTCTTGTTCATCAAAAAGGGAGAATACAATGAAATTTATCTATAAAAATCTGAGCCTTGTCGGCTTATCTTTATTCGCGCTGCCCTCTTTCGCCAATACCGTTAGCGCGCAGGATGATTTTTTTGCGCAACTGGCTCGTCATTGTGGCCAAGCATTTGCCGGCAAAGTGGTATCGGGCGATTCCGCCGATTCGGCATTTAGCGGTAAGTCGTTAGTGATGCATGTGCGTGAATGCTCGGCGACTGAGCTCAAAATTCCTTTCCATGTGGGGGATGATCACTCTCGTACTTGGGTACTCACTAAAACCGCCCAAGGATTGCGCTTAAAGCATGATCATCGCCATCAAGATGGGACAGCAGATGCGGTGACTATGTATGGCGGTGATACCCTTAATGCGGGCACTGCACAACAACAGTCATTTCCGATAGATAAAGAGTCCATTGATAACTTTATCAAAAATGGTCTAACCCAGTCGGTCACGAATGTGTGGCATATGCACATCAATGCCACGGTATTCAGTTACCAACTCACTCGCGAGCAGCGTAATTTTAAAGTGGATTTTGACCTTACCCAGCCGCAACCGCTGCCGCCAGCGCCTTGGGGTCATCCGCTATAGTTGGCTTTGAGCTACCTGCCGAAGGGCTGTTAACGCTCCTCTCATTGTTATGGGAGGGCGTGTTATCCGTAAGATTCAACGTTTCTAACTCATTACTGCCCCAAAATGAGTTAGAGCAATTGATCCATTGATGTCATTTTTTCACAATTTTGCA
>NZ_JBOFMC010000411.1:0-7332 GCF_051658185.1 Shewanella sp. | reverse complement strand
TGGCTTACGGGCTAGATTGGGTGTTACGCGCTTATAGTCTTGATAATCACCAATAATATGACCTGTAAATGGTGAATTTTCGACATAATATGCTAATAATTGCTGTTTTTTAGTGGTTATATCCGAATGACCGCTTTTTGCGGTGGCTATTTTGTTAAATTATCAGGTTTTTTGTTTGATTTTGGTTGTGTAAAATATCGAGATTTTAGCTGTCGCTTAGCAGGTATTCTGGTGGCTTTTCTTGTTTAGTTATTTTTAATCAATTGGTTAACTTTGTTATGTGATTATTTAGCGTTAGCATACGTTCACTTTTTGCGTAAATTTTTTATTGAACTTGGTGCTAGCATGTTTCACTATCCCCGCCCGACTCAAAAAATGCATGGCGAAACTGGCCATCATGGAGGAGGAAATGGCACTGACTCTCGTTATCTGGGGACACCACAAGCATGATTAAATCACTTTCAACGCGGATCTTTATCGGTCTATTTGCTGGGCTGTTGTTGGGCTCGATAGTGCAATATGGCTTAAACGATATTGATTTTTTTGCCGATAACCTCGTCGAATTGGCGGCAGGGATTGGCACTATGTTCGTCAATATGATCATGATGTTGGTTGTGCCTTTAGTGTTTGTCAGCATTGTGTGTGGTGTCTGCGAGTTGCGGGATCTAAGCAGCTTTGGCCGTTTGGGCGGTAAAACTTTTAGTTTCTATATTATCAATACCTTGGTCGCGATTAGCGCGGCTTTGCTGCTCGCACTATTGCTCGAGCCTGGCAAAGGCGTTGACATGAGTAGCACCGAGGGGGTGGCGATTACGGCGACCGAATTGCCAAGCCTTATGGCGCTGGTGATCGATATTGTGCCGCGTAATCCGATCGCCGCCTTTATGTCCGGCAATATGCTGCAAGTCATCTTTATGGCCTTGCTGCTGGGCGGGGTGATGAAATCCCTTGGCGAGCATGTGGCTGGCGCAGTGCAGGGCTTTAAAACCGCGAATAAAATCATGATGAAATTGATTGCGGTGGTGATGAGTCTCGCGCCTTATGGCGTGTTTGCCTTGATGTTTAAATTAGGCGCCACCTTAGATGCCGCAGTATTTATGAGCGTGGTCGAGTATTTGGTGCTGATTTTAGGTTTGCTGCTACTGTGGATTTTTGTGGTGTATCCGCTGGCAGTGAGCTGTTTTACGCCGCTCTCTGCCCGTGCTTTTCGCCAAAAAACCCAGGAGCAAGTGCTGTTTTCACTGTCGACGGCAAGTTCCAATGCCACCATCCCGGTGACGATGCGCACCCTTACCGAAAAGCTCGGCGTGAGTCGTTCGGTTGCAGGCTTTGGGGTGCCGCTCGGCGCGACCATGAATATGGGAGGGGTGGCGATTTATATCACTATCGCTATTTTCTTTGTGGCCAAT
This sequence comes from Shewanella sp., assembly GCF_051658185.1. Lineage (GTDB taxonomy): Bacteria > Pseudomonadota > Gammaproteobacteria > Enterobacterales > Shewanellaceae > Shewanella. The sequence goes on along the minus strand of NZ_JBOFMC010000411.1, from coordinate 5,923 downwards.
GCCTTTGGGATGACGATCACTACGGAGCAGTTACCGGCATTACTGTTTAGTATCTTCCTGTTATCCGTGGGCGCGGGCGGCGTGCCTGGGGGCGGCATGGTCATGATCGGGGTATTGATTCATCAACTGGGCTTGCCCATTGAAGCCTTTGCCATCGTTGCGGCCTTAGATCGGATCATTGATATGGTGCTGACATCCTGTAATGTGGTGGGCGATACTGCGGTATTGACGATTGTCGACCAGACAGAGAAGGCCGCGCAGCGCCTGTAGCTGCCCGAATGCTCCGATAATTGCGCGCCTCTGGCGTGTTTTTATCGCTGCGACCAGTGTGCTTATCGTTTGTTTATCTTGATATGTTATCGCCATTTTTTGCCTTGCATCCCCACCGCGACAGCAACATCGCGTTGTCCGTCAGATACGCGCCATCCTTAAGATTGCCAAGGTCTATGCTAATATGTGCCTTTCCCTTGTCCTTAGCGCGAATGCTAAGAGAGCGAGGGGGAGAACGTGTGCTGCTGTGGATCGTTCAATCGCATTTTTTAGGCAAAAAGTAGGATGGTAAACATGGCTAGTGCGCTGCAATGGGCGGCAAAAAAAGCAGCGTTTGTCATTGCGCCAATCGCCGCGCCTTGCGCCGGCGTGCTAACGGCCTGTGTCACTCCAGTTAAAGCGTTTTGGCGAGTTGGTCGAGTTGTTATTCATGGGCGAGTATCGCTTAAGGTTATCCCCAGTGTTTTGTTGGAATCCGGTATGTTGTTTTTAATGAGTAGATTGCCTGTCTTTTGCGCCTTGCTTAACAGGCTGCTCGCTTGGTTTCCCCTTGTGCGGCGCGCACGAGCATGCGATGCGCGCCAGCCGGCATTGCCCAGTTTCCTCGTCATCACATTACTGAGCAGCGTGCTGCTGGGGAGCGCCAGCGCTGGGGCGACCTCTTTGGTTGCGGCGCCCTGTGTGAATGAGCCGTTAGCATCACCACTTCTGAGTCCGCGCTCGCTGGTGCAGTCAAAATCGGCTAAGCCATTTACTATCACGATGATTTTGCCCGCGGATACGATTTTTAATCGTCATATCGCGGCCTTGGCGCAGGCGGCCGCGGCGGATTTTAATGTGCTGCTCAATGTTGTCTATGGCGATAACACAGTGTCAGGCTTAATGGCCTTGGGGCGTGAAGCGATCGCGCAGGGTGTCGATGGCTTAATCTTGAATCCTATCAGCGGGTTGGGCGAAGCCTTAATTATCGAAGCCCAAAAGGAGCATATTCCTGTCGTGACGTTAAGGGCGGGTGGGGGCAGTTTTAGCACCGCCGAATTGGCAAAATTACCGAATTTTATTGCCAATGTTAGCTTTAGCGACAAAAAGTCGGGGCAATTGTTGATGCAAAGCTTGCTCTCCGCTAACGAGGTTAAGCACGATTCAGTGTTGTTAATTGCAGGTCCCAAGGGGGAGGCTGGCGTGGAGCGAGGGGTGGAGGATGTTGAGCGCTTTATCGGCTCGGCTTCGGGGGGCGCCACGCTTAAGGTGGGCTATACCGATTGGAGCATCACGCAAGCCATTGCCCATTATGATGCCGCACTTGCAGCAGCTTCTAAGCCAAACATCATAGTGGCGATGAGCCCTATCGCTGCGATGGCGGTGGCAGAAAAAAACCGTCAATTAAGTCGGCAGTTTTTACCCATCGTAGGTTCAATGACTTGGTCAGACCGGGTGGGCCAGGGGATTGTGGATGGGACAATTCAGGCGGCGATTGCGGGGAGTGAGTTTTCGGGAGCGGTTGCTGTATCGGCGTTATTTGATTACTTAATGGCGCAGGACAATGTACCCAAGGGGGTTAATTTAGTGTCCCCCTTAGTGGTGATCACCCCTCATAATTACCAACGTTATGCCCCCATTTTGCAATTTGATCCGCTACGTTTAGATTTTAAGCGTATTTCACGGCACTTTTATCCCGAGATCTCCTTAGACGAGTTGCGCCTAGCCGACTTGCTGCCCAGTGAGGCAATGCTGCAATTTATTAATAGCTTGACGCAAGAAGAGCAGGCCTTTTTACGCCAGCATCCGTTGATCCGTGTCGGGATTGAACCCGATGGCGCGCCAATCGATTTTGTGAATCAAGCGGGCGAGCACTCAGGGTTGATGGCAAGCTATTTGTCTGAATTAGCTAGAATTATCCCTGTGAAATTCGAGGTGCAGCCCAGCAGCTCTTGGGAGCAGACCCTCAAAGAGTTTGAGGGGAGGCAGCTTGATATGCTGTCGCTGATGTCGGTCAGCGAGGCGCGGAAAACCCGCGTACTGTTTACTGAGCCGATAGCCGATTTCCCTGCGGTCGTGGTAGCGAGAAAAGATGCGCAATTAGTGGGGGGAATAACAGGCTTATCCGCTAAAAAGGTCGGCGTCACGCGGGGGGATATCGCCGAAGAAATCTTGCATAAATACTATCCCAAATTAACCGTGGTGACCTTTAGTCGGTTAGACAATTTGTTACTCGCGACCTTGAGGGCGGAGGTGGATGCGGCGGTGATCTTGCTGCCTAAAGCCGAGCAATTACTGCAATCTCCTGCTTATCAAGCATTAAAAGTGGTTGCGCCGGTGAATTATCATGTTGACCACGCAATGGGAGTGCGGAAGGATTGGCCTGAATTACAAGGGATTTTAAATAAAGCCCTAGCGCAAATCCCCGGTAGCACTCGGGCCGAAATGGATAATCGCTGGTTCAAAGTGCAGTACGAATTTGGCATGGATCCTGAGATCATCAAGCGCTGGGCCTTTGGCCTAGGCGCGATCATTCTGGGATTTTTTACTGCTTTTATGCTTTGGAATTACTGGCTTAAGCGTGAGTTGGTTAAGCGTAGTTTGCTGGCCGCGCAGCTCGAATCCAGCATGCAGAAGTTCCAAGCGCTGTTTGATTCGGTCGTGGATGCCTGCGTGATCATTGATAACCGCGCCGTGATCAAGGAGTGTAATGCCGCGCTACAGGCGTTGTTACAGGTCGATGATAAGGCGCAATTGCTTGGCACGCCGCTTGCGCGCTTTCATCTTGGGGACGCGATGCTGGGCAGCGACGCCCTTATTCAGCGCAGCTTTGAGTTAGTCGCGCAGCAGGGCCAGCTTAAATTTGAGGCCGATATCGAAAACGCGAGCGGCCAAAAGCTCCCCGTTGAAGTGACGCTCAAGGGTATTGAACTTAATGAGCAGCGGGTTATCTTGGCCACCTACCACAATCTCGCGGAGCGGCGTTTAGTCGATAGGCTGATCCGCCATGAGCGGGACATGCTTAAAAACGTGCTGGGCATGAGCCCTATTGGGGTCTGGGTGTGCGTTAATGGCATTTGTCGTTATGTGAATGAGCAAATGACGAATATGACTGGCTTACAGATTGGGCGGGCGCTGGAGGATATTTTTATTCACAGGCAGGACTATCAGCACTATATCCGTGGCTTATCCCCTGAGCAGGAGCTGATCGTCTTTGAATCCCAATTACAAGGGGCCCATGGCCAGCCGCTGGACGTCCTCTTTACGGCTTATCCGACATTCCATGATGGTCAACATGCCAATCTGTGCTGGGCCCTCGATATCACCCAAGCCAAAGCCATCCAAGGGGAGCTTGCCAGTGCCAAGCTGCAGGCGGATGAAGCCAATCGTGCTAAGTCAGACTTTTTGGCGAATATGTCCCATGAGATCCGCACCCCGATGAACGCGATCATCGGTATGTCCTATTTGGCGCTGCAGACCGAGTTAGCCGACAAGCCGCGGGAGTATATTACCAAGGTGCATCAGGCTGCGGGCTCATTGCTCGATATTATCAACGATATTTTGGATTTTTCTAAAATTGAGGCGAATAAGCTCAGCGTTGAACAGATCGAATTTGATCTTGATGATGTTTTTGCCCAGCTTGGCAATGTGATTGGTTTTAAGGTTGAAGAAAAGCATATGGCCTTAATTTACGATATCGCCCCCGATTGCCCCCGCTATTTTGTGGGAGATCCGCTGCGCTTAAGGCAAATTTTGCTCAATTATTGTAATAATGCCGTCAAGTTTTCCAGCGATGGGAGCGAGATCTGGCTGAGCTGTCAGGCCGAGCGCGATGAACAAGGCGCTACATTGACATTTTGCGTGGAGGATAACGGGATTGGTATTCCCGCAGATAAACAGGCGCTCTTGTTTAATTCCTTTGAGCAAATCGACACCTCGACCTCCCGTAAATACGGCGGCACCGGTTTGGGCTTGGCCATTTGTAAGCGCTTAGCCGAGTTAATGCAGGGCGATGTATGGTGTGAAAGCGAGCTCGGGCAAGGGGCGCGCTTTTATTTGCGCCTGCAATTGCCCCTGGCTAAGCCCTATGCTCTGCCGGCGTCATTGGCAGCCCTTAAGGGGGGAACGCTGTTCACGTTTGCTCTTAAACCGCGGCAACAGGCGATTGTTAGTCGCTGTGCCAGCACCTTTGGTATGACGCTGCAGACGCTCGAGTCTCTTGATGAGTTGACCGATGATGGCCTCGCGCCGCCCGGCGAAGCGGGGCAGCCGCAGGTGATTATTTGTGATGTCGCGACTTGTGATCATAAGTTATTGCATCTTATCCAAACGCACGATGCCCTAAGTCTGTTGTTAATTGGCAATGGTACGCCGCCAGTGGCGCTGCAAGCCTTAGCAGGGCCGCATCCACGAATACTCAGTAAAGCGCACCCTCTCACGCCGAGCGCCTTTGGCGATGCACTGCTGAGTTTGCTTAAGCCAAATGTCACTGAGGATGCCGCGAGCCCAGTCCGTGAATCTTTGCCTCAGGTTGAACCGCGATTATTGGGCGCCAAGCTGCTATTGGTTGAAGATAATATTATCAATCAAGAGATTGCCGTTCAGTTATTGCGCCAAGCTGGCGCGCAGGTGACCGTGGCTCACCACGGACAGGAGGCGTTAGAGTGCTTATCTCAGCAATCTTTTGATTGCGTGCTGATGGACGGGCAGATGCCGATTATGGATGGGTATGAGGCGGCGCGGCGTATTCGCGCTCTGCCTCAGTTTGCCGATTTACCCATTATTGCCATGACAGCCAATGCGCTGGCGACCGATGTTGAACGGGCATTGGCGGCGGGGATGAATGCTCAGATCAGTAAGCCGGCGCAGGTCGAGGAATTGTATGCAACGATTGCCCGTTATTTAGTCCATAAACCCGCTAACTAGCTGTTAAATCTGTTTACAGCGCTCTTGGCGTTGAGGGGAACTGTCCACGTTAATGCAGGCGATGTTAGCGCAGACTCATTAGCGTGACGGCGCCAATTGAATGTCACGCTAAGGGAGGCGAGGGCTTAATCATGCCCTTTAGCCTCTGGGCGTTAACTTATTTATCTCGGGTCAGTTTATCCAAATAGCCCATGGCAAAAGCCGACAACACAAAGGTGATATGGATTAATAGGTACCACATGATTTTCTCGTTATCGATATTCTCAACATTCATAAATATCTTAAGCAAATGAATGGATGAAATTGCCACAATAGAGGCGGCCACTTTATTTTTAAGGGAGCCAGAATCTAACTTACCAAGCCAACTGAGTTTTTCACTGCTATCGCCCACATCGAGCTGAGAGACAAAATTCTCATAGCCTGAAAACATCACCATGACAATCAGGCCGCCAACTAAGGTGATATCGATGAGCGACAGGGTGACTAACACTAAGTCAACTTCGCGCATTTCAAAAATGATCGGTAAAATGTGGAAAATCTCTTGGAAGAATTTAATGCCTAAGCCTAATAATACCAAGCTGAGCCCCAAATAAATGGGTGCCATAATCCAGCGCGATGCATACATTAATCTTTCAAATAGTTTTTCCATTCGTTGTGCCACCTTTTATATCAATACGGTATTAAACCGGCGAATCATGCAATGTAAAACAATAACATAAACTGCTTTCATAGCGCTATCTCCCGATGA
>NZ_JBOFMC010000410.1:0-5473 GCF_051658185.1 Shewanella sp. | reverse complement strand
GCCTGCAATAATACTTCGCTGATTTCACCGGATTTAGGCGCGCGCATTTGGCTGTCTTGCATAATCGCGCTCACCTCTTTTACGGCGCCTTCAGCCATCCGCACGTTGCCTGCGGCCGCCGCTTTGGTTTCAAGGCGCGCGCCCTCCTTGGCCATTTGGTACATGGCTAACGCGGCTTGCTCGGTGTACTTGGCGGCTTGCCATTGGGTAAAGGCTTCATCGCGTTTTTGCCGCGCGGCGACGCCTTCATTAAATAAATTCTCAACTCGCGTGTAAGTGGTGTTCGCCAGTGCAGCCGCCGCTTGGGCCTTAAGCCATTGATCTTTGGCCGCCATCACCTCTTGGCTACGGGCACCATTATTGGCCTCTTGCTGTTTGGCCTGGGCTGCATCGCGGCCACCTTCGGCCTGCATCAATTTGGCATCCAGCTCAGGGCTGTGAATCGCAAACAGTAAATCCCCCGCTGCGACGCTATCGCCCCGGCGCACCAACACTTGCTCGACGCGCCCCGGCACCTTTGACGAGACATTATATTCACGCGCCTCAATTTGCCCCTGCAATAGCCGGGGCTGCGGGCTATAGGCCAACTTAAGGCCATAGGCTAAAATCAGGCCTAATGCGACTAAAGCCACGAGGGCGAGTATTCGGTTAGCGCGCATGGTGTATCTCCTGCACTACACTGCGATCTGAGGTGTGATCGATGGTATGGACTACGGTTTGATTGACGATGTTATCTGCGGTTTTATCTAAGCTTTTATCTGAGCTTTTATCTGAGCTTTTATATGAGCTTTTATATGAGCTTTTATATGAGCTGCGCCCCATAAATTCATCCAGTTGACCGCTGATGGCCATCAATCTGGCATAGGCTTGCACATAGCGATAACGGGCAGCCAATTGCTGGGTGATCACCGCGGTGCGTTTAAGCTCGGCGTCAACCCTGTCGATGGAGGTCGATAACCCTTGGTTAAAGGCGATTTCCCGTAAACGCAGGTTTTCAGCGGCTAATTCCAGCGAGGTATCGAGGGCACGGACTTCCTCCTCAGACTGCAGCAACTGCCGATAGGTTTGATCAACCAATAAGCTCAAATCTTGCCGCGTTTGCGCCTTAGTGTGGCGCGCCTGTAATAACGCACTCTTGGCCGCTTGCACCTTACCACTGTGGCCATCACGACTGAGCAGCGGCACTTTTACGCCCACGCCGACCATCCAATCGGGTTCAACCTGCGAAAATAAACTGTCATCTTCATACAAGGTGTAATTGCCAAACAGGAATACCGTGGGCTGATACTTACCCTTTTCTAAAGAAACCAAGCCATTGGCCTGTGCTTCTTTGGCTTCGAGTAATTTCAGCGCCGGGTGTTGGCTAAGGGTCAGTTGGGTCAACTCCGCTAGCGAGGGGGCATGTGGCAAGACAAATAGCGCGGATGCAGGCTCAACCCAAGTCGAACTGACTTCACTCGGCTGCAGCAAACGCGCCAAAGCAATCGCCGCCATTTCATGCTGGCGGCGGGCACTCGCCAGATTAACCTTGGCATTATCGAGCGCCACCTGAGCATTTAGGCGCTCAACCTTCGCAATTTGTCCTTCACGCTCTAAAGCAAGCGCATGATCCACATGCACTTTTAAGGACTCAACCAGCTCGGTTTGGGTGTTCACTAAGGCCTTAGTCACATCAACGCCATAATACCTATCTACCAGCAGGGTAAATAAATCCCGAGTGGCAAGCTGTAGCTGTTGTTGCTTCTCGGCCACCATCGCCGCTTGGATCCCTTGGGCAGCAGTGATCTGCCCGCCGGTGTAAATCGGCCACATGGCCTGCAAACTGGCGCGAAAGATATCCTGCTCGGTAAAAGGCGTCACAAACATCGAGCCAGGAATACCAGCCAGTGCGCCACCGAGGGCGGGGGGTAAGGTCGAAGGGTCGAGGGAGGCTAAGGGATTAAGATCCCGCAGATCTAACTCAATCGGTTTTTCGAGGCGAGTGTAACTGCCATTTAGGCTCACCGAGGGCAGACGTAAACTTTCCCCCGCCTTTTGTTCGCCCTTGGCGCGGTTGAGCTCTTGGGATTGCGCCTGCAACTTATCGCTCACCTTAAGCACTTGTTGCCAAGCATCGGTAAAGTGAATCGGCTGCGCGCTGACTGCCACTGGCAATAAACACCACAGTGGCAATAACCTCGGCAATGACAATAGCCTGCGCCACGCCAGTTTGGATAGTTTCATTAACACCTCTAGAGTGATTACTCTAATTCCTTTGCAAATGATAACATTCAACTTAGGCTACAGCCAGCGCTCGCCAGTTTAAGGGGAGCCTAGGACTCGATGTCTAGGCTTTAGGCTTTAGGCTTTAGGCTTTAGGCTTTAGGCTCTAGGCTTTAGGCTTTAGGCTTTAGGCTAGGCTGTGCCGCCCACGGTCAGCTTGTCGAGTTTTAAGGTCGGTTGACCCACGCCGACAGGGACGCTTTGGCCATCTTTACCGCACACACCCACCCCTTTATCTAGCGCCATATCGTTACCCACCATGGAAATTTGGCTCATCGCCTCAGGGCCATTACCAATTAAGGTGGCGCCTTTAATGGCTTGGGTCACTTCACCATTCTCGATTAAATAGGCTTCAGAGGCTGAGAAGACAAACTTACCCGAGGTGATATCCACTTGGCCACCACCAAAGTTGGGCGCATAAATGCCTTTTTTGACCGACTTAATGATCTCACTTGGATCGGATTTCCCCGCCGTCATATAGGTATTGGTCATGCGCGGCATGGGTAAATGGGCATAGGATTCACGCCGGCCATTACCGGTTGGTGCAACCCCCATTAAGCGCGCATTGAGTTTATCTTGGATATAGCCCTTTAATATGCCGTCTTCGATTAACACTGTGCGTTGGCTTGGCACCCCTTCATCGTCAATGCTCAGGGAGCCGCGGCGATTGGCTAAGGTGCCATCATCCACCACAGTCACTAAGCTTGAGGCAACCTGTTGGCCCACCTTGCCGCTAAAGGCGCTGCTGCCCTTACGGTTAAAATCGCCCTCTAAGCCATGACCCACGGCTTCATGGAGCAAGACTCCAGGCCAACCATTGCCCAAGACCACCGGCATTTCACCGGCGGGGGCATCGATAGCATTGAGGTTAACTTGGGCTTGGCGCACCGCTTCGCGGGCAAAGGCAAAACACATGGGCAAACCGCTATCGTCGCTCGCCATAAGTACGGCGTAATCATGGCGTCCACCGCCACCTGCACCGCCACGCTCGCGTTTGCCATTTTCTTCTAAAATCACGCTGCAATTAAAGCGCACCAGTGGGCGAATATCCGCCGCCAGCGTCCCATCGCTCGCGGCGACGAGGATTTCTTCATGCACACCCGCAAGGCTCACGACCACTTGAATGATGCGGCTATCTAAACTGCGAATGTAGGCATCGGCCTGTTTGAGTAGATTGATTTTTTTCACTTCTTCCATGGCGGCGATAGGATCGTGGCTATCGTACAGCGCCAAGGCTTGCTGGCGCTTAAAGGCCGCCACTTTGCCCGTTTCGCCTCGAGTGGCAATGCCACGGGCCGCTTCTGCTGCGGCGCTTAGGGCGGCGGGAGTGATCTCATCGGCATAGGCAAAACCGGTTTTTTCCCCGGTGATCGCCCGCACCCCTACGCCGCGCTCGATATGAAAACTGCCCTCTTTGATGATGCCATCTTCGAGTACCCAAGATTCATGGCGACTGCCTTGAAAATAGAGATCGGAAAAATCGATTTGGTGCTGATGTATGATGTTCAAATAGGTTTGCAAACCCTCTAGGGCTAACCCATCCTTCAATAAACTTTGCTCTACTTGTGCTAAAAATGGCATCGATGTTCTCTCTGATCCCCAGGGATCTGGCTATTTTGAATAAAAAAACACTCGTGATAAAACGTTGGCTCATTCCCCGTAACAGCAAGCGCTTATCGCGCTAAACACCTACCGCAGAATGAGGTCTGGCGAACGGGCTAAATCCACTCGCTGACCGACTAAATCTACTGCTAACCGACTAAATCCACTGCTAACCGACGCATACTCACAAACCGACCCCGCGCACTCGCTAGCGGCACATTAACTGTGGTGGCGCAAACCGATTATGCTGCGCCAGTGGCATATTACGGCGAATACGGTGCACCTCAGCCACATCCACGTCGGCGTGCAGCCAGCCAGTCCCCGTTGGCCGCTGAGCGATAATATTCCCCCAAGGTCCCACCACCATACTCTGCCCCCACGTTTCGCGGCTACCTTGGTTATGGGCGCCCCATTGGGCGGCGGCGACAATCACGCACTGGCTTTCAATCGCCCTTGCCTGCAATAACACCTGCCAATGCACCTCACCTGTCACCTTAGTAAAGGCGGCGGGCACGGCAATAATCTCAGCCCCCGCAAGGCGCAGCGCCCGAAAGAGATCGGGAAAGCGTAAATCATAACAGATGGATAGGCCAATTTTGCCAAAAGGTGTATCGATAACACTGATATGATCGCCGGGGCAAAAGGTGTCGCTCTCGCGGTACTGCTGAGTCGCATCGGCGACATTCACATCAAATAGGTGCAATTTATCGTAATGCCCTAAGGTAACACCTTTATCATCAAACAGATAACATCGGCTATGCAGCCTACCATCGTCGGCCAATCTTGGAATGGTGCCCGCCACCAGATACACCCTATGCTGCGCGGCAAGGCCGCCGAGGGCCACTTGCACTGGGCTGGGATGACAATCGCCTGCATAGCTGATTTGGGCCCGCTCATGGCCACCAAACAGCAGGCTACACTCAGGCAGTACCACCAAGTGCGGGCTTAGGGCGGCAGGATCGACATTCTCGCGGTTGAGTTGCTCAAGCTGCGATTGGATAAACTGCAGATTGGCACTGACATCCTGACCACTCTGACATTGCAACAGACTGATGTGCATGCTTGTCTCCCTCACTTAGCTGAATCGATAGCGGCAGATTACCGCTGACATCCCTCTTAGCGATATCAGCATTTACCCCTGCGATATTGGCGATGTTGGCGATATTGGCGATATTGGCGATGTTAACCTTAGTCACCTTAAGATGGGTGAGATATCGGTTTGTGGCATTTAGTTTTGTGGCATTTAGGCTTGTAACATTTGGGCCTGTGGCATGTAGGCTTGCAACATTTCGTTTTGTCACCTGTAGCGGCGTCACCAAAGCATCGCCAGCGCCTATCAAGCTAACCTCAGGCGCTATGTGAGCTTGTTGCAGGGCGTGTTTGGGCGCGGACCCGGCACCTTGCTCTTTGGGGGTGTCGTGTTTTTGTGCAGGTTGAACCGCAGGTGCCTCTGGTTTTGGGGGATGGGGAGTTAAAAGAGGGGGCGCTGGAATCACGGGGTTGGGCGCAGCATCCGCGGGGGCCATCTGATCACGCTCGCCGACGATGGGCAAAATCGCCTCGGGGATTTCAATCTCTTTACTTTTACGCTCAAGCTCCTCTAGCACTG
>NZ_JBOFMC010000409.1:0-11244 GCF_051658185.1 Shewanella sp. | reverse complement strand
GTCTACCGTCTACCTTCTACCTTCTACCGTCTACCGTCTACCTTCTACCGTCTACCGTCTACCTTCTACCTTCTACCGTTTACTCTCGATATGAGTGATGCTGGCCGTTTGTTCGGCGATATAAAGAGCCTCAAACTCAGCCTGTGGTAGCGGCTGGCTAAAATAGAACCCCTGGCCAATCTGACATTGATTTGCCTTGAGCCAATCTAGCTGTAACTCGTTTTCAATCCCTTCGGCGACAATGGTTAAATTAAGCTGCTTACCGAGCATTAAAATGGTCGAGGCAATGGCACTATCACTGGGTAAATCGGACACAAAACAGCGATCAATTTTCATTGTCGTGATGGGGAGGTGGCGTAAATATGACAATGAGGAATAGCCGGTACCAAAATCATCCACCGCAATGCCAAACCCTGTGGATTTGAGTTGCTCTAGCTTCGCGATAGCGAGTTCTATGTCATTCATTAACGAGGTTTCAGTGATTTCTAGCTCTAATAATTCCGGTTGGATTTGATAGCGCAGCGCCATTTGTTTGATATCAGAAACGAGGCTAGCATCAGCAAATTGCTGAGAAGCCACATTGATGGCGATAGGAATGGCGTAGTTAAAGCGCTTTTGCCAATCTCTTAATGTCTTACAGCTTTGTTCAATGACCCAGCGGCCAATCGGAATAATAATCCCAGTTTCTTCGGCTACGGGGATAAAGGACATCGGGCTGATTAACCGTCCCTCTTTATGCCAGCGGATCAGCGCTTCACAAGCGATAACTTTACCGGTATTCAAATCGAATTTAGGTTGAAAATAGAGTAAAAATTCATTGTTTTTCAGCGCATCGTGTAGCGATGCTTCGGTGCGTAAGCGGACGGCAGCACGTTCAGTCATCTGATGTTTAAAGAAGCACCATTGGTTGGAACCGGCCGCTTTGGCGCTGTACATGGCGATATCAGCATGGCGAATAAGATCTTCTGCACAACTGCCATCTTCAGGGTAAATGGCGATGCCAATCGAGGCTGCAGGATGAATCGCGTGTTCGTTAAGTTGGATAGGCACATTCAGTTGCAGCAGCAGTTTATCGACAAAGTCGGCGGCTTGATCGGGTGATTGCACTGAGTCGGCTAACACCACAAACTCATCGCCTCCGAGGCGAGAAATCGTGCCTTTGTCGCCGACTACGCGTTCAAGCACTCGAGCAATTCGGGCTAAAAATTGGTCGCCAACGGCATGGCCTAAAGAGTCATTGATATTTTTAAAGCGATCTAAGTCGATAAACATCAGTGCAAAATGACTCTTATGCACCCGGGAACGTTGAATGGTGACGGCAATGGTTTCGAGCAATAAGGTGCGATTGGGCAGGCCTGTTAAGGGATCTCGGGTTGCCATTTTACGGAGTTTTGATTGGGTCTGGCTAAATTGGATCAGAATTTGGTTAAATTTTGCGGTCACTAACCCCAGTTCATCATCCTTGTGGGCGTTTGACATGGGAAGGAGGTGTTGATCCGGGGAGTCTGGTTCAATCTTATCAATAGCCTCACTGATGCGGGCAATGGGTTGAGTTAAGAAGCGATGAAATACCACCGACAGCACTAAGGTGAGCAATAATGCTCGTGCTAGCGTTGCTAGAAATCCGAGTTTGAGTTGGGAGAACAGGGTATTTGTTAATTCTTGAGTATCATAAAACAGCGTAAGCGTACCGATAAGCTGCTGTTTCTGAGTGCCTTCAAAATTAAAGGGACGGTATAATGGCCGGGAAATTTCTTTTAAATCATCAAACAGTTTATTGCTGAGGCTGATAAACAGTGGGGAATTATTCTTTTTGTGATTGCTGACAGATACAAACAGCGAACGATCATCAAGCTCGATTAACGCAGAGCCGACATGCTCCACTTTAGTGGCCCCTTCTAAAGTTTGCCTTGCGAGATTATCGTCTAGGGCCCAAACAGCATTGGCGGCGGGCTGCTCAACGGAATCGAGCAGTTCTTGCTGCGCGCTGGTGAGTTGCTGTTTGGTAGTGATAACCACGAGTGCGATTTCAATGACAAAAATCGCAATGGCGAAAAAGAGCGCAGTAAATACGACGAGATTGGTCTGTTTCCATGTCAGTGATTTAAAGCGGCCTGTCATGCATCTCATCCTTTATGATTATTTTTGTCAGTAAGAGATTGTTGTTCTGATTATCGTTTTTTGCATTGGGTTATTTTGGCACTGCTTTTTACAAATTTACGGTGCTTTTTGGAGGGCAATTTACCTTATAACGCTTTGTTGGTTTGTCCACTTTAGTTAAAAGATAACCGTTTGTCATCATGATCTGCTCTTTATCTATTGTTCATTATTGCAGTATACTTACGCGCGTAATTCAAGGTCATTAATTAAGGAATGGGTCACGTGAATCCAATTGTAAAGAGTTTTGAGTATGGTCAACATACAGTCACCCTGGAAACAGGTGTAATAGCGCGTCAAGCTGATGCCGCTGTGTTAGCGAGTATGGGTGACACGACAGTGTTGGTCACTGTTGTTGGTAAAAAAGAAGCCGAAGCCGGTCGTGACTTTTTCCCTCTGACTGTTAACTATCAAGAAAAAACCTACGCAGCAGGTAAGATTCCTGGTGGTTTCTTTAAGCGTGAAGGTCGTCCTTCAGAAGATGAAACATTAATTGCTCGTCTGATCGACCGCCCAATTCGTCCTCTTTTCCCTAATGGTTTCAAAAACGAAGTCCAAGTGATCATTACTGTAGTATCTGTCGATCCGCAAATCGAACCAGATATCATTTCAATGATTGGTACCTCAGCTGCGCTGGCTATTTCAGGGATCCCTTTCAGCGGTCCTTTAGGTGCGGCGCGCGTGGGTTACATTAATGGCGAATATGTGCTTAACCCGACAGTTGCTCAAATTGAAACGAGCCAACTGAACCTCGTGGTTGCGGGTACCGAAAGCGCGGTATTAATGGTGGAATCCGAAGCTCAAGCATTACCAGAAGAAGTGATGTTAGGTGCTGTGGTTTACGGTCATGATCAACAACAAGTGGTTATCAACGCGATTGCTGAATTTAAAGCAGAAGCGGGTAAGCCAATGTGGGATTGGACTGCACCGGTAGATGATGAAGCTTTAGTCGCACAAATTAAAACCTTGGCTGAAGAAGGTCTAGGTGATGCGTATAAAATTCAAGTAAAACAAGATCGTTATGCTCAAGTCGCTGTGGTTAAAGCAGCCACTAAAGAAGCGTTGTTGGCGAGCAATCCCGATGTTGATTTACGTGAAGTAGACAACTTGCTGTCGAATTTAGAGAAAAATGTGGTTCGTGGTCGCATCATTCGTGGTGAGCCGCGTATCGATGGCCGTGAACCGGATATGATCCGCGCATTAAGTGTGTTAGCGGGCGTATTGCCGCGTACTCACGGTAGTGCACTGTTTACTCGTGGTGAAACCCAAGCTCTAGTCACTTGTACTTTAGGTACCGAGCGTGATGCACAGAAAATTGACAGCATCATGGGTGAGCGCACTAACCGTTTCATGCTGCATTACAACTTCCCTCCTTACTCTGTGGGTGAAACCGGTATGGTTGGCTCGCCTAAGCGCCGCGAAATCGGTCATGGCAAGCTTGCATGGCGTGGTATTAATGCGGTGATGCCGTCTGCTGCGGAATTCCCATATAGCGTGCGAGTGGTGTCTGAAATCACTGAATCTAACGGTTCAAGCTCAATGGCGTCAGTATGTGGTACTTCGTTAGCGCTGATGGATGCGGGTGTACCTATCAAGACTTCTGTAGCGGGTATTGCTATGGGTCTAGTGAAGGAAGGCGATGACTTCGTCGTTCTTTCTGACATCTTAGGTGATGAAGACCACTTAGGTGATATGGACTTTAAAGTGGCTGGTACCCGTGATGGTGTGACTGCACTGCAGATGGATATCAAGATCGAAGGTATCACCAAAGAAATCATGGAAATCGCACTGCAACAAGCCTACGGCGCACGTGTGCATATCCTGAATGTGATGGATCAAGCCATTGGTTCACACCGTGCAGATATCTCTGATCACGCTCCACGTATTACCACCATCAAGATTAACCCAGAGAAAATCCGTGATGTGATTGGTAAAGGCGGCGCAGTGATCCGTGCTCTGACCGAAGAAACTGGCACCACGATTGAACTGGAAGATGACGGCACTGTGAAGATTGCCTCTTCAAATGGTGAAGCAACCAAAGAAGCGATTCGCCGTATTGAAGAAATCACTTCAGAAGTCGAAGTGGGCCGTATCTATAACGGTAAAGTGATCCGTATCGTTGATTTTGGTGCTTTCGTTAACATTCTACCGGGCAAAGATGGTTTGGTGCACATTTCGCAAATCAGCGATGAGCGTGTAGCGAACGTATCTGACCACCTTGAACTGAACCAAGAAGTCACCGTTAAGGTTATGGAAGTGGATCGTCAAGGCCGAGTAAGACTGTCTATTAAAGAAGCGCAAACTAAAGACGCAGCGGCGGAATAATTATCTCATTCGTGAGTATAGCAATACGCTAAATATGGCCATGAATATTTAAGTGGCTAGTATAAAAGGAGATCAATGGATCTCCTTTTTTGTTTACTGCGCTTTAATAAAATGACTTTTAATCATATTCCTCAATAGCAGTCCTGTTGTGGGATTGCTATTATGGGCACTCTTGTGCAGATGTTGGGAATCTAAAAAGGTAGAAATGGATGAGTCTTAAAATTAGAACCGCTGTTATTGCTGTGTTGGCTGGTGCCAGTGTGATGTTATTTGGTTGTGCGACCACTCCTTCTCCTTTCGAAAACCAAAATGACGTACAAGGTAAGTTGGTGATTGCACCAGTAATCCCCGATTATAAAGTCGAAGTGACCTTGGCTAAGCTGAATGAGATTTTAGCGGTAGCGGAATTAACGAATGAGCAACGCGCGCGCTTTCACTACGATCGCGGTGTGATATATGACAGCGTTGGCTTACGCTTATTGGCACGAATTGATTTTATGCAAGCACTTAAATTGCAGCCAGATTTGGCGGATGCTTACAACTTCCTTGGAATTTATTACACCCAAGAAGGTGAGTATGACAGTGCCTATGAAGCCTTCGATGGAGTGCTAGAATTAGCCCCTAATTACGATTATGCCTATCTCAATCGCGGTATTGCGCTCTATTATGGTGAGCGTAACGAGCTGGCGATAAAGGATATGCAGGCCTTTTTTGAGGGAGATCCTAAGGATGGCTATCGCGCCCTATGGCTCTATTTAATTGCCTCTAAAGACAATGTGGCAGAAGCGAAACAACAGCTAGCAATACAGCGCAAAGGGCTCGAAACCGATGCTTGGTCAACGGTGATTGTTGATTATTACTTAGGGGTTAAAAGTCGCGAGGAGGTGTTTGCTGCCGCTAAACTAGGGCTTTCTCAGCCCAAAGAATATGCTGAGCGTTTATGTGAGGCCTATTTTTATTTCGCCAAAATGGCCATAGAGCAGAAACAATACCAAGAAGCCGCCAATTATTTGCGCTTGGCGCTGGCGACCAATATTTATGATTTTGTTGAACACCGCTATGCACGAGTTGAGTTAGCTAAAGTCAAAGGCTTGCTCGAGGCAACAAAATAAGCATTATCGCCCAAGCGACATCTTGGGCTTTACCTAGCCAAGTTGGCACTGAGGCGCTATAATTTGCGCCTTTTTAGCGATACGAGTGCATAGGTTAAATGTCAGACAATAAAGTAGAGGTCGATAAACGTCGCACCTTCGCGATTATATCGCACCCCGACGCGGGTAAAACAACCATTACCGAAAAAGTGCTGTTATTCGGAAACGCGCTGCAGAAAGCGGGTACTGTTAAGGGCAAAAAATCGGGTCAGCATGCTAAGTCTGACTGGATGGAAATGGAAAAGGACCGTGGTATTTCGATTACCACCTCGGTTATGCAGTTTCCCTATGGTGGCGCGCTCGTTAACCTACTCGATACTCCTGGTCACGAAGATTTCTCGGAAGATACTTATCGCACACTCACTGCGGTCGACTCCTGTCTAATGGTTATCGACTCTGCTAAAGGGGTGGAAGATCGTACCATCAAATTGATGGAAGTGACTCGTCTGCGTGATACGCCAATCGTTACCTTTATGAACAAGCTCGACCGCGATATTCGTGATCCTATCGAGTTGATGGATGAGGTTGAGAACGTTCTCAATATCGCTTGCGCGCCGATCACTTGGCCCATTGGCAGCGGTAAAGAGTTTAAAGGTGTTTACCATATTCTGCGTGATGAAGTCGTGTTATATCAAAGCGGTATGGGGCACACTATCCAAGAACGTCGCGTAATTGAAGGCATTAATAACCCTGAGCTGGATAAAGCGATTGGTAGTTATGCCGCAGATTTACGCGATGAAATGGAGCTGGTTCGTGGCGCATCCAACGAATTTGACCATCAAGCCTTCTTAAAGGGGGAGTTAACCCCCGTGTTCTTTGGTACGGCATTGGGTAACTTCGGTGTTGACCATATCCTCGATGGTATCGTGGAGTGGGCACCCAAACCGTTGCCCCGTGAAAGTGATGCGCGGATGATCATGCCTGATGAAGAGAAATTCACGGGTTTTGTGTTTAAAATCCAAGCTAACATGGATCCAAAGCATCGTGACCGCGTAGCCTTTATGCGAGTCTGTTCTGGCCGCTATGAGCAGGGTATGAAGATGCACCATGTTCGTATCGGAAAGGACGTTAACGTAAGTGATGCCTTAACCTTTATGGCGGGCGACCGTGAGCGTGCCGAAGTGGCGTATCCTGGCGATATTATTGGGTTACATAACCACGGTACTATCCGTATTGGTGACACTTTCACTCAAGGTGAAAAGTTCCGCTTTACTGGCGTGCCAAACTTTGCCCCTGAAATGTTCCGCCGGATTCGTTTGCGTGATCCGCTCAAGCAAAAACAATTGCTTAAGGGCCTCGTTCAGTTATCTGAAGAAGGTGCGGTGCAGGTTTTTCGCCCATTAGACACCAATGACTTAATCGTGGGCGCGGTGGGTGTCCTACAGTTTGAAGTGGTTGTCGGCCGCTTAAAGAGCGAGTACAACGTAGAGGCCATTTACGAAGGTATTAGCGTCTCAACCGCGCGCTGGGTGTACTGTAAGGATGAGCGTAAGTTAGAAGAGTTCCGCCGCAAGTGCAGCCAAAACCTAGCGCTCGATGGTGGTGATAACTTAACTTACATTGCGCCAACCATGGTTAACCTTAATCTTTCGATGGAAAGGTATCCTGATATCGAGTTTGCGAAAACTCGCGAGCATTAAGCGGATAAGTGACTTAAGTTTAAAAGGCGGTGAATCACCGCCTTTTTTGTTGCTAGAGCACGACAAAGATCGCCATCGCGAATGTCATTGTTCAATCATAGTGAGTTTAGATGATGCGCCCTGGCTTGAGGTTGTCGCTAAATCGGTATTCCAAGTGCGCCGCGAGTGTTGCTGCACTTTGCGGAGATTGGGCGAATGTTGCTGCACTATGCAAATGTTGTTGCACTATGCAAATGTTGCTGCACTATGCAAATGTTGAGCGAGTGTTCGGCAAGTGTTTGCTAGCGTATGTCGCTTCCGGCCAATAAAATGGTCATCATCGAGCCGTATAACACCAAGGGAGTCATTTACTGACGATGCTAGATACCCATGCGCATCTGGATTTTCCTGAATTTGATGCCGACCGTGATGCGGTCTTTTTACGCATGCGAGAGGCGGGGATTGATAACCTGATTATTCCTGGCGTTTCCCCCGCTCATTGGCACAAACAATTGGCTCTTGCCCAGCAATACCACGCTTATTACGCATTAGGTATTCATCCTTGGTTTTGCCCGGAGGATCTCAACCTTGGAATGTCTGCTTTAACGGCGCTGGTTAACGAACATCTGTTGTGCCCGCAGTTGGTCGCGGTAGGAGAATGTGGCTTGGATAAGCGTTATCGAGCAAGCTGGCCACAACAATTGGCGCTGTTTGAGGCGCAGCTAGAGCTTGCTCAGGCGGTTGATTTACCCGTGATTGTGCATTGTGTGCAGGCCCACGGTGCGGTATTAGCCTGTTTAAAAACCTACTCACTAGCCAAAGGTGGGGTGATCCATGGATTCTCCGGTGGACCAGAACTGGCATGGAGTTACATTCAGCGAGGATTTAAGTTGGGGATTGGTGGCTTGATTATGGATCCCCACGCGAAAAAGTTGCATCAAACCGTCAGCGAAATCCCCCTTGAGCACTTGCTCCTAGAAACTGATTCCCCCGGAATGACACCTAAAAATGTGTCTGAAAAACGCAACGAACCCGCGAATGCTGCGTTTTTTATCCAGCAAATCGCTCATTTGCAAAAAAAATCATGTGTTCTAATATCAGAACAGTTGCAACTGAACGCCTCGCAACTGTTTGAGCTGTAGCTGTTTTTGGCTAAACAGGTGTGCATCGCATTAGCATTTATCACTAAGCTGTTGAAATTAAACTCCAAAATTTTGAAGCAAACGACGATTTTCGACTTCTCCTCGGGTATAATTTGAAGCGGAAATGGGTTGGTTAACAACATAAATAAAAAGTGTTAACAATAGGATGATGGTTGATGAATATATTGATGAGTTTAGTAGGGGTGGTTGTCCTACTCGCGATAGGTTTCCTCCTATCGAATAACAAAAAAGCAATTAATTTACGCACGGTCGGTGGTGCATTAGCCATTCAGGCAGCCTTTGGTGGTTTTGTATTATGGGTGCCAGTGGGTAAAGATATTCTGAAAAGTGTATCGGATGCGGTATCGAGTGTGATTGGTTATGCACAAAACGGTATCGGCTTCCTGTTTGGTGATTTAGCTAACTTTAAACTTGGCTTTATCTTCGCGGTAAACGTGCTGCCCGTTATCGTGTTCTTCTCTTCACTGATCGCGGTGCTGTACTACTTAGGCATCATGCAGTGGATCATCCGTATCATCGGTGGTGGTCTGCAAAAAGCATTAGGCACAAGCCGTACTGAATCGATGTCAGCGACTGCTAACATCTTCGTTGGTCAAACTGAAGCGCCGTTAGTGGTTCGTCCATTCATTCCGACGATGACCCAATCAGAGCTGTTTGCGATCATGGTGGGTGGTCTTGCTTCAATCGCAGGTTCAGTTCTTGCCGGTTACGCACAAATGGGCGTGCCGATTGAATACTTAGTGGCGGCATCATTCATGGCGGCACCAGGTGGCCTATTAATGGCTAAGCTGATGCACCCAGAAACAGAAGCCGCTAAAAACGATATGGATGAATTGCCAGAAGATCCTGATAAGCCAGCGAACGTGTTAGATGCCGCTGCTGCAGGTGCTTCATCAGGTATGCATTTAGCCCTGAACGTTGGTGCAATGCTGTTAGCCTTTGTGGGGTTAATCGCCATGATCAACGGCATCATCGGTGGCGTTGGCGGTTGGTTTGGCGTGGAAGGTTTAACGCTTGAGCTGATCCTCGGTTATATCTTCATGCCGTTAGCCTTCCTTATCGGTGTGCCTTGGAACGAAGCGCTGGTTGCGGGTTCTTTTATCGGTCAAAAGATCGTTGTTAACGAATTTGTGGCTTACTTAAACTTTGCGCCATACCTGAAAGACATCGCCGATGGTGGCATGGTTGTTGCCGAAACAGGTTTAGCCATGACCGACAGAACCAAAGCCATTGTGTCCTTTGCGTTGTGTGGTTTTGCTAACTTGTCCTCAATTGCTATTCTGCTGGGTGGTTTAGGTGCTATGGCGCCTAACCGTCGCCATGATTTAGCTAAACTGGGGATCCGTGCGGTCATTGCGGGCTCTTTAGCGAACTTAATGAGCGCGACCATCGCAGGTCTATTCTTAGCTATTTAAGTTAAAAATACTTCTTGGGAACTTCCCAAACATTAGGCCCTACTCGCGACGGGGAGGGCCTAAGGTTAATTCAACCATTTTCCAGCAATGCTGATTTCTCAGGCTGTGATAGTACACAGGCTGATAGTACACAGGCTGATAACTGACTGATAGTACATCAATAGATGTTCATAGTGTGCTGCAGATGCATCGTCTGCTGCTGCGGATAGTATGTCGCCAATGAGTGTATCGCCAATTGTGTGCTGAATAGAGTGTCACTGGCACGAGGTTCTGACCCCTACGGCCGGGCACTGGGTGATATTCATCAAGCCTGAGGCAGAAGTCGCGATGTTGTTCACAATAAAAAATATTGTGTTCGTGATTTAACGCTAGATTATTGAGATTTTCTTTCATCTAGGTAGAATGCGGGCGCCACAAAAAGAAGGCTGCCTTAACTGGGTAGCAAACAAGATAAATGGGGTTGATGATGAAAAACGTTAAAACTTTAGCTTTAGCTGCAACAGCCGTTGCTGCACTGTCTGGTAATGCCGTTGCTGCGGATCGCGGTCAAGATATTCATGCAGGCGATTACAACTGGATGCAGTTTAACTACATGTATGCCATGAATGAGCTTCCAGGTGAAAGTGACCATGATTATATCGAAATGGAGTTCGGCGGTCGTTCTGGTATCGTTGATTTGTATGGTTATTTAGATATTTTTAACCCTACTGAACGTTCTGGTAGTGATAAAGCGGGTTCTCCAAAGATGTTCCTTAAACTTGCCCCTCGTTTCTCTCTTGATGCGATTACGGGGAAAGATTTATCTTGGGGTCCAGTTCAAGAGGTTTATTTAACCACTTTGTTCAACTGGGGTGGTGGTGATGCCAACCTGTACGGTCCAGGCGCTGGTGACGTAAACAACGCTTCTGTAGGTATTGGTGCGGATGTTATGGTGCCTTGGTTTGGCAAAGTTAGCATGAATCTTTATAAGTACTATGAAATTCAGGCTAAAGACTGGAACGGTTATCAGTTCTCTATGAACTGGTTCAAGCCTTTCATTAACTTTGATAACGGCTCATTCATTTCTTATCAAGGTTACTTAGATTATCAGTTTGGTGCTGATTCTGAGTTTAATGGTGCCACCGGTAAGGCCACTCATGGTGGTGCTATGTTCAATGGTATCTACTGGCACTCTGAGCAATTTGCCCTTGGTTATGGCTTAAAAGCTTATAGCGATGTTTACTTAATTGCTGATTCTGATGGCTTTAAGTCAACTGGTGTTGCGCACTACTTTAGTGCGACTTACAAGTTCTAATCGACCTGTGAAGTTTGTCGAAGCCGCATGATGCGGCTTCGCATTTAACTTGTCATAATCCTTATCTAAACTTATGCACCATCTATCCTGTGAGTTTATATAAGGTTTATGTTTTTCTCG
>NZ_JBOFMC010000408.1:0-1633 GCF_051658185.1 Shewanella sp. | reverse complement strand
GGATGGGGTAGCTCTCTGGTGTCGCGGGTCGTTATGAAGGAGATATACCCTAAATGCCGTTGGCGATCTTCAGGGGCTAAGCGGCGGCGGGCAAAGGGGCATGCTCAGGCGCGATATCGAGGTCAGTCTGCAAGTCGTGGAAATAGCTGGCCAGCCTGTTCCTGTGGTGTGCATTTGGCCGGCCAGTGGTGAGTTGGAGTGGTGAGCTGACGTGGTAGAGCGTTTTCTTTGGCAGCAATGCTAGCAGGTCTGCGCCGATTTTGACGTCATCGGGAAGTAGTGGGCTAAGTAGCGCACTGCAACATACCCGACCACTAGGGTTGCCACCATCAATTCGACATCCGCTAAATAATGTACCCACATTGCCAGTTCTGCGAACGGGTTGAATTGCAACAACCAGCTCGAGGTTTTAAAGAGTGCCGTTGCACCAATCACCATCGGGAAGGTAAAGGCGGCATAACCTGGGCTAAAAGGCAGTTTGAGTAGATGAAAGAATGCGAGGTAGATAACGCTTGTCATCAGCAGCGCGATACTGACGAGCAGTGCGACTAAGGCGACCGATGGTTGCTCACAGACGGTCAGGTAACCCGCAAGGGATAAGCTCGCGGGGGCGGCTAAAATGGCAATCGTCGGTTTAGCAGCATCGGGGATGGCTTGACAAAAAATTAAGCGATACAGCATTAATGGCAGCATGACTAAGTATGCCAGCATCCCAAATCCAAGGATCAGATCGACCAACCATTGGTAGCCTGAGGCGGGGAAGGACACCGCAGCGACAATAATCCCGATAGGTGGCACAAACCAACTTGGCACCATATGCTCGAGTTTAAAATCGATGGCACGGTAGTAAATGAATGCGCCTAAAAAAATCAAATGGATGGCAATAGCAATTAGCCAGAGTGCGAGCCCTTGATGGGGCAGGTAATGGCCCAGCATTTTGGATATCACCATCAGCGCCATCGCAAAGGTAGGGATAACGCTGCCGATAACGGGGTGGCTTAATTCATTTTTTAAAATGTTGGGATGAAGGACAAACTTCACCGTCAGGCATAACAGCATAACGGCTGCGATAATGGCGCCGGTGAGTTGGCCTGCGCCATTAAGTGATGGCACCATGTTTTCCCACGCCCATCCTAAGCTGGCAATGGCCAACGCTAAGCCTGCCATGGGGCTCGGTAATTTGGCAACTTGTGCGGTCCAGCTTATACGTTTCGAAGTCATATACTTCTCCTTGCTGACATTACTTAACAGTGTCTCGATAGCGCATTCTGTTTTGGTCATCTCAGTGTATGCTGGGTGCGCAGTTAAATATAATTGATTGATTTTATCCTTGCGGTAACTTTTACTTACTCAAAAGTTTGCATGTGTCGCGCCGCGAACGATGACAAAACCTTAAGTTATTCGTGTCCTAATCGACAGATAAGCCCACGTGATGCTGTGGCGCAATGTCTCGTGATGAGATCTTTTGTGTGACATTCGGCTATTGCCGTTGGTCATGGCGGTAAAGTTGAGGCGAGTGACATTCACACACTCGGCGCCACAACAGGTTCATGTCCCTTTGCCCGGATGATGGTTGCCATCGACTCTACAATGTGAGGAGATCATATATGACTAAATACTCAGCGCGGCACAG
>NZ_JBOFMC010000407.1:0-3930 GCF_051658185.1 Shewanella sp. | reverse complement strand
ACTGTGGCTGGATCAGTCTATCTGCCTCAATCATCTACATTTTCCTATTACCGCATCAAAGGTATGACGCAAGTGAAACCTCATTGAATCCCAATGGCACTGTTGAGTGCCCCCCTTAATGGTGCCCTGTCGCGCCAATCAGAGCATTGATTTAAGTGCGGCCTTGATCAGGGTTTCAGGATCCATGCCCTCTTGATAAGCGCTAGCAACGGCTTTACTCGCCTGAGGAGGCTTATAACCGAGTGAAATTAATGCCGCAATGGCATCTTCCTCGGCACTATTAACCGTGGGGGTTGGTGCATAGTTTGATTGCAGCACAAATTCGCGTTCCGAACCGGCAGAAGCTTCCATCAAGCTCTTGAGTTTATCCCGCATTTCTACCAGTAATCGTTCAGCCGTTTTCTTACCCACACCGGGCAATTTTACGAGGGTGACGATATCATCACGCTCAACACACCCCACAAACTCCGATGCCGTCATCCCTGAGAGAATGGTTAATGCCAATTTAGGGCCAACACCGTTGGTTTTGATCAGTAAACGGAATAATGCCCGTTCCTGTTTTTTGATAAAGCCGTATAGCAGCTGCGCATCTTCACGCACCACAAAGTGGGTATAAATCACGACCTCATGGTTGATGTCGGGTAATTCATAAAAACTGGTGAGGGGCATGTGTAACTCATAACCGACCCCATTAACATCAATCAGGATTTCGGGTGCTTGTTTTTCAACGAGCACGCCCCGTAAACGACCTATCATCTGTACCGTCCGTATGTTCTGGCCGTTGCTCGACCACTTAATGCCACCAGACTCTGCTGGGTGTGATAATGGCATACCGCCACCCCAAGGGCATCGGCGGCATCCGCTTGCGGGGCAGCGGGCAATTTTAACAATTGCTGGATCATGTGCTGCACCTGCTCTTTTTTGGCTCGGCCCGTGCCAACAACGGCACTTTTGATTTGGGTGGCACTGTATTCCGCAACGGCTAAATTCGCTGCTGTGGCCGCCACTATCGCCGCGCCGCGCGCTTGGCCTAACTTTAACGCAGAGTCGGCATTTTTGGCTAAAAATACTCTCTCGATAGCAAATTCATCCGGTTGATATTGGCGGATAATTTCACTAAGTCCATCAAAAATTTGCTTCAGCCGTTGGGGTAAATCTTCGCCCGACGTGCGAATACAACCGCTACCTAAATAGATCTGCTGGCGCCCTTGACACTGGATAACACCATAACCAGTGATCCGCGAGCCGGGATCTACCCCTAAAATAATTGCCATGAGTTGCCTACTGTTGGGCCTCAGTCGTTTTAGCGCTGAGACGCTTTAACCTTCAGTTACGCTTACAACTAAGACCCTGTTAAGGTTGACACTGAAAACGTTGACGCTGAGAACGTTGTCTATGATAACTCAGGGCTATGAGAACTAAGGCTATGATAACTAAGACACAGAACACTTAAACACTCATCACCTAGACGCTTAGGATTTCCCCATTAAGCACGTAAAGAGGGATAATCCTAAACGCAGGTTCACCCCATCTCAGTCTCAGTGTTACCAAAAATCAGGCCGATTACTTGCCCTAGGGTTAAGCCAAATTTTCCATGATTTCATCAGAAATTTCAGCATTATGATACACCTCTTGCACATCATCATGCTCTTCGAGGGTATCGATAAGGCGCATAAATTTCTCGGCGGTGTCCGCATCTAACTCGGCTTTTGTCGAAGCGATCATCGCGATCTCGGCATTATCGGCCACGAAGCCCGCTGCATCGAGCGCCTCTTTTACCTGATAAAAATCAATGGGATCGCTAAAAACATCGATAGCACCATCCTCATAGCTCACCACATCTTCTGCACCGGCTTCTAAGGCCGCGTCCATCAGGGCATCCTCATCGATACCAGGCGCGTAGGATAATACCCCGCGCTTGGTGAACAAATATGCTACCGAGCCGTCGGTTCCTAGATTACCACCGGATTTGCTAAACGCATTACGCACCCCACTCACGGTACGGTTACGGTTATCCGTCATGGTCTCCACCATCACCGCCGTCCCGCCTGGGCCATAGCCTTCGTAAATAATGGTTTCGAGTTGTTGTCCTTCAAGCTCACCCGCACCACGCTTGATCGCACGCTCAATGGTATCGCGCGTCATATTGCCGCCCAGCGCCTTATCAATGGCGATGCGCAAACGCGGGTTTGAATCGGGATCAGAACCACCTTCACGGGCAGCAACGGTTAATTCACGGATAAATTTAGTAAACAGCTTACCGCGTTTAGCATCTTGTGCCGCTTTGCGGTGTTTAATGTTGGCCCACTTACTGTGACCTGCCATGGGAGCTCTCCTCTAATCAGCGCCAGTTAAGCTCTTATCAATAGCTGAATATCTCACAGATTGGCAAACGGCACCTTAGGCTTTAATGACACTCAAGAGATTGAAAAGATAGAAATGGCGAGATGATAAAACAGACCGAGGCTTACGCCTCGGTTTTTAATACAACGCGAGTCTCTGTCAAACGACAGATTACTCTTGGGGCTTGCTAGCTTTTTCCGCCACGGCGATGCCCAGTTCAGCCAATTGCACAGGATTTGCAAATCCTGGAGCATTGGTTAATGGACAGGCCGCTGTGGTGGTTTTCGGGAAAGCCATCACATCACGAATGGATGTCGCTTTGGTCATCAACATAATAATGCGGTCTAAACCAAAGGCTAAACCAGCATGTGGCGGTGTACCATAACGCAGCGCTTCGAGTAAGAAGCCGAACTTCTCTTTCGCTTCTTCATCGGTGATCCCCAGAATACGGAATACCGCAGACTGCATTTCTTGGTTGTGGATACGTACCGAACCACCGCCCAATTCGCAGCCGTTTAATACCATGTCGTAGGCATCTGACACACGGTTAGCAGGATTAGCTTCAAGCTCTTGTGGTGTCACGCCGCGCGGGGCGGTAAACGGATGGTGAACGGCGTGGAAACTGCCATTGATCTTCTCAAACATCGGGAAGTCAACGACCCACAATGGACGCCATTCTCCCTCAAGCAGATTAAAGTCTTCGCCAGCTTTCAAGCGCAGCGCGCCCATCGATTCGGCAACGACTGTCGCTTGATCTGCACCGAATAGAATGATGTCACCGGTTTGGCCACCTGTACGACGGATGATTTCGTTAACAATGCTCTCATTCAAGAACTTAAGCACAGGTGATTGAATGCCTTCTAAGCCTTGGGTCAGATCGTTAAGCTTCATCCACGCTAAGCCCTTGGCACCGTAGATGCCAACATACTTAGTGTAATCGTCGATTTGTTTACGGGATAAACTCGCACCACCCGGAATGCGCAGCGCGGCAACACGGCCTTCTTCATCATTGGCAGGGCCTGAGAATACCGCAAATTCAACGTCTTTGAGTAAATCTGCCACGTCCACCAGCTCTAATGGATTACGTAAATCCGGCTTGTCTGAACCAAAACGACGCATGGCTTCGTTATAGGTCATGCGCGGGAACTCGCCTAAATCGACGTTCAGCATTTCAAGGAACAGACCACGCATCATTTCTTCAGTCTTAGCCATCACTTGCTCAGACGTCATAAATGAAGTTTCGATATCGATCTGGGTGAATTCTGGCTGACGGTCAGCGCGTAAGTCTTCATCGCGGAAGCATTTGACGATTTGATAGTAGCGGTCGAAACCTGACATCATCAGCAGCTGTTTAAACAACTGTGGCGATTGTGGCAACGCAAAAAACTGACCTTTATAGGTGCGGCTTGGCACTAAATAGTCACGGGCACCTTCTGGGGTTGCCTTAGTCAGGATAGGCGTTTCGATATCTAAAAAGCCATTTGAGTCGAGGAAACGACGCACAGCACTGGTGACTTTCGCGCGGAACATTAAACGCTGGGCCATTTCGGGGCGACGTAAATCTAAGTAACGGTACTTAAGACGTTG
>NZ_JBOFMC010000406.1:0-1350 GCF_051658185.1 Shewanella sp. | reverse complement strand
AATAAGTTGGACAGGCGATAAACGGTTTTTCTTGTTAAGGCTGTATCAAAGGGCGTCAACCGAAATACCGACACTGAATGAAATGATGGCATAGACAAATAAGGACTTTACTTTACATACGCTAACTGCCGCAGGCAATCGGCGTGCGGTGGCGGCAAGCTCGAGTAGCTTTTCACCGTAACATCGATACGGCGATCGAGCGCTGAACAGTCACTTTATTACGTTTTCCCTAACGCGGTACCTAGCGGCTCAAAGTAGGCAATCAGCGCCTTAAATATGCGTTGTCCGTGCTGCTCGTCGGGATATGCGCCTTCATTTGCCAATGTTGAATGGCGCGTACCAGAGACCAAATAGGGATTTTTGATCCCTTGATAGGATTCAATAGCCGCCTCAAAGGCCCGCGCCATCATTTCGGTGGGTTTAGCAAAATACTGTGTGCCATAACGTTTATCCAAGGCAATTGCGCGGCGAACATAATCACTAGGCTCAAAATTATCTTCGCTGAGCAAAGTGACCCTAAAGATCTCCAGCAAACGCCGATTAAGAGGATGATCAATGCTCGGCAGATCGGCAAGCCACATATCGCTAGCGCAGTTAAACCGCCCCGTTACCTGTTGAAACGCCTTCGGCGCAATATAATGATCAAACGCATGCCAAAACTCATGGGCCAAGGCGCCAGCGCCGGCATTTTTTGCCAATGCCAGCTCTCTTGCGGCGGGCGCATAATGGGCCTGCACGCCCTTTTGTCCGCCATGACCAAAGGCAAGACTTAAGGATTGTCTTAAGCCTAAAGTCAAGGGTGGTAAATGAAGGATAAAAGCGAGATCTGCCAGCGAATCAAATACTAAATTAGCGGCAATTAAGGACTCTTCCCGCGTGACCCAGCGCCCTACGCGCACATGACTAAAACCAAAGGTTTGTTTCACATCGAGAAAAGTCATTTGTTCCCCGAAGCGATAATCGGGGCCATGACGGTGATACTGTTGATGGATTAGCACAATCCGTTTAAATCGCCGGTTAAGTGATGCATAAGGGCCATTTTAAGTGAAAGCAGAATGCATTTATAGCCTAACCCAAACGACATCAGGATATATACTCCAATATTCACATAAATATAAACCCAAGCAATTGCTTGCACCTATGCAACTAAATGAATACTCATTCAAAAATACATAAAGCTTTGTTAAATGAATTTACACTTACACTTGACCTGTCCTTATTCAAAGTCACTGACCATTAATCTAACAGAGTAGTATCTGTGCATTTAATAACGCCAACATCTTGATGAGCTGGGCATTCTGGCAATAGGAGGGAATGATTGAAGCCATCAGTCCTATCGCTAAAATGTCT
>NZ_JBOFMC010000405.1:0-16588 GCF_051658185.1 Shewanella sp. | reverse complement strand
GAGTAGTTGGGGGTCGGCTAAATCTTGAGTACTTAAGCGGTCACGGTAATGTTTATCTACCCACGCAGTTAAACGGCTAAAAAGAGCATCATTCATTAAGGTGTGTTGATTCACAGCTTCAATTTCTTTTGAATTCATCGCGACTCGCAAACGCAGGCAAGCGGGGCCGCCACCGTTTTGCATACTTTGTTTGACGTCAACATAACGCACTTGCTTAATGGGGGTGTTGAGTGTGAGCAGTTCTGTTAAATAGGCGGATACGGCTGGATTTTCTTGGCAATCGGTTGGGGCGATAATGGCCATTTCCCCTGAGGGCAGGGTGATGATTTGGGTGTTGAATAAATAGCTATTAACGGCATCGTTAATACTGACCTTCGCGGTGGGCACTTCGATAAAGAACAGCTCAGTGTTGAGCTTACGTTGAATTTCAGCCATTTTATCTTGGGTGTTTAAAAAAGCCTGCTCATGATAGAACAGCACATTTTGGTTGCCCACGGCGATAACATCATTGTGAAATACCCCTTGATCAATGACATCGGGATTTTGTTGTATAAAAACGCAATTGTCTTGCGTCAGTTGATGTAAGCGCGCCACGGCCATTGAGGCTTCTAAGGTTTGTCTTGCCGGATATTTACGCGGTTTAGGTGTCTTGGGGTTGGTGGCTTCTTGGCCATAAACAAACAGCTCTACCCCTGCATGGCCATAGGATTGGCATAAACGGGTGTGATTGGCGGCGCCTTCGTCACCGAAGCTATTATGTTCAGGTAAATGAAGGTGATGATGAAAATAGTGGGGATCGTTGAATGTTGCTGTTAAGATGCGCCCCGTGGTGGAGGGTTCGAGGCTACGGTGCAGCTTATCGACCAAATTGGCTGGGGTAAAATGCAGTTTACCATCAAGGGTGTCGGCACTCGGGGAGACTGTGGCCGCATTGGCAGTCCACATGCTCGAGGCGCTGCAACAGGCGTTGAGCAATGCCGGAGCGTTTTTGGCGGCTTGTTGCAGTACGCTGGCATCATTTCCTGAAAAGCCCATACGGCGCAGTGTATAGATGTCGGGGCGCTCTTGGGGCGCTAACATGCCTTGAATGAGGCCCATGTCAGCTAATGCTTTGGCTTTTTGTAGCCCTTGTTTGGCCGCAGCTTTAGGGTTAGCGACCTGCGCGGCATGGTTCACTGAGGCCACATTACCAAAGGATAGACCCGCATAATTGTGGGTAGGCCCTACCAGTCCATCAAAATTCGCTTCAAAGTGCTTCATTGCTTATCCTTGTGATGGGGATGGTTATTGTGGAATGAGATGTCCCCTTGGTGGGCAGTATACTGAAGCCATGAATGCGCACAAGCGCATGATTTTGTGCTCCAAACGACTTTTTCGCACTAAATGCATAACTATTTCTTGCTTGCTGGCAAATAATGAAATATTAGTTTTTAATTACGCAATATTATTTTTTTACATTTTTTCAACTTTGATTAAAAAGTGACTCGCTGGACCATGTAAAAGAGGGATTAACTTGAAACTATTTGTACAACCCTCTATATATGGAGCCAATTTCCACCTTCTTGAGATTTTTTGGCGCAAATCAAACTATGGGTAAATCGCTAGTTATTGTCGAATCGCCGGCCAAAGCTAAGACTATTAATAAATATCTTGGCAAAGAGTTCATCGTTAAATCGAGTGTGGGTCACATCCGTGATCTGCCCACATCGTCAACTTCTGAGGGCAACGTCAAGGCAAAATCGGCTGCCGAAGTGAAGAAGATGTCGCCTGAAGAAAAGGCGCGATATAAAAAGGTGAAGGATCAGCAAGCGCTGGTGTCTCGCATGGGCGTTAACCCTGAACAGGGCTGGGCGGCTAAATATCAAATTTTGCCGGGTAAAGAAAAGGTCGTTAAAGAGCTGCAAGCCTTAGCGGATTCTGCTGACCATATTTATCTCGCAACCGACTTAGACCGTGAGGGAGAAGCTATCGCCTGGCATTTACAGGAGGTGATTGGTGGCGATCCTTCGCGGTATCAACGAGTCGTGTTTAACGAGATCACTAAATCGGCGATCCAAGAGGCCTTTAGTAAGCCATCGACGCTCGATACTAATATGGTTAACGCGCAACAAGCGCGCCGCTTCTTAGACCGCGTCGTGGGCTTTATGGTCTCACCTCTGCTGTGGAAAAAGGTGGCTCGTGGCTTGTCGGCCGGACGAGTACAATCCGTTGCAGTGCGCTTAGTCGTTGAACGTGAAAGCGAAATTAAAGCTTTTGTGCCAGAAGAATTTTGGGATGTGCATGCACAATTAAACACGCCAGCGAATGAAGCGCTGCGCATGGAAGTGGTTAAGTATCTTGATGCCGCTTTTGAGCCAACCAACGAGCAGCAAGCCTTAGCGGCCGTGCAGGCCTTGTCTGCTGCGAGCTTCAAAGTGATTGCGCGCGAAGATAAAGCGACTCAAAGTAAGCCTTCTGCACCGTTTATCACCTCAACCTTACAGCAGGCTGCCAGTACTCGTTTAGGTTTTGGCGTGAAAAAAACCATGATGATGGCGCAGCGGTTATACGAAGCGGGCCACATTACTTACATGCGTACCGATTCGACCAATTTAAGCCAAGAAGCGCTAGATAGTGTGCGCGACATGATTGCTAAAGAATTTGGTGCTAAATATTTACCTGCAGATCCTATTCGTTATGGTTCGAAAGAAGGCGCCCAAGAAGCTCACGAAGCGATTCGTCCATCTAACGTCCAAGTTCAAGCGGCGCAGCTCAGTGATATGGAACGTGATGCGCAGCGGTTATATGAGCTTATCTGGCGCCAGTTTGTTTCCTGCCAGATGACGCCTGCGCAATATGATGCCACCCGTTTAACGGTAAAAGCCGGTGACTATGAGCTTAAAGCCTCAGGCCGTACGCTGCGTTTTGACGGTTGGACTCGAGTGCAGACGGCACTTAAAAAGAAAAATGAAGAAGACTATACGCTACCAGTGGTTAACGAAGGCGATGTACTGTCTTTAGACCAATTAGAGCCTAAACAGCATTTTACGAAGCCTCCGGCCCGTTACAGTGAAGCCTCACTGGTAAAAGAGTTAGAAAAACGCGGTATTGGCCGGCCATCGACTTATGCAACGATTATCTCAACCATCCAAGATCGCGGTTATGTGAAAGTGGAAAACCGTCGCTTCTATGCTGAAAAAATGGGTGAAATCGTTAGTGAACGGTTAGTCGGTAGTTTTGCCGATTTGATGAGCTATGACTTTACTGCCAGCATGGAGCAAACCTTAGACGATGTCGCCCGGGGTGAACTCGAGTGGAAAAAAGTGCTCGATGGGTTTTACGCAGACTTCACTAAACAGTTAGCCAAAGCTGAGCTTGATCCTGAAGAGGGGGGAATGCGTCTTAACCAAATGGTGATGACCAACATTCAATGCTCAACCTGTGGTCGTCCAATGGGGATCCGTACCGGTACTACCGGGGTATTTCTTGGCTGCTCAGGCTATGAATTGCCGCCAAAAGAGCGCTGCAAAACCACAATGAATTTAACCCCAGGGGTTGAGGCCATTAGTGAAAGCAGTGAAGATGCGGAGACCGATGCTCTGCGCGCCAAGCATCGCTGCGCTATCTGTGGCACAGCGATGGATAGTTATTTAATTGATGAAAAACGTAAATTACACGTTTGTGGTAATAACCCCATTTGTGAAGGTTATGAGGTCGAAGAAGGCCAGTTTAAGATTAAAGGTTATGAAGGGCCGCTGATCGAATGTGATCGTTGTGGTCATGACATGGAACTGAAAAATGGCCGGTTTGGTAAATATTTTGGTTGCAGCAATGAAGACTGTAAAAATACCCGTAAATTACTGAAAAACGGCGAGGCCGCGCCACCAAAAGAAGATCCTATCTATTTGCCAGAGCTTAAATGCAGCAAATCAGAGGCGCATTTTGTCTTACGTGATGGCGCAGCGGGGATCTTTTTAGCGGCGAGTACTTTTCCTAAATCCAGGGAAACCCGAGCACCTTTGGTTGAGGAGTTAGTTAAGTACCGTGAGCTGCTTTGGCCTAAATATCAATACTTAGCCGATGCTCCCATCACCGATGATGAGGGTAATAAAGCGGCGGTTAAATTTAGCCGCAAGACTAAGGAGCAATACGTTGCAACTGAGGTCGATGGCAAAGCAACGGGTTGGTCGGCGCACTTTGTCAACGGTAGTTGGGTTAGTACCACTACCACCAAAAAAGCCACAAAGGCCACAAAGGCTTAGAGCTTAGAGCGTAAAACTTAGAGTTTACTACGCTTTAATATCGCCATGAGGGCATATACGTCGAGGACCCAGTGTCGGCGATATGCCCTCAGTGATAGAGATATGCCCTCAGTGATAGATGTGCAGTGCTAGTCCTGCTCGCTTAAGGTATGTTAATTTGAGCCGCCATTAGGCCATTAGCGCTTTATGGCATTGGGGGGCTATCTACGCGGACGTGAATCTTTAGCGATAAACCATAAAAAAACCAAGTCATGGACTTGGTTTTTTTATGCTCAGAAATAAAAAGCAGGGTATAAATTGACGCCTGTTGTTATTGCGATATCACCATTTCTTTTTCGGTTGAAATAGCATATCAATGTCATCTTCTTCGTTTTTTGGTTTTGGTGCGCTAGGCTGTGACAGTTTTTGCGCGCCCATGATTTCATCAAGTAAGTGTTTGGCTTCATCAACCTTACGGCCAATAAAAGGGTCATTGGGCGTCTGCGCTTTAATTGTGTGTAATGTGGCTAAGGCTTTGCTGACCATTTGCTTGGCGGAGCCGTATTGTTTCATAAAACACGCGGCTCGGGCGCGAGATAGCATGGAATCCACATTTATTCGTAGTTGTAAGTTATCGATTCGGTTTTCTTCTTGAGCAAATACCGCGGGATCCACTCGACCTTTATTATGTTCGGCGCGTAATATCGCTTTGAGCTTTTTTAAGGTTTGCACTAAGGTCAAAATTTGTTTGTCGTTATCGGGTAATCTGAAATTTTCAATCGGCGGCACTTGAGGCACTTGAGCTTGCAATGAGGCGATTTGATTGTTGAGATCGGTTAACCGACGTTGATAATCGACCTGCTGTTGGTGTGTACTGAGACTGGTCGCTATTTGGAGAGCATCTTGTACTCGACGATACAAGACTAAGATAATTGCGGTACTACAAGGGATCATTCCCGTATTTGATAATACGGTTTCAGTTTCATCAATAATGGCCCGTTGGCGGGCAAATTCGGTGCGACGCTCAGCCTCAACACGCTCTTTTTGTTGTTGTACGACGTTAATGCCGATAACAAGCAGTAAAAGTGCACCGATGAGGATCAGGACCCAGGTAAATGTCATAGCTGTTCCATTATTTATAAAATTGAGCTAATGCTACAATAAATCAATAAAATAGCATAGCTATCTTAGCTTAGGTTATGATTTCTGTCCTACGGTTCTGTTGCGAGATATTCTATATTCCTGTTTGCTTTAATTTTTCCGATATATTATAACGTTTTACTATAGATAAGCGTGTGTGAACTGAGTGTATATCACTCAGTGCTGATGCCATTGGCGTGTTTGAGACAAGGATAGAAAATGAAACTGCAACAACTTAGGTATATTGCCGAGGTCGTAAAACATAACCTTAATGTATCGGCTACCGCTGAAAATTTGTATACGTCTCAACCCGGTATTAGTAAACAAGTGCGCATGTTAGAGGATGAGTTAGGGATCCAAATTTTTGGGCGCAGTGGCAAACATTTAACCCATGTCACTCCAGCAGGGCAGCAGGTGATTAATATCGCCAATGACATTTTGGGTAAAGTGGAAAGTATTAAAAAAGTGTCGGAAGAATATACTAAGCCTGATCAAGGTGAATTGAATATTGCGACCACCGATACTCAAGCGCGTTATGCTCTGCCGACGATTATTCGGCAGTTTATTGACCGTTACCCTAAAGTCAACTTGCACATGCATCAAGGTACGCCTTCGCAGATCAGTGAACAGGCTGCTCGTGGGGATGCTGATTTTGCGATTGCCACCGAAGCGATGCATTTGTATACCGATTTAATCATGTTGCCTTGTTATCACTGGAATCGCTCAGTGGTGGTGCCCAAAGATCATCCTTTGGCTGCGCGAACCCACATTAGTATTGAAGATCTCGCTCGTTTTCCTTTAGTCACTTATGTGTTTGGTTTTGATCGTGCATCTGAAATTGAAAAGGCGTTTAATCGCGCCGATCTTGAACCACGGGTCGTGTTCAGTGCCACCAGTGCTGATGTGTTAAAAACCTACGTTCGTTTAGGTTTAGGTGTAGGGGTGATTGCCACTATGGCCATCGACCCGGTTATCGATAAAGATTTAGTGACCATTGATGCAAGCCATTTATTTGCCCACAGTACCACCAAAATTGGCTTTAGAAAGGGCAGTTTTTTACGCAGCTATATGTATGATTTTATTCAGCACTTTGCACCTCATTTGACCCGCGATGTGGTCGAAAAAGCCGTTGCTTTACGGGATCAGCAATTAATCGATGAGATGTTTGCCGATAAAAACCTACCGATACGCTAGGTTTTAAATACAAAAATGCCGCAATACAATGCGGCATTTTTGTTGGCATTATTGAGAGTTCGGGCGTGTTGATGCGCCATGATTTTTTGCAGCAATTTGCTGAGGCTGAGGCTGAGGCTGAGGCTGAGGCGAGGCAAAGTCCATGCGCTGTCGTTATTTT
Organism: Shewanella sp.; assembly: GCF_051658185.1. GTDB lineage: Bacteria > Pseudomonadota > Gammaproteobacteria > Enterobacterales > Shewanellaceae > Shewanella. The sequence goes on along the minus strand of NZ_JBOFMC010000405.1, from coordinate 9,874 downwards.
AGATACGTTATTTTAGATACGTTATTTTACATAAACGGACGATAACGCAGCAGAAACGGTGAGCCAAATGTTGCCAGAAGGGGGCATCTGGCCAGCAGTTGCGCTGACTTGCAGTGACAAGAGTCGCTCGCCATTTGAGTCGCATAACGACAGGTTATGCCTCTCTGCGCGACTGAGCGAACAACATTCCATCTTGAAACGTCAATACCCCTTAGGTTGCTATTTTGTTGATTGGAACAACAATAGCATTAGGATAAATCCACTTTATCCATTTCTAATTGTGAAAGCGCAATGACGGCTTGCGTGCGATTACGTACGCCAAGTTTTCTGAAAATTGCCGTGGCGTGAGCCTTTATGGTGGCCTCCGAGACATCAAGATCATAGGCAATTTGTTTATTTAATAGGCCTTCTGCGAACATCTGCAGCACTTTGTATTGCTGCGGAGTCAGATCCGATAACTTACTTGCCATCTTGTCGATATCGTCATCCACTATCGGGATCACATCGACGCCCTTGGGTAACCAAATATCACCAAACAGCACCGCGGTGAGGGCCGTTTTTAGGGTTTCCATTGAGGCAGATTTGGGAATAAAACCACTGCTACCGTAATGGATTGCGCGGCTGATGGTATTAATATCTTCATGGGCAGAAATGACGACCACTGGCAGATCGGGGTAGTGGGTACGTAAATGGATTAAGGTTGAATAGCCATGTGATCCTGGCATTTGCAAATCGAGCAGTACGAGATCAAAACTCACATCGGGATGATCGAGTACCGCTTGCAATGCCTCGCCACTGTCGGCCTCATACCATTGAGTATGTTCAAAGGCATTCATGAGCGCTTGACGTAATGCATTTCTGAATAATGGATGATCGTCTGCGATAATAATATTTAAGTTTGCTAGCTTCATGGCTTTTATGGTTATGTTCGTTGCGCGTGAAGATGGAATTCAATGTAACAGAAAAGTCATCAGGGTTCCTACCGCTTTCTGCAACAATTCCTATAAATGTTGATAGCTTGCCTGCTGTTATGCTGTATCTCTCATCATGACCTATGACTAACAATCATTAATATTGACCGTGAATCATGATATCGAGCCCTCAATCATCCCGAAGCAGATTAGCGGTGCACCGGCGGATAACTTAAATCGCGTTCTGCGCTATCGGCATAGTGTCAGTTGATATAGCGCTTCTGGAATAGGCGGATTGGGTAAGCTCATATTTATCGCGCGTTAAGTCGAGGACTTAGGTTAGGACTTAGGTGAGGACGTCGGTGGGATTGGCTTAGTGCTAAATGTCGGCGCGGAAGTTAGCGGCTGCTAAATATAGGATATAGGGCTGCGTAAAGTACGATGCATTAAGTGCTAAAGGTACCGCGCAGCCCATGGCGATAAGGGCGTTAGTTTGATGTTGATTGGCTAAGCAATTGGCGTCGTTCGCGTGAGGCCTGAGCCAGTTCCCGTAGTAACTTTTCTGAGTCGGCCCAATTTAAACAGGCGTCGGTGATACTTTGGCCATAGCGTAATGGCTGACCTTCAATCACTTTTTGCTGACCTTCTTCAAGGAAACTCTCTGCCATGATCCCGGCAATGGCGGTACTGCCCGCGCGCATTTGCGCCATGATATTTTTCGCAACGTCTAATTGTTTCAGGTGATTTTTTTCACTGTTGCCATGGCTAAAGTCGATGATCAGTCGTGGTGTCACATTGACGGATTCTAATTTTAACCTTGCTTGTTCAATATCTTGCTCAAAATAGTTGGGCTTTTTGCCCCCCCGTAAAATGATATGGCCAAAGGGATTACCGTGAGTCCGGTAAACAGCCATTGCGCCATCTTTATCTGGGGAATAGAAAATATGCGGTGCCTTGGCGGCCCGTACGGCATCCACGGCGATATTGATATTGCCATCGGTGCCGTTTTTAAAGCCTACCGGACAGGAGAGGGCTGAGGCCATTTCGCGGTGAACTTGGCTTTCGGTGGTGCGGGCGCCAATGGCTCCCCAGGTGATGAGATCGGCAATATATTGGCCATTGACCATATCTAAAAATTCAGTGGCAATGGGCAATTTTAACTCGGTGATTTGTTGGAGCAATTCACGGGCGATCCGCAGGCCTTTATTGGGCTCAAAACTGCCATCGAGATCGGGATCGGAGATCAGCCCTTTCCAACCAACAATGGTGCGGGGTTTTTCAAAGTAGACCCGCATTACAATGCATAAATCTTCTTTAAGTTCTTGGTGTAACACCGCTAAACGGTGAGCGTATTCAAGAGCGGCTTTGGTATCGTGGATAGAGCAGGGACCGATGATCACCAATAAACGTTGATCTTCACCCACAATAATGGCTTCAACTTCACGACGTTGCTGCAGAAGGTAGTCGGCGGCATCCTGGGTTAAGGGGTACTCAGATGCCAGTTGTGCAGGTGAGATGACTTTGGCTAATAAAGAAGTACGTAATTCGTCAGTTTTAATGGTCATTCAAAATACCGAGCTTGCATGCGGCGCTTTTCGCCAGATTGCCACGGATTATAACGAATCGAGGCGCGTTGCACAGTGCCAATTGTGTTAATTGTCGGCATCTGTGCAATCAATTTGCCGTAAGTTAGATCAATTTAACCTAAATTTGCCCCCGGCAAATTCGCGAGTCCATGAGCGAAGTTAGAACATATGGCGCTCAAGTCCGGTGACATCTAAAATTTTAGTCGCAATTTCTTCCACTGAGTGATTGGTGGTATCGATAAAGGGAATACGCTCCCGCTTAAACAACATTTCGACTTCTTTGACTTCGAGGCGGCACTGTTTCAGTGAGGAATAACGGCTGTTTTCCATGCGGCTTTCACGGATTTCATGCAGTCGCACTGGATCAATGGTTAAACCAAATAGCTTCTTTTTATTACGTTTTAATGCTTCGGGTAACTTTAAGTTATCCATATCATCTTCGGTAAATGGATAATTGGCCGCTTTAATGCCAAATTGCATGGACAAATACAGGCTAGAAGGCGTTTTACCGCAGCGTGAGACACCCAGTAGGATTAAATCCGCTTGATCCATGTGTTTTAAGGTTTGGCCGTCGTCATTATCCATTGCAAAATTAATCGCATCGATGCGGGCTTCATAGCCGTGATTGGCTTTACCGTGGGTGCGATGCAGTACGGGTGAGGCACTAACGCCTAATTGTTGTTCAAGTGGGGCCACAAACGTATTCAAAAAATCATAATCTAAGCCTTCACTTGAATAAATAATGTCGCGGATCTCTGGTTTTACAATCGAATGGAACACTAATGGCCGTTCGCCTGTTGTAATAAAACAATCATTAATTTGTCGCTTAACTTGTTCTGCTTTTGTGATGGTTTCAACAAATGGAATGGTAAGTGATTCAAATTCTAATGGAAATTGCGAGAGGACGGCATGTCCGAAAACCTCGGCAGTAATTGCGGTTCCGTCTGAAATATAAAATACCTTTGGTGCCATACTGACCTCTTGTAGTAATAAAATTACAAATAAAATTATAGATTTACGCTGCTTCTGCGGGAGTGTAAAATGCCGCTGCCCTGGTGTGAAGGGGCCACTGAAATAAACTTGCGGAGATAGAACTGTGCAGCAATACGTACTCTGGTATCAAGAATTAGGCATGGGTGACGTCAACTTGGTTGGCGGTAAGAATGCTTCCCTTGGCGAGATGATCAGCAATCTAGCTAATGCCGGTGTTCAAGTACCTGGCGGATTTGCGACTACTTCTTTTGCGTTCAATGAGTTCCTTGAGCAAAGTGGAGTAAACCAGAAGATTTATGACATTCTAGCAACACTGGATGTAGATGATGTCAATGCACTGGCAAAAGTAGGTGCACAGATCAGACAATGGGTGATTGAAACCCCATTCCAACCAGCGTTAGAGCAAGCCATTCGTGAAGCTTACGATAAACTTGCCGCTGAAACGAGCGAAGCCTCATTTGCGGTGCGCTCTTCTGCGACGGCAGAAGATATGCCCGATGCTTCTTTTGCTGGTCAGCAAGAAACCTTCTTAAACGTGAAAGGATTTGACTCAGTACTGGTGGCGATTAAGCACGTGTTTGCGTCACTGTTTAACGACCGTGCGATTTCATACCGTGTTCACCAAGGTTATGAGCATCATGGTGTTGCCCTGTCTGCCGGCGTACAACGTATGGTTCGTTCAGACAAAGCAGCATCAGGCGTGATGTTCACCATGGACACAGAATCAGGCAATAACGATGTGGTGTTTATTACCTCATCTTTTGGTCTGGGTGAAATGGTCGTGCAAGGTGCGGTAAACCCTGACGAATTTTATGTTCACAAACCGATTTTATCTCAAGGCCATCAAGCTGTTGTGCGCCGTAATATCGGTAGCAAGCTCATCCAGATGGTATATTCCGATGATGCTGCTCACGGCAAACAAGTTAAAATTGAAGATGTTGCTGCTGACAAACGTCGTCAATTCTCCATCAATGATGCAGAAGTGATGGAGTTGGCTAAACAAGCCATGGTGATTGAAAAGCACTATGGCCGTCCAATGGATATCGAATGGGCCAAAGACGGTAACGACGGCAAACTGTATATCGTTCAAGCCCGTCCAGAAACGGTTCGTAGCCGTGAAGACGTACAATTGATTGAACGTTACCACTTAAAGAGCCGTGGCGCGGTGATCTCTGAAGGTCGTGCAATTGGCCATAAAGTCGGTTCAGGTATCGCTAAGGTATTAACGTCTATCGCGGATATGGATCAAATCCAACCCGGCGATGTGTTAGTGACTGACATGACCGACCCAGATTGGGAACCGATCATGAAGCGCGCCAGCGCCATCGTGACTAACCGTGGCGGTCGTACCTGTCACGCGGCGATTATCGCCCGTGAATTAGGTGTACCTGCTGTTGTCGGTTGTGGTGACGTGACTGACCGTATCAAAAATGGTCAATGGGTGACGGTCTCTTGTGCCGAAGGTGATACTGGTTTCATCTACGAAGGTAAACAAGAGTTTGAAGTGATTTCAAACCGCGTTGATTCACTGCCATCGTTACCAATGAAGATCATGATGAACGTGGGTAACCCCGATCGCGCCTTCGACTTTGCCCGTTTACCTAACGAAGGTGTCGGTTTAGCGCGTTTAGAGTTCATCATCAACCGCATGATCGGTATTCACCCGAAAGCACTGCTTGAATTTAATCAGCAAGATGCCGCGCTGCAGCAAGAAATCAACGAGATGATCGCTGGTTACGAGTCACCCGTTGAGTTCTACGTTGCCCGTTTGGTTGAAGGTATCGCGTCTATCGGTTCGGCCTTCTATCCGAAGAAAGTGATCGTACGTATGTCAGACTTTAAGTCTAACGAATACGCGAACTTAGTCGGTGGTGACCGTTACGAGCCAGAAGAAGAAAACCCAATGCTCGGCTTCCGTGGCGCCAGCCGTTATATCTCCGAATCCTTCCGCGATTGTTTCGCGCTAGAGTGTGAAGCGATTAAACGCGTTCGTAACGACATGGGCTTGAAAAACGTTGAAGTGATGATCCCCTTCGTTCGTACTGTAAAAGAAGCGGAACAAGTGGTTGAACTGCTTAAAGAACAAGGCTTAGAGCGTGGTAAAGATGGTCTGCGCGTCATCATGATGTGTGAAGTACCGTCTAACGCATTATTAGCAGATCAGTTCCTTGAGCACTTCGATGGTTTCTCTATCGGCTCAAACGATTTAACGCAGTTAACACTTGGTCTTGACCGTGACTCCGGCATCATCAGCCACTTGTTCGATGAGCGTAATGAAGCCGTGAAGATCCTGCTGTCTATGGCCATTAAAGCGGCTAAGGCGAAAGGTGCTTACATCGGGATCTGTGGTCAAGGACCTTCAGATCACGCTGATTTTGCCGCTTGGTTAGTGGAGCAAGGCATCGATACCGTATCGTTAAACCCTGATACCGTAATTGATACTTGGTTATATTTAGCCGAAGAACACGCGTAATCGGATTAGCCATTTTACAAAGGTGTTAAAAAAGCCGCTTTTTAGCGGCTTTTTTTTGTTTATAATGGGCCGCATAACAATAATTGACTGAAGCTGCTCATGTTACCTCTGTTATCACATCAACAAACCCTAGAACCTGTCTATCTGGCGTACCTTGATGCCTTAGCGCAAAGTGCCTATGCCGGTGACATCGATAAGCGCTACAGTGCGCGCTTAGTGCAGGCGACCGATAACTCGGTGTATCAATTTTTGCCCCAAGCGGTACTTTATCCCAAGCATCAACAGGATATTGAGATAGCACTTACGCTTGCTGCCAAAGCTGAGTTTGTTGGTGTGACCTTTAGTGCCAGAGGCGGCGGGACGGGCACCAATGGTCAGTCGTTGACCCACGGCGTGATCCTCGATGTGTCCCGTTATATGAACCGAGTGCTGGAAGTCAATCCTGAGCAAGGCTGGGTGCGGGTGGAGGCGGGCGTAGTCAAAGACGCGCTTAATGATGCGCTGCGGCCACACGGTTATTTTTTCAGTCCGGATTTATCGACCTCTAATCGCGCCACGATTGGTGGCATGATCAACACCGACGCCTCAGGCGCGGGCTCTTTAGTGTACGGTAAAACCTCAGACCATGTGCTGGCACTGCGTAGTGTATTAATTGATGGCAGTGTGCTCGATACCCATCCCTTGGATGCAAGGCTGTTATGTGATCCCGAACAGGTGAGTGATAATCCGCTTGGACAAAAACTGATTTCATCCATTGCCCAAGTTTGCCGTGACAAACGAGAACTGATTGAAAAACAATTCCCTAAGTTAAACCGTTTCTTAACCGGATACGACTTAAAACATGTCTGGAATGCGGGCTTAACGCAGTTTGATCTCTCGCGGATATTGACTGGTTCAGAGGGTACGCTTGCCGTTGTTACTGAAGCCACACTCAATATCACGCCGCTGCCGACTGCGCGCGCAATGGTGAATATTAAGTATGACTCCTTTCAATCAGCACTGCGTCATGCGCCATCGTTAGTGGCCGCGCGGGCAACTGTGGTTGAAACCGTTGATTCAAAGGTGCTTAATCTGGCCCGTGAAGACATTGTGTGGCACTCGGTGGCCGATCTTATTCAGGACGTGCCGGGTAAAACGATTGATGGCCTCAATATGGTCGAGTTTGCCGGTGATACGGTCGAGGTTGAGCAGAAGCTTGCGAGTCTTGAGGCGGTGTTGACCGAGCAAATTACCCGCGGTGAGTGTGGTGTGGTCGGTTATCAAGTGACCCAAGATAAGGCCAGTATTGAGAAAATTTACGGTATGCGTAAAAAGGCCGTCGGGTTACTCGGTGCCACCAAAGGGCGTCGTAAACCGATTGCGTTTGCTGAAGATACCGCCGTGCCGCCCGAAAAATTAGCAGATTTTATTATGGAGTTTCGCGCACTGCTCGACAGCCACAAGTTGCAATATGGCATGTTTGGCCATGTGGATGCGGGCGTGTTACATGTCAGGCCGGCCCTCGATATGTGTGATGTTGCAGATGAAAAACTGCTGAGGGTGATTTCCGATCAAGTCGCGGCCTTAACGCTTAAGTACGGTGGCCTGATGTGGGGCGAGCATGGTAAAGGCGTGCGTGGTGAATACGGCCCGGCGGTATTTGGCGATGAACTTTATGGCGTGTTGCAGGATATCAAAGGGTTATTTGATCCCGCCAATCGGCTCAATCCGGGCAAATTAGTCGCACCCAAAAGCGTTGGTGCGCTGCGTTACACTGTCGATAGCACGAAACGCGGGCAGTTTGATAGGCAAATCCCTGTGGAAGTGCGCGATGCCTATCCCGATGTCATGAACTGCAACGGTAATGGTCTGTGCTTTAATTACAGCAGTTACTCGCCAATGTGTCCCTCATTCAAAGTCACGGGCGACCGAGTGCAGTCGCCCAAGGGCCGAGCCGGGTTGATGCGCGAATGGTTAAGACTGCTCGAAGCGGAAGGGGTTGATGTTAACGCCCTTGCCCAGGCTAAGCCCCTGGGTATGTTACAGCGCATGCAAAATACCCTTAATGCCAAGCGTGATTATGACTATTCCCATGAGGTTATGGCGTCACTTAAAGGTTGTTTGGCCTGTAAAGCCTGCTCGGGACAATGTCCGGTTAAAGTCGATGTGCCTAAGTTCAGGGCGCAGTTTTTTAATATTTATTATCAGCGCTACTTAAGGCCCGCTAAGGATTACCTCGTGGCAGGGATTGAAGACTCTCTGCCGTTGATGGCGAAGGTGCCGCGTTTAACCAATTTTGCTTCGCAAAACCCCGTGAGCCAATGGGTGATTAAACACGCCATCGGCTATGTGGATGCGCCCGCGTTATCTGTCCCCACGTTAAAGCAGCGCCTCGATGGCCACGCGTGCCGAGGTTATGATTTGGCGGCATTGCAGGCGATTCCAGCTGAGGAACGGCAGCAGTTTGTGCTCGTGGTGCAAGATCCCTTCAATACGTTTTACGATGCGGGCTTGGTGCTGCGATTTATTCAATTGATCGAAATCTTAGGGCTAAAACCTGTGCTCTTACCTTTTAAGCCCAATGGTAAACCCACTCATATCAAAGGATTTTTGGATAAGTTTGCGCGCACTGCGCAATCGAGTGCCGATTTTTTAAATCAAGTGCATCAGCTCGGCATGCCGATGGTGGGCATCGATCCCGCCTTGGTTTTATGTTATCGCGATGAATATAAAGAAATATTGCGCGGCAAACGTGGCGCCTTTGAGGTGAAACTTGCCAACGAATGGTTACTCGACATACTGAAGGATATTCCCGCTAAAACCATGCAAGATAAGCAATATACTTGGTTTAGCCATTGCACAGAGTCTACTGCCAAGCCTAATACGGCCAACGAATGGACTCAAATTTTTGCGCACTTTGGTGCTAAGTTATCGGCTATGAATCTTGGCTGTTGCGGTATGGCGGGCACCTACGGCCACGAGGCGGAGAATCTTGAACGCTCTCAAGCGCTGTTTGAAATGTCGTGGCAGCACACCTTAGCAAAGTTAGATAAACAGCAGATACTGGTTTCAGGCTATTCTTGTCGTAGCCAAGTGAAGCGATTTGCGGGTTTTAAGCCTAAGCATCCACTTGAAGCATTACTCGAATTGGCAAAAGCCTAAATTGCCACGTTATGACTAGACAAATGGCGGCTCCTACGGTTATGTGTTAACCGTAGGATAAAGGCTCGACACAGGGAGACTATGGCGTTTAGGGTAAATTTAGCAAGGTAGGCAACTTCGCACGCGATAACATTGCCTAATCTAATATTGACAGTGATGACAGTGATGACAGTGATGACAGTGATGACAGTAGGGCTAGCCATTCGCTTAAGCCTTCAATCACTCAAGCTAGAGCGTTAAATCAAGTGCAACCATATTGATAATAAGCAGTTTTTTGCAAGACTGCGGCGTTAAAAACGCGGTTTATGATAAAGCGCTTTTTATGATCGTGCGCTCTTTATGATAGTGCGCAGGTGTTGAGAAAGGACTGTTGTGGATAAAGGGTGAAGCTGAGAAAGGAGTCGGTGATGGAAAACGTAAGGCAACATCCGCTAGAAACCCTTGCGCAGTTAATTGACAAACGCGAGGCTAACCTTGAGCCCATTTTTAGCGGTCCAGGGGCACAGGGGCAGGGCGAACCCTTGTTTGCTATTCACGCAAGCGGGCAATGGTACTATCAGGGCGCTCCTCTCCCCACACGTTTTGCTAAGTTGTTTGCCAGCATTTTGCATTGCATTGATGGCGACCATTTTTTAATAACGCCGGTGGAAACCATCCAAGTGGCAGTGGTCGATGTGCCTTTACTGATTGTGGCGGTAGCGGCAGACAGTTCGGCTAGCGCCATCACGCTTACCAGCAGTCTTGGAACTGAGCATGTGATAACGGACTTA
>NZ_JBOFMC010000404.1:0-3386 GCF_051658185.1 Shewanella sp. | reverse complement strand
TCTCGCTTCACGCACGCGAACTTGCCAAAGTCATCACATAGAATGTCGAAACCTCAACGCGCCCAAGTACGCAAAAGCCCCGATGCGGATAGCCTCGGGGCTTTTGTTCTATATCGTTTTTGTTCTATACCGTTTTTTGGTCAATATCGCTTTTTGTCAATACCGTTTTGCGCGTGCAAATGGCAAATGTTGTACATCAAAGTGTTGTCGTGTGTGGCGCCACTCTCGATGAGGTCATGGTTTACAAAACCGTCTCCACCATGACCGCAAAATGACCACGCAATGATCGCAAAATAACCACATTCGCTGCGCTTGTCCCTTGGCGCATGCTTAGCTTTTTTGCGTAAGGATCGCAAATTTAACTAAGAGTTCATCCTGAGACTCGATGTGATGCGGATCGGGAGCAATACAATCAATCGGGCAAACGGACACACAGGTGGGTTTGTCATAATGACCCACACATTCAGTGCAACGGTCTGGGTCGATTTCATAGATCTCTTCCCCCATTGTGATGGCCTGATTTGGACACTCAGGCTCACACATATCGCAGTTGATACAACTGTCGTCGATCAATAACGCCATGGACTTAGCCTATTTCATGTGGGTTACGCGTATCCTGCCCTTGGGGCAAGTTACGCAATAAAATGCCGTGACTTAAATCCACTTCTTTAGGAACAGGCAGATAAACCGTGTGCCCTGAACCTAAACCTGCGGCAACGGCCTGCGCCTTACGATCCTCAAGGTGGGCAATCGTCAGATTCATATTCCCCTGAGGTGTCATCAACTCCACACTGTCGCCGACCGAGAATTTATTTTTCACGTCAATTTCGGCAAGGCCCGCCAGATTGCGGTTGCCCGTTAACTCACCAACAAACTGTTGAGTGTCACTGACAGAATAACCGTAATCGTAATTTTGATATTCATCATGCACATGGCGCCGCAAGAAACCTTCGGTATAGCCGCGGTGCGCCAAGCCTTCTAATTGATTCATCAGGCTGCGGTCAAAATCCTTACCCGCTACAGCATCCTCAATGGCTTGACGGTAAAGCTGCGCAGTACGCGCCACGTAATAAAACGACTTGGTCCGTCCTTCGATTTTAAGGGAATCGATGCCCATTTTGGTCAGACGTTCAACGTGTTGAATGGCACGCAGATCTTTGGAATTCATGATATAAGTACCATGCTCATCCTCAAAGGCTGGCATGTATTCGCCGGGACGATTGGCTTCCTGTAGCAGGAAGATTTGATCTGTGGGCGCGCCGGCACCTAAGGTGGTCGGCGTTTCGATTTGCACCGCATTCGGGGTCGCGATAATGTCGCCGCTATCGGTTTGCTGCGCTTCGTGCACGTCGTATTTCCAGCGGCACGCGTTGGTGCAAGTGCCTTGGTTCGGATCGCGCTTATTGATATATCCCGAGAGTAAACAACGGCCCGAATACGCCATGCACAGCGCCCCATGAACAAAGACCTCAAGTTCAATGTCTGGGCAGCGTTGACGAATTTCTTCAATTTCATCTAAGGACAATTCCCGCGACAGGATCACCCGCTTAATCCCTTGGCTTTGCCAAAATTTGACCGAAGCCCAGTTAATCGCATTCGCTTGGACAGAAAGATGCACCACTTGATCAGGGAAGGCTTCGCGCACCATCATGATCAAGCCGGGATCGGACATAATCAAGGCATCGGGGCGCATGGCCACCACAGGCTCCATATCCTTGATATAGGTTTTTAATTTGGCATTATGCGGCGCAATGTTGCTCACCACATATAATTTTTTGCCCAGTGCATGAGCCTCTTCAATCCCGGTGGCGAGATTTTCCATCTTAAAGTCGTTATTACGTACCCTTAAGCTATATCTTGGCTGACCGGCATAAACGGCATCTGCCCCATAGGCAAAGGCGTAACGCATGTTTTTCAGCGTCCCAGCAGGAGACAGTAGCTCAGGTTTAAACATAATGATTCTCGAATTGGTTAAAGTACACGGGCGCAATGCGCGGGGCGGCATTTTACACAATGCTCCTAGGGTTATGCAAATAGCCATCAATTGCCTAAGGGCGCACGGGCATAGGTGACGCCGAGCACAACATCGCGGGCATGAGGCGCGCTAACATAATACACGCTAACTTCCCCTCTGCACCTGACAACTGACTATAGCAGGCTTGCCTCCTTTTGCGGGGATACTCACCCGTAAAGCCCCCCCTAATCACCAGCACAAGCAACACCCGCAACACTAGCGACACCAATAACACCGATTGTTAACCTAAATCACTTTTTTCTCACCAAAAAGCGCCAACCAACTGATATACTCCCACAATTATATGTGTATGTTTGAAGATTGATGGGAGTCAAGATGTCTACCGAACATCTGTTGTTAGTCGGCCTATTAAAAAAACTCAAAGAGGATGCCTTAGTGCTGCCCACCTTACCCGAGGTGGCGATGCGCGTTCAGGAAGTGGTCAGCCGAAATGATGCCAGTCTTAAACAGGTCGCCGAAGTCATCAGCCAAGACGCCGCGATATCGGCGAGGATCATTAAAGTCGCCAATAGCGCGCTCTATAGCCGCGGCATTCCTGCCGAAAGTATTAATAGCGCCGTCTCGCGCATTGGGTTAACCCAAATCAAGAGCATTGCCACCTCGGTCGCGATGGAGCAATTATTTATTTCAACCAATGAAATGGTATGGGAAGTCATGGATGAGGTGTGGCGCACCTCTATTGATGTGACTGCGGCCGCCTGCGCCATGCTACAAATCTACCATAAACGCGTACCGGGCAATGGCCTTAACCTTGACACGTTAACGCTCGCCGGATTAGTGCACAATATTGGCGCCCTACCGGTTCTCACCGAGGCCGAGGCTCATCCAGCGCTGTTTAGCCGGATTGATCAATTGCGCGCGCTAGTACGTAAACTGCAAGGACCACTTGGGCGTGCCGTGTTAAAAAGTTGGGATTTTGCCCCAGACGTGATGGAAGTAGTTGAGCGTTGGGCAGATTTACCTTATCTTCCTGAAAAGGTGGGCTATCTAGACTTTATCCGCGCCGCAGCATTTTATAGCGGAGAGTTGCGGGCCGGAACCGAATTAACCCAGCGTCTTGATGTTTTTGCGGCCCGCGGTTTGCCCGTATCGGCCAACGATTTAGCGAGTGATGAATTTATTGAAAAATTCCACTCGATTAAAGAAAGTTACCAATAAGCTCGCAACCTTAAAGCAAGACAAACATCATAGGTAAAGAGCCTGCCCCAGCGGCAATGACATGCGACAGGGCAAGCTCTACCACAGTTCTACCACAGCGCCACCACGAAACTACATAGTAAAATACAGTTAAAATATAAAGCGTTAGACAGTTAATCGGATAGGTAATGACACCCGCAGTTATCGATAACAT
>NZ_JBOFMC010000403.1:0-5420 GCF_051658185.1 Shewanella sp. | reverse complement strand
CGAGACCAACGTCGGCTGCGTTACACATACGGTGATGGAGCAACCCACCACAAAAGGCAAAGACCACAATATAGCTGAGTACTAAATAGCACATTCCCGAGGAATATCATGACGTAAACTCTCAAGCCTCACCACTGTGGTGCTGCAAACTGCAGCGGCAATCAGGAGCGGTAACAAGCCAAACGCTGTCATTTCGCAGTATTATCCTCAACGGTACGCTTGCACCAGTTTACACTATCCCACGGCCGACAAATACTAAGATCCCTTCCGCTATTGCTCAGTTAAACAACACAAGCAAGCTGCCCACAAAGAATCCCTTGGACTCTGTCAATGTTACCGTATAATGGGGCCATTAACGGCACACATCAAAGAGACCTATCATGACTGAAATCAATGCGGCTTTAGCTGGCTTTATCGAAAACGTAAAACAACATCAGACTCTTTGGGGCCTAATGGATGAAACTGGTGAAGGCTGGGTCGTATGCGACTCCAGTGAGTTTGAAGACACCGATGTGATGCCATTATGGTCAAGCGAACAAGCCGCTAAGTCCCATTGCAGCGACGAATGGCATGATTACCAAGCTGTGGCTATTTCACTCGAAGAGTTTTTAGAATACTGGGTATCAGATTTTAATGACGATGGCGTGTTGATCGGTGTCGATTGGCAGACCGATGAAGAATGCTTAGAGATTGATCCTATCATTCTCGCCAAAGAATTAGTGGATGTTGAAGAAGTGTAAGATCTTCTGCGCAATGGCATCAAGGTTGGACGCACACCACCCTTGATGCCAAAAATTCCACCTTTATACCACCTAGCGCTCTACCACTGATTGCCATGCCAGCGAATGCGATTCCACGGATTGATATCCCCTTCGATAAGCGCCACACCTGCTGGTTTTGTGGTGAACCCTGTGATCAGTATTTTGACTATCACAGCCAACCCCATAGCCCTCACCCTTCCCTAGCGGTCCCTTCCTGTAGTGAATGCGGCAAACTCGCCAAGCAGCACCTACTGACTTCCATTTGGGATTGCCGCATGGCAGTAAAAGATGCCCTGATGCGCATTTATGCCAAACATCTGGCGATAGGCATCAATTGGACGCAGGCAGAACTGGCAGAGTCGGAGTTTTCTTGTAAGGTCTTTGAAGGATTTAAGCAAAGCGCGTGGATGATGTACCAAATTGCCCGCGAGCGGATCAATGCGCCAGCTTGGCCCATTATGCTCGACGGGATCGCAATTGAAGATCAAGGACATCACTTAGACTTTGAGTTTAATGGCATTCGCTACAGCTCTGTGCAAGCCGCCATCGATTACTTCAGTAGCCAATTTAGCGTAGATAAGACATTTTTGGCAAAGCTCGTCAGCGTAGTCGGCAAGGCACGATTTAGTTATGCCCTCAGGCTCGCGCGTATCCATATTGCGGCAACCAAAGAACTAAAACGCCACATTTTAGCCGAACTTCAGGAAGAATTAGCCAACGATCGTTAAGTGCTGACACCGCGACCCAAACTCGCCCCGTCACAAACACCACTCACGGGGCTACTGCGGCAAATGCAACTAATGCAGCAAACGCCACAATACTAATCCTAATGCAACTCAGTGCGACTAATGCCGCAAACAAGATTTAGACCAGCGAACAGTAAAACAACAGCAACTGTATTACAGCAATTGTCTTACTCTTTGCTGCACAATATCCACCAGTAAATCAGGTTGAAATTTAGAAATAAACCGGTCGCAGCCGACTTTTTCAACCATCGCATGATTAAAGCTGCCGCTGAGCGAGGTATTTAAGGTGATAAATAAATCCGCCATAGCGTTATCGCTACGCACTTCATAAGTTAAGCGGTAACCGTCCATTTCGGGCATTTCGGCATCGGTGATCATCATTAATAATTCTTCACTGACTTTCTTGCCCTGATCTCGCCATTGCTGCAATAACTGCAAGGCTTGCAAGCCATCGGAGGCCTCAATAATTTCTATGCCCAAGGGAGATAATGTATCGCGCACTTGCCGTCTGGCGGTGGATGAATCATCAACAATCAATATTTTACGGCCGTGCATTTGCTGTAAGAGATCTTCATCGAGTACGCCCTCGGATAGCGTGACATCGTAATGAATAATTTCCGCTAATACCTTTTCCACATCAATAATGGAAACTAATTGCGATTGCCCCTGATACTCTATACGCGTAATGGCCGTGAGATAATTATGTCGACCCGCCGTTTTCGGCGGCGGCAAAATATCACTCCACGTCATATTAATAATATGCTCGACTTTACCCACCAAAAAACCTTGAACACTGCGATTATATTCCGTAATGATCATATTGGCGTCCTCGGCAGGCGGGACCGGTTTAAAGCCAATTGCCGCGCGTAAATCAATCACCGGAATCGACATCCCTCGAATATTGGCCACCCCGCAAATATGTGGATGGCAACCAGGCAGAGCATTGAGTGCCGGTAATTTCACGACTTCTTTGACTTTAAAAACATTTATCGCAAATAACTGAGTGGAATTAATCCGAAAAAGCAGCAACTCGAGGCGATTTTCACCTACCAACTTCGTTCGCTGATCGACCGTTGTGAGTATATTTGTCATAATCCGAGGGCTCCACTCAGGCGGGTATCACTTAGTTACATAGTAAAAGATGAGGCCAAATTATACCGGAAAAAAACCAAGGATAACTATGCGATGTGTCGATTTTATGTAAATAATTTCCTCTGCGCTGAATAGCTTATATGCAGTTTATGCTCAAGCAGCAATATTGCGCGATGTTATAGCACTCAATGTATTCCGCTTTAAGTGTGTACCTGCTAGCCATATCACTCCACATTATGCCGCCAGCGGGATAAGCCCGTGGGGCCTCACCTCACACGGTTTTTGGGCAAGTATCATGCCGGCAAGATTGAGCAGATTGCGCTGACATATGATGCTAAAACCTGCCTGTTCGAGGGCATCAAGTAACATAATATGAGTAAATCGGTTATGTTGAGGATGGTCAAATAAACGCCGGCTCAAGGGGTTACAAATCGCTAAACGGTATAAATCTTCAATGACAAAAAAACCTCCAGGTTTAAGCACCCTCACCACTTCTGCCACCGCCACTTGCCAATCGGGGATATGGTGAAACACCGCAAAGTTAAACACTATATCAAATTGCGCCGTGGCAAAGGGTAATTGACAGCCATCGGCCACGCTAAAATTGATGCCCGGTAACGCGCGAGCATCCTGATGCCAGCGCGCTTTCGCTGCGGCGACCATGTCGATATCAAGATCCACCGCAGTCACCCGCTCAGCACCAAAATGCGCTCGGATCACCTCAATACCCTGACCAAAACCACAACCAATCTCCAGCGCATGCTGAAAACTCGCCATCGGCTTAGGCAGCATGGACATCAATAAAGGCGCTTCAATCTTATGTTGCAGCCACACGCGCAGTGGATGTTGTACCACACGTTTTTCAAATGCATTTAACTTCATATTTGCCTCTTAAAGGAACGGTTGATTGCATTGATCAAACTCAGGTAATGATACGTAATGATAAACACATCAGTTCATTCGAGGCACCTATGAAATTACCGCTGTTTCCCTTGCCGATTTGTTTATTGCCTGAGGGCTTTACCCAACTTAGGATTTTTGAACCGCGATATAAACGCCTCGTCGCAGAATCCTTAAAATCTGCCCAAGGATTTGGCCTATGCATGCTAGAGCAACAAAGTAATCTCATTCAACCCATTGGCACCTTGGCCCATATTATTGATTTTGAAACCTTAGCCGATGGCATGCTCGGCATTCTAGTCCAAGGTATACAGCGCTTTGAGCTCAAACAATTTGTGAGTGAAAGCGATGGGCTAAAATACGGCGAGGTCACCTTGCTCGACAACTGGCCTAGGGCGCCAATCACCCCTAATGATCGCTATCTGAGCGATATGCTACACACTATTTTTAGCCAATATCCCAAACACTTGCAGCATTATCAAAAACAGCAATTTAATGATATTGCTTGGGTTTGCCAGCGATGGTTAGAGATCCTTCCCATCGCGCCGACCGACAAATATGCGTGCATAAATACACAGGATCATCTAATTGCCCGGGATTTTCTGCGCGCCATATTAAATAAACCTTGAGTGATCTTTTAGCCAAGTGACAACGTATTGCCCTGCATTCGGGTCACCCCCTAGCCCACGGCTGATGATTGGTACTCGATGGTCTCTTTTCATGGGTTATCCCCTCAGATTAAGAGTAAAAATAATGGAAAATATGCAATCACCCAGTCGGCAAAATCGGTATCATAGGGCCATACAGTCCCTTTCAGACTCGGCTATGGAAAACAATCTCCCTCACCAGGATGGCGCGGCCCCACAGGAAGAGCAGTTAGCCACATTGATGCTCAAGGTCGCTAATCATCAAGATAAAGAGGCATTTCGCCTTTTATTTTGTCACTTTATGCCCAAAGTCCGGGCTTTTGGCATGCAACGGCTACACCAACAGGGACTTGCCATGGATCTCGTGCAAGAAACCATGACCAACGTTTGGACCAAAGCCCATTTGTACAATGCAGATAAAGGTTCCGTCACCACTTGGGTTTTCACCGTCATGCGCAACCAATGTTTTGATATGTTAAGGCGGGTCCAACATAACAAAGAAGACACCTTCGGCGATGACTTGTGGCCACTGTGCGAGAGCAGTATGACCCAGGATTTGCAAACAGATCATAAGTTCACCACAAAGTTGCTGCAGCATGTAAACGCCCTCCCCCTTGCCCAACGCCAAGTCGTTCAAGGGATCTATCTACAAGAACTGACACAGCAAGAACTGGCCGATGCACTCAAAGTGCCTATAGGTACCATTAAATCACGCCTCAGATTGGGACTAGAAAAGCTAAAAAGCTTTTTGGAGACACAACATGATTAACCATCATCCCCATGACAGCTTACTCCTTGCCCATGCCAATGGAGAATTAGCCTTATCCATGTCTATTGCCATTTCGGCCCATTGTGAACTGTGCGAACAATGCCAAACAGCATTAACCGCCTACACTGAGCAAGCGGCCCGTGCCGCCTTTCATCTTGCGCCCATGTCGTCATTCTCAGCATTTTCCCCAAAGACAGACAATGACAATGCCGCCAGCCGAGGAGCCAGCGCTCAAGCGTCTTCAATCCCAGCGCCGCTCGAACACATGCTAGAACACATTTTTGCTCAGCCAACCTTAAGTGAAGCGCCGAGCAATAAGCCCATTTCTATCAAGTTAAAAAAACAAGAGTATTACCTTCCTGCAGCCTTTAAAAAACTCCATAACCGCCCATGGCAGCAGCTCGGCAAAGTCAGTCGAATGCGCTGCGATCTCGATGAAATGAATACCCGTGCCAGCCTATTGCACATAGAGCCCCTCGGTGAAATCCCCGAGCACACCCACAAA
>NZ_JBOFMC010000402.1:0-2836 GCF_051658185.1 Shewanella sp. | reverse complement strand
GCGATGTTATTTTAGTGATGTGGCTTTCAGCGCTTAACCTTTTGAGCCTAAGTGTTAAGCCTAAGTTCGTTGTATGAGTGGCTCGCCGATAAGCGATAAGTGTTTATGTTGGTGTCAGATTCTGAGTTAGATGATGAGTGGTGAGCCTGTGCTTCAGCGCGGCTAAGCTACAGTTACCGCTACCGCAAACACAATCGTTTAGCCCGTCCCAGCAAGGTGCTGGAACGGTTAAGCGGGCGCCGCAAATACGGTTATGCTGGAGTACTGCTCACTCGCGGGGCAAGACAAAGGCGTGCTTGAATGGCAGTAAAAGGCTTATGCTTGCTGAAAATAGTACAGCTTGTATTTGTTGTTATCCGCCGGTACCTGTAATTGCCCAAATTGTGCGGCGATGATATCGGAATAGGGGAGATGACGATTGGCGACGATTTGCCAAATGCCATTATGTTTTAATTGCTTAGCGCTATCGATGACAAAACGCTGGGCAATGCTGGTGGTGCTGGCAAGACCATCGTGAAACGGCGGATTAGAGATAATGCCGTTAAATTGCCCGGTCGTTTGCGCCAGGCCATCGGACGGGTAAACCTTGGCGGTCATGCCGTTGGCCGCGAGGGTAAGCTCGCATGAGGCCAGCGCCATGGCATTAATATCCACGCATTCAAGGGCTAAACTCGGCTGAGCCTTGAGCAGTGCGGCGGCAATCACTCCCGCGCCGCAGCCAAAATCGAGCACTCTGCCACTGAAGGTCGGTAAGTGTGAGAGCAATAATTCGGTGCCAAGATCTAAGCGTTTTTCACTAAATACCCCGACCAAATTACAGATGGTGATTTCCCCTTGAGGGGTGGCCAGTTGATATTGGCTCAGCCAATCGCTGAGCTTGAGCGGTGGGGCAACGCCGACAAGCTGGCTGGCAAACAGTAAGCAGTGGCGAGCGTTATCGAGTTTGATTCCGGTCGAAAAATAGTCTGGCAGCAGCTTAACTAAGGATTTAATCCCGCCTTTGTTTTCGCCCACCACTAACAATTGGCCCGTTGGCTTAAGGTAGTTTGCCGCGAGGTTAAACAGATAGGGCGCAAGGTTTTTGGCCTTGGGGAAATAGATAATTACCGAGTCGTATTGCGCCTCGGGCTGCGGGTCTTGTTGGGGCAGCGTATGCCCAAAATAACAATGAAGCCGCGGGCCCGCTTGCGGCGCGAGCTGCAGGTGGTGGTGATAATCTAAGGCAAGCGCATCAACCGAGGTTGCCACATCGAGCAAGGCTTTGGGCAGCAGATCGGCTTCGTGGTTGAGCACTAACACCTTGTGTTGGTTTAGGCAGTCTTGATTGCGAAGGATAACTTGCGAAGGATTGGTTAACACCATGACAGGCCCCGATAGGCTAAATGGGGGCATTATACCTGTTATTTGCCCCTCGGCCAGTTTGTTACCTGATTCTCTGGGAGTTCAGTGCGCTGTCTGCGAGCGGGGTCGCGGCGCTTGGCGAGCCTTGCTAACGCTTTGAGCCCTAGCAAAGCGTTAGCGGTTAACGGGACTCGCCGGCCAAAAGGCTAACGGTGCGAGGGCGGTTATCCTTGAGTTGATGCGTCCAATAAAAAAGGCAGCCACGTTATGGTGCTGCCTTTATCAAAGTGCTGGCTTTATCAGGAGCCAAGGTTAGCGGTTAGCTTTTGGGCTTTTTAGATTTAGGTAATAAGCTAAAGATTTTATTGGCGATATCGGTATTGTCTTGGTGGCCGATAAAGAGCTCGGCGGCAGGCCCTGTGGCAAAAACCTGCACATCAGTACCGGTATGGCCAGAGGTTGTCCAGCCAGTGTTGCTGCGTTTATCGATAATTTGGCGAATGGCGCTCGCCATCGCTTCGGCGCCTTCGCTGCGGGCGGGGGTTAATTGGTTAAGCTCTTGTGCGCTTAACTCAAAGCCTAAACCGCGGGCGAGATCGGCCTGCCATGCCTCACCACTGATAGCGGCTAAGGCTAAGGTGTCTGGGCTTGCCAAGATATTGCGTAAAATTTTCGGCTCCCAATTGTAGTTGCTATCGGCGCCAATCGATAGGCCACCGGTGCTGTGATCGGCGGTGATCACCATCAGGGTATCTGGATGCTGACGGACAAATTGTTCAACCACTTCAATGGCATTAGAAAATTCATTGATTTCAGCCATCGCGGTGGCGACATCGTTATTATGTCCTGCCCAGTCAATGAGGCTGCCCTCCACTAATAGGACAAATCCTTGTTCATTTTGCGACAGTAAGCTCAGGGCCTTTTGGGTTAAGGTGCTGAGTTTTTTATCGTTTTGCTCATCAATCGCCCAAGGTAATTGCACCTCGGCAAATAAGCCCAACACCTTGGGTTGCTGGATGCTAGCCAGCTCCTCAATACGGGTGATGTGCTGGTAACCCTTAGCGGTAAACTGTGCCAGCAATTCGGGGGGGAAGTATTTTTGTCCGCCGCCTAAAAACACATCCGCGTTGGTTTGTAGATAACTTAATGCAATCGCATCATAGTTTTTACGGCTGTCATTGTGGGCTAAAAAGGCGGCCGGCGTGGCATGGTTGATCTGCGAACTCACGGCAATGCCGGTACTGAGGCCAAGGGCTTTGGCTTTTTCAAGCACGGTGGGCAGCGGTTGTTTTTGGGTATCGACCGAAACCGCGCCATTATAGGTTTTTACCCCAGTGGCCAATGCCGTCGCGGCGGCGGCAGAGTCGGTCACATAGCCGCTGACGCTGGCGGGATAGGTGCTGGCCATGCCCACCAATAAGCGGTCAAACACCGTTTGCTCCACCTCTTCAGTGTCAGGATTATCTTTATAGTAGCGATAAGCGCTGGTGTAAGC
>NZ_JBOFMC010000401.1:0-9345 GCF_051658185.1 Shewanella sp. | reverse complement strand
ACTTGGCTGAAGATGAGGTTGCGCCAGAGACATCGATGCCAAGGCCTGCAAGGCTGGCGCAGTTTGGGCGCAGCTGGCGGCGCTAAGTTCGGTTTGCAGCGCCTCTATGGCGCTGCGAATTTCCAATAATTGCTCATTTTCCTCTTCATCTGGGGCGTAGAAGGCGTCAAGCAGCGCGTGCAGCTCCGCCAAACGGGCGGCGCCGTGTTGAGGTTTATCGAAGGTATGAGCGGTGTCATCGAGTACTTCAATAAAGTTAAGCAACTTGCCAAGGGCCTGGGCCGATTGGCCTTCAATCCCGCTAACCACTAAGCTGCCCTGATAGAGGGGGGCATCGTCGCTGAAGGCATAACCTAGAATTAAGCGTTTGATCCCAAAGGCCCAAGAGTTTTGTTCAAAGGCCGGCACCCCTTGTTTTAGGCGACTGTGTTGATCGCGCCCCCAGCGGACGGCCGCTTCATCTAACCAGCGGCGGATGAGTTGCAACTCATCATCATCGAGGCCAAAGCGGCGCAAAATGGCCGGGACTTCTAAAATGCTCAAAATATCGGTCAAACCAAACCGGCTCTGGTTGATGGCGAGTAAATTTAAAAAGCTGTTAATTAAGGGCGATTCTTGCGCTGCACCACGATCGCTAATGGCATAAGGGATATAATCGGCGCCTTGCTTGGCGGCAAATACGGCATCAATGTAGGGCGCGTAAGCGGCCACGTCGGGCAGCATCACCACAATGTCTTTGGGTAAGAGCCGCTCTGTGGCATGACGTGATTGCGCAGACTCGCTGCTTGCAAACTGTTCACGCTCAAGGAGCTCGAGCAAGTGATCGTGCAGGGTTTCGACTTCCCTTAGCGGACTGTGGCAACTGACGATGCAGATGGATTCATCATCTGGCCTAAGCTTGCGCCGCCCTTGGGGGTGTTGATATAACGCCAGATCGGGGCCGAGCACCCGGTCGAGGGTTTGCATCTCTAAAATATCGTATTGTACCCCTTGGAGCAGGGTGGCTTGGCTGCTTGGCTGATTGGGATCCGCGCAGGGCTCACGATAAATATCATGGCCAAAGTCACAGTGTTCGCTTGGCAGCTCAAGCAACATATCTAGGAGCTCACGGCCCATTTTACCGTTGTTGGCGAGCAGCGGATTGCCCACCTCCAGTTTATCCTCCCACTGCTCGGCTAATTGCCGCTTCCCGGCGTACTGCAACGCCATCCGCGCGCGGTGGCGGGGATCGACAATATCCCCCCAGTAATGTTGGCAGGGGCTAAGGCTGAGAATGACCACATCGATCCTACCCGCTAAATGATAAAGTACCTCAAGGGTTTGCGGCGCCATTGACGAGATCCCAAACACAAATAAGCGTTTGGGCAATGCGCTAAGGCAGGTCTTGGGATCCTGAAGACGGGCGATTAAATCGGCGTGAAGATTGGCTCGGTGATAATGGCTCTGTTGCAGTTCATCGCGGTTAAAGGCCACAAGGGCGCGCCACAGCAAGGGTTGCCACATTTGCTCAGGGCTTAGCGCAATGTCCTCAGGTGCGGCATTTTGCTCCCAGGCGAGCATCCAGTCGGGGCGATAAACTAAATATTGATCGAAGATATCAGCGATCTGCCCGCACAGTTGATAGAGCTTAAACTGATCGACATCATGGGAGCCGAGGGCGCAGGCATGGTGGGCGGCCATGGATGCCGTGGCGACGTCGGCATCGAGCGCTGGGGATAACGCGGGCTCTGAGGCTAACGCTAATTCGGGATCGGTTAGTAAATAGTGACGCAAAGGCCCAAAGGCATCGTCGGCTAACAGTCGCGGCAGGAGCTGCAGCAGCTTCCACGTCATGGCTGGCTTGGTAAAGGCATTTTCCTTTGGCACATTGGGCAGTAAATCGTGACACAATTGCCAAATAAAGCTCGATGGCAAGGGAAACTCCAGCGCGGCGGCGATGCCATTTTGTTTGGCAATCTCAAGGCGTAGCCAGGTCGACATCCCGGGGCTTTGCACCAGAATATGCTCGCTTTGCAGTAATTGCGTGCTTGTCACGTTCTGGCGCAAATATGCGGCTAAATGGGCGCTCAGAACTTCCATTTGGTTCGACTGGATTAACTTTAACATCTTCAACTCGCGCGGTTAGGGGTGTCGCTGCTGTAAGGATAAACGGCATCGTCGGTAAGTGACGCTGACTCGACGGCACGGGTTATCTCACGGCGCTGGATTGACTGCTCTTCATACCACAGTGCTTGATATCACCAAGGTTAAATCAGGGTTGGCGGCGTTGGCTGACGGCCAGCGCGGCGCTTCCACACTGACGGTGTCGCATCGACAATCGCATCGACACCGTCAATCGTAAGGGGCCGCTGTTACACCGGCCCCTTAAAGCTCGGGTTAGTAATTAAAATCAAGTTCAGCTTGATTTAACAGTGGTTGCGGTTTTTGTTTTTGCGCCTCATAAATCAAGCGGTAACTCAATACGGCTTGCACATATTCCCGAGTTTCGGTGAACGGAATGGATTCCACAAAGGCCATGGCATCGAGTTTGCCGTTGGACTCGGCTAACCAGCGGCGCACACGGGAGGGACCGGCGTTATAGGCGGCGGTCGCCAGTATGCGGTTTTGGTTAAATTCATTTAGCAGTTGGGCATAGTAAGCACTGCCTAAATTGACATTTAACTCTGGGCGGTACAAATCCTTCGGATCGGTATAGTTGGCGCCATGCTTTTTGGCGGTGGCCTTGGCCGTTGCGGGCATAATTTGCATTAAACCACGGGCGCCAACGCCTGAGGTCGCATAGCGATAAAAGGCACTTTCCCGGCGGCTGATGGCGCGAATTTCATCAATATTGACCTTATGCTTTTTACTGGCGCGTTCAAAGCCGCTTTGATGGGCCATGGGAAAGCGCAGCGGAATGTCATCCCATAATTTACCTTGGATGCTGGCTTCGACACCCAAGTCATACCAGCCTTGATCGTGGGCGTAACGGCCATAGCGAGCGCGCAGTGGATTGTCGACCCGTTTTAATAGGGCTATCCATTCATAGCGGGCATCAAAATAGCGGTCGAGGGCGATAAGCTCCTGTACTCTGACAAAACCGAGGTCATCCTCAAGTTTTGGGCTGTTTTTATCCATTACCGGTGCAGGGCTTTGTTTAAGGGATATCGGTTTATTGAGTAGCTGAGATGCCATAAAACCGTAAAAACTGCGTTCATTACTGACTCCCGCGAGGGCCTTGGTTGCGCTTTCGGGAGCTTGTTTGGCATTGGTACGGTAGAGCCAATATTGCCAACGATCTTTGGCAAGGGCATCGGGGCTGAGTAAATTGAGGTAGCGGGCGATTTGGTGATTTTCTTGCTGGCGGATAGCCCAGCGCAGCCGGCGCTCAATAAGCTCATCACTTTTGAGTTCGGGCAGTAAGTTATCGGCAAAATCTTTAAAGGCTAGATTTTGATCGATAAGTACACGACGGACTAAGTACTTTTGCAGGGGCTGCTCTTGGGCTGGGGTAAAGCGCCGGGCTTTTTGATACTTGGTATACAAATGCATGGCCTGCTCAAGATCCTTACGGGCGAGGCGTTTTAATCCCGCCACGACGATATCCCCTTGGATGGGATGTTTGCCTGCAAACTTTTCGGTATGGCGCAGGCTATTGGGATCTTTATACACCGCTACCAATTGTTTGGCCTCGTGGTTGTGACTGGTGATCTTTTGCGATAAATAACTCAGCAGGCTGGTTTCACCCTGCTCGAAGCTTAATAACATGCGTGCCCAGATCACTTCTTGGGTGCGTTTACCCGCTTTAATCCAAGCGTTAAAGAGCGGATCACATTCCTTGGGGCGTGAGCCGCCATGTACCCAGAGAGATTGGGCGGCATGATAGGCGCTTTGACTATCACCTTTGGCGAGTTTTCCCTCATAAAAGTAGCATTTTAGGCGGATATCCCCAGGGGCCTCGGGGCTGATACTCAAAAAGTCATTCCACCGCTTTTGGCTACCAGCATTGAGTAAGTATTTCATCCGAAGGCGTGAGTACATCGGGGTGGTGCGATATTTTTCAATCAGCAACTTTGCCTGGGCGCCGCTAAGGGCATTGAGCTGACCAATATCGATATCATGGTCTAAATAAATGGCGAGGGGGTAATCGCCGAGTTTGGCTCTCAGGGGCTTATAGTTGGCATAATCTTGCTTTTTTAAGGCTTTCTCCGCATCGATAAAGGTTTTTTGTACAGGGGTTAAGGCGAATGCGGCAGTGGAACTCAGTACCGCTGTCAATAGCATTGCACTGGATAGCACTCTATTCATCAATGGTTTGCACATGCTGATTTTGCCTCCTCGATGTTGGGCCTCGGTGATGGTTTGCCACCGGGGGAATAAGTTTGTCAGTGTTGCCCATCATGCGCGATATCGCGTCATGGTACGCTCAGTGTGCCTATCATGTTAGGCGTTGTGTATGCCTAGGGTAAATCCCTTGTGACCTCATCTTGCGGCACCTCGTCTTGCGACGTTGGCGTGCGAGAGTCATCTGCTTGTGGATCACTGTCGGTGTCATCGAGCGCGTCATTCAGGGCTTTTTCGAGTAAGACCTTATCGAGTTGCTTACTGGTATCGACGCCCAGCTGCTGCATCAGATGGGCTTGGCGCACTAAATTGCCTTTACCCGATGACAGCTTGTTCATGGCGCTGTGGTAGGTCTTTTCGGCATTATCTAAAGCGCGGCCTAACTTTTCCATATCTTCAATGTAGCCACAAAGTTTGTCGTAAATTCGTCCCGCTTGTTTGGCGATGGTTTGTGCATGTTGGTTTTGATACTCATAGCGCCAAATGTTATTGATGGTCCTCAGGGCCACGAGCAGATTAGTGGGACTCACCAGCATGATATTTTGTTCAAGGGCAAAGTTCACTAGGCTGGGATCCTGCTCGAGGGCCAATAAAAATGCCGGCTCTATCGGGATAAACATTAATACATAATCGAGCGATTTAAGCCCATGTAAGCGTTGGTAATCCTTTTGACTTAAGCCTTTAATGTGATTGCGGATCGACAGCACATGCTCATTGAGCGCCTGTTGGCGCAGGGCAGGATCTTCACTATTAAAGTAACGCTCATAGCTGACCAAAGACATTTTGGCATCGATGACCACATCTTTGTTTTCGGGTAAATGGACTATCACATCGGGTTTAAAACGTTTACCGTTATCGTCCTTTAAGTCCTGCTGGGTGTGGTATTCATGACCTTCGCGCAGGCCGCTCTCCTGTAGCACTCGATCTAAAATGACCTCGCCCCAATTTCCCTGTTGCTTGTTATCGCCTTTGAGGGCCTTAGTGAGGTTAATGGCATCTTGGCTCATTTTAAGATTGAGCATGCGCAGGTGCTCGAGTTGGTGCTTGAGGGCACTGCGCTCGGATTGCTCATGGGTGTAGGACTCGTGGATTTGTCGTCTAAAGCCTTCTAATTGTTGTTTAAGTGGCCCGAGCACCCCTTCTAATTGACTGGCATTTTGCTGTTTAAAGTTTTCACTGCGCTCGGCAAAAATCCGGTTGGCCAGATTTTCAAATTGAGTTTGTAAGCGCACTTCGGCGGTTTCTAAGGTGGCGATTTTATCCTCAAGTGAGGCTTGCTGGGCATCGGCCTTGGCCTGAATGGTTTGTTGTAGGGCATTGGATTTTGATAGCGCCAGTTGCAATTCTAACTGGCGGCGCTGGCTGTCGTTGAGTTGCAGTTCGAGCCCGGGCACGCGCTCAGCGAGTGCTTCGGCCTTGCCTAATTGCTCAATTTTTTGTTCGAGGCGTTGTTGATATTGGCGCAGCTGCGCTTCTTTATCATCAATGAGGATTTGTTGCTGGGCGAGGGAGAGCTCGGCATCTTCGTTCACTTGGCGCATCTCTTGCTCAAGTTCTTCTTTCAGTTGCTGCCAGCGCTGGCGGGTTAAACGCTGATTGAGTAGGGCGCCAATGAGCAATCCGAGAAAGGCAATCGCAGTAAAACCGACGAGTTGGGCTGCGGAAAAAGATTGGGAAAGTAACATGGATGATTGCACTCCTTTAGCATTGGCGCTTAGGTTCGCATGCCCCTATAAAGGCTTCAAGTGCTTTGATGAACAATCTCGCCCTATTGCGCAAGACTTATCCATTTAAAGGGAAAATGGTTGATGATATGAAATATTTTACGGGTTTAATGGTCTATCAGTTGATACAGCCACGTATTTTTACCCCATAATCGCAACCGATGGCGTTAGTGAACCGTAAGTGATATCAAGCTATTATGGTTTTGTGGCGATTCAATCACTCAATACAGTCGAGGTGTGCATTGGCTAATCAAACGCGTTTTACCCAAGGGATTATTAAAAAGCCCCGCTGGCAGATAGTGGATAATCAAGTGACGCCGGAGGCGGTATTTCGTTCTCGGCGGCAAATTGTGAAGGCCATGGGATTGGGCGCTATCGGTGCGAGTATTCCTGGCTATGTGCAGGCGGGATTGTTCGATTTGTTTGGTGAACAACCCAAAGCCTCGTTTAAAACAGCGCCACTGACCTTTCAATCCCCGCAGCAGTACAAGAGTGCAGAAGTCTTAACGCCTTTTGATAAGGTCACCACTCACAACAATTTTTATGAGTTTGGCACCAGTAAACTGGATCCTGCCAATCATGCGCAAGGCTTTAAGGTCGACCCTTGGCAACTGCGGGTTGAAGGGGAGGTTGAGCGACCCATTACCCTCGATTTTAATGAGTTAACTAAGATGTTTCCGCTAGAGGAGCGGACCTATCGTTTACGCTGTGTGGAGGCGTGGTCGATGGTGATCCCTTGGGTGGGATTTAGCTTAGCGGGGTTACTCAAAAAAGTGGGGGTGACCAGTAACGGCAAATATGTTGCCTTTGAAACCGCCTTTGATCCTGAGCAAATGCCCGGACAAAAAAATCGTCTGATGGGCGGAGGGATCCATTATCCCTATGTGGAAGGCTTAACGCTGGCTGAGGCCATGAATCCGCTGACCTTGTTAGCCGTTGGTCTCTATGGCAAAACATTGTTACCGCAAAACGGGGCGCCTATCCGCTTGGTTGTGCCATGGAAATATGGCTTTAAAAGCATTAAATCGATTGTGCGTATCCGAGTAATGGACAAACAGCCGCCGACGAGTTGGAATCAATTAGCCCCCCATGAATACGGTTTTTATGCCAACGTGAATCCGGCGGTCGATCATCCGCGCTGGTCACAGGCCACCGAGCGGCGCATTGGTGAAGGCGGATTATTTTCGGCAAAACGTATTGATACCCAACCCTTTAATGGTTACGGCGAGTTTGTCGCATCCCTATATGAGGGGATGGATTTGCGTAAATTTTATTGAGGCAATGGCGATGCGCCGTCAGTGATGATTGCCCATCGCTGCATGTGAAGGAATGCTCCATGCTCAGACTTACAGCCAAACATCTGATTTGGCTTAAAATACTGTTTCATCTCATCGGGCTGGTGCCTCTGCTGCTATTAGTGTGGAGCGTGCAAACCGGCAGGGCGGGCGGCGATCCAGTGCAATATATTATCCACTTTACTGGAATGGGGGCGCTTAACGCGCTGGTTGCGACGCTGTTGGTGTCTCCCATTGCCAAAGCCTTAAAATGGGGCGTATTACTGCAAACTCGTCGATTGGTGGGCTTGTATGTCTTTGCCTATGCCAGTTTGCATATCGCCGCATTTTTAAGTTTAGATCTGTTGTTTGCCTGGGAGCTGTTCTTTAGTGAGGTTGTCAAACGGCCCTATATTGTGCTGGGCGCGATGGCTTATTTGATTATCAGTGCCTTAGCGATCACCTCATTCAAGGCGTTAATGCGCAAACTCGGCCGCCGCTGGCAAACCTTGCATTCGGGCATTTATCTGGTGGGGTTACTGGCGCCGATCCACTTTTATTGGTCAGTCAAATCGGAGGTGATTGAGCCGACGCTATATCTTGTTGGCTTGATTTTATTACTGTTGTGGCGGTTGCCACGGCGAAAGAAAACAACTTTAGTAGGTCAATGAGGCCCCTTGGGGGAGAACCTAAGTTTGAGTCTCGCGGTTTTCACCACCGCATGGGTGTATAAACCTGCGTGGTGGTGAATCATTCAGCTTTAATGCAATCCGTTAAATTAGCCTAAGCCTTGGGTGGCTGATTTCATTTGAATAAATTCAATTTTGTAGCCATCAGGATCTTCCACAAAGGCGATTTCTGTGGTGCCACCCGCGACAGGGCCTGGCGCGCGCGTGACTTTGCCGCCTGCTGCAGCGATGGCCTCGCAGCGTGCGTAAATGTCTTCATCTCCAATGGCTAAGTGACCAAAGCCTGTGCCTAAATCATATTTGTCAGTGTCCCAGTTATAGGTCAGTTCCACCACCGCTTGGCCAGTGGATTCGTCACCATAACCAACAAATGCTAACGAATAGCGATACTGCGGGTTTTCAGAGGTGCGGAGCAAAGTCATACCAAGTACTTGGGTATAAAAGGCAATACTGCGTTCTAGATTACCGACGCGGATCATAGTGTGTAATAGTTGCGACATGGGTTTCCCTCGGTCAATGAATGGCGGGCGAAGTATAACAAAAAGACGGCTACAAACGATGAAGAATCGTGTCGCGAGGGTAAGATTTTATTGATCTTGCATGGTGTTACTAGATGATAAGCTTAGACTTTTGTGACTATGGTCACCTTTGTGTTGGCAGCGATGAGAAATAAACCCGATAAATTGGCGGTGGCTCACAAAATAGGGATCCCAGCATGGGTTTTTCGCACAGGGCTGTTAATAATGTAGCCATATCAACGAGGAGAGTGGATGATGAATACTGAACTTAAAATGGCTCTAGGTACGACTGTTGTTATTGCTTTATTTTTCAGCGCATTCTTTGTTTCGATGTTTTAAGACGGGTGATGTAAACCTATCGTAAAACAGTGGAATGGGTTGGTCGCTTTTGATTCTTTTTCATACAATGTTAAAGTCAACGGCCTAAAGTTAACGGTCTAAGGTCATCAAAAGTCTAATCCCTTAAAAAGCCGCATCATGCGGCTTTTTTGTGTCTTATTTTTGTCGCGATTCTCTGTTGCTATCTCTTGTGGAGTCTCGTTTTAAGTCTGATGCGCACCTTGTCATGATTGCGCTTGACGGCTCTTCCCGCCAAGTAGTTTGCCTAGACTTTGTTTGGTAAACATATATTTTGATTTTCAAACTAAAATCTTGTACAACTTTCTCATCAATGCGTCAGTGTGTATTTTTTAGGTAAATCAGATGAAAGCTACCAACTTCTCCACGCCAGCAGGGATGAAACCTGTGCACTCGATTGCTAAGTGGCAACATTCCCACGGATTTGCGAATCACAATAGCGCGGGTGAAAAAAACACCC
>NZ_JBOFMC010000400.1:0-6288 GCF_051658185.1 Shewanella sp. | reverse complement strand
CGCCCCTTTGCCAACCTGATTTATATCATGCCGCCCTATGTGATTAGCTCGGCACAATTAACAGCGTTAACCCAAGCGATGAAGCAAGTCGCGGCCACTATTGCAGTGCCAACTGCCGATGCCAAAGAGGATGCGACTAAGGTTACGATAAGCCACGGCTAAGGCCATCAAGACCGCCTGTCGCCGTCAACTGGCAAGCGCCATTCCCCAAGCCCCGTCGCATTCGCCAAGATATGGCGAATGCTTATCAGAGCGTAATGCTTAATGAGTCTTTTTGACCAAACTCGATATTAAGGCGCGCAGCGCCGCCGGTTTAATCATTTTCGCCATATAGTGATAACCGCGGCGCTGCACATCTTCGACCAGTTCCTTACGGGTATTGGCGGTGATCAAAATCCCCGGCAAGTCTTGGCCATAAAGCGCGCGGATCCCATCCATTGCATCGACCCCATTTTGCCCCTCATCCAAATGATAATCCGCCAACACAATATCCGGAGCCACCCCTTTAAGGCCCAGTTTAATTCGTGCATCGGCTAAATCTTTAGCGCAAATTACCTCACACTGCCAACGACTCAGTAGGCTTTCAAAACCTGCGAGAATAGCCTCCTCGTTGTCGATACACAGCACTTTAATGCCCGACAAGGGTTGAAGCAGCGATGGCACGGCGGTCAATTGTGGCGAGCGTACGGTTTGCCCTTTAGGCACGCGAATTGAAAACACTGAGCCACGGCCCAATTGCGAAGCCACCTGAATGCGATGTTCCAACACTTTGCCGATCCTGTCGGCAATGGCAAGCCCGAGCCCCAGGCCGCTGACATGATGACTGTTAGGGTTATTCAGCCGTTTAAACTCCTTAAAAATCTCTTCGGTTTCACGCTCATCAATGCCACAACCGGTATCAAGCACTTGAATTTCAATCTCGTTGCCCCGGCGGCGACACCCGAACAGTACGCGTCCACCGCGAGCATAACGGTAGGCATTGGTTAAAAAGTTTTGCAGGACACGCCGGAGCAACGATGGATCGGAATTCACCGTTGCGCTACAGGGCAACATACTAAAACGAATATGATTATCCCCCGCCATGGCCTCAAACTCGACCGCAAGGCCATTGAGTAATTCGGAGATGGCAAAATCACGGCGATTAACCTCTATCATGCCCGAATCAAGCTTAGAGATATCGAGCAAGTCGGTGAGTAATTCCCCGGCAATTTTAAGGGAACTGTTCACATGGGTTAAGGTGGTACGGGCCTCATGATCAAGATGAGGATACTGGGACAAAGACGCGGTAAATAATCTTGCCGCATTTAAGGGCTGCATTAAATCGTGGCCCACTGCGGCCAAAAACCGACTCTTGGAGGCATTGGCCATTTCCTCTTGGGCTTTAGCCTCAAGTAACTCACTGTTAAGCAACGCTAATTCATAGGTCCGTTCCTTAACCCTGCTCTCTAAGGTCTCATTGGCTTCGAGTAAGGCGCGCTCCTGCTCACGGTACTGGGTAATATCGGTAAAGGTCATCACAAAGCCGCCATCGGGCATTGGATTGCCTTGGATCTTAATCACTTTGCCATCTTTACGCTGCCGCTCCGAGGTGTGGGGCGTACCATTACGCATGTGCTGCACCCGTTTTGTCACCTGCCATTCAATGTCGCCCTGGCCGCAATAGCCCCGGGCAGCATTAAAGCGGATCACCTCACTGATGGGCATTCCTGGTTGGAGAAAGCCTTCGGGATAACGATATAATTCAACGTACTTATAGTTCCATGCCACCAAATTTAAATCCCGGTCGATCACGCTCATGCCTTCGTAGGCATGCTCAATCGCCGCGCGCAGCATATCTTGGCTGAGCATGATCTTCGATGACGCTTCATCAACCAGGCTAAAGACTTCATCGAGAGCAAGATCCCGCCCCTGCAACACCGAATCCATCACTAAGGCCGCGCTCGAGGCACCAAGCACCCCCGCCAATAATCGTTCAGTATGGGAGATAAGCTCAGGGGATGCGGCTTTATGCCAGCTCTCAGTCTTAACCGCGTCACTCGAAAAACGGCTAAAGCTGTCATAAGCACGAACGGGACTGACAAAGCGGCTGGCAAGGATCAATAAATCCTGCTGCGAAATCGTGCCCGTTTTTTTATTAGTCGCGCTTTTTAGCTGACCAGGACTGACAAAGGCACTGGCTTGAATACGCTCGGCCACACCCGCCCGAAACCAAATCGATCCGAGCACATATCCAGCAATATTGGCAAACAAGGCCGTTAGCGCGTCACGCACATTAGGGGTAATCGCATCTAAAAAACCCATAGGCGCTGGTGCCATGGCGGCCCCGTTTTCGCCAGCGGTAAACCCTTGGAGCGAGATATAAAACCACAGGCCAAAGCCTACCAATAGGCCTAAAAACACCCCAGCGCGATTGCCGTGTTTCCAATAAAGTCCCCCAATGAGGGCCGGCGCTAACTGAGCAAATGCGCCGAAGGATAGCATCCCTAAATGGGACAGTGAGTCACTGTCACCAAGGGCAAGATAACTGCCATAGCCCAGCGCCAAAATAATCACAATGGCGCCGCGACGGGCATTTAATAATAACTGGGAGAACTGGCTAAAATTTTGCTCGCGGATCTGTCCGGTACGTAACATCACCGGCACCAACCACTCGTTACTGACCATCACACTGATAGTGACCACCGCCACAATCACCATCCCCGTCGCGGCGGATAAGGTACCAAGCAATGCCACCACCGCCAGCAGCGGTTGTTCAAGGGCCAGCGGCAGATTGATGACATAGGTATCGGCCGGCACGCTGTCCCCAAGGATCACCTGTCCCGCCAAGGCCAGCGGCCCGACAAATAACCCAAATAACGCTAAATAGAGTGGAAATAACCAGCGGCCCTTGGCCAGCACAGACTCATCGGCACACTCAACCACCATCACATAAAACTGCCGCGGCATACAGACAAAGGCCGCCATGCCCACCAGTAACTCTGGCATCAGAGCTTCAATCCGCGGTATTGGATGATGAATTAGCCCCTTAACACTCGCCTGCTGCCAAATATCGGCAAAACCATCAAACACACTAAAACTAATCACCAACCCTACTAACAAAAATGCCGCCAACTTCACCAGAGATTCAAACGCAATCGCCAACATCATCCCGGGGTTATGCTCTGTGGCATCGAGTTTACGGGTGCCGAATAAAATCGCAAAAATAGCTAATAGCACACTAATAAAAAATGAAATGGTGACACCATCGAGGGGAGAATCGGCCGGTTGAAACAGATTTAAACTCAGCACCATCGCCTTCAGCTGCAAGGCGATATAGGGCATGATGCCGAACAGGGCAATGAGGGTCACTAACGCC
Source organism: Shewanella sp. (assembly GCF_051658185.1). Classification (GTDB taxonomy): domain Bacteria; phylum Pseudomonadota; class Gammaproteobacteria; order Enterobacterales; family Shewanellaceae; genus Shewanella. The sequence goes on along the minus strand of NZ_JBOFMC010000400.1, from coordinate 2,933 downwards.
GCTAAGGTTTGAGATTTACCGTAACGGGCGGCGATAAAGTCGGCCACCGAGGTGATATTTTGCGCCTTAGACACCAACACCATCTTGCGCAGCATGCCAAACCCTAAGGTGAAGATCAGGATAGGCCCCAAAAAAATCGGTAAGAAAGACCAAAAATCTTGGGATGATTGCCCAACGGTGCCTAAAAAACTCCAAGAGGAGCAATATACCGCCAAACTCAGGCCGTAAATCCCCACCTGCAGCTTTTTGGTGATAGCGCCAAACCAACGCTCTGCCCCCCAAGCGAGCAGAAATAACAACGACACATAACCGATGGCAATAACTGAAACGACTAAGGTTAGATTCATATTTCGCTCTTTTCTATTATTGTGCGATAAATGCCGCATAAAATCTAGCCAGATTTTGAGCGCAACAGCCTAAATATAAAGGAAATTTTAAAACTAGACCAAGGTCTAATGGAGTTACTGGCCTAAGGCATACCATACTCAGGCCACGCCATTTTTCAAAAGGGAAGCCCTATGAGCTCGCAGTTACTCTACAAGGTCTCCGGCAATATCGCTGCCAATGCACTTGTAAACAACGAACAATATAAAAAAATGTACCAAGAGTCGATCATCAATCCAGAGGGATTCTGGAGGGAGCACGGCAAACGTATCGATTGGATCAAGCCTTATACTCAAATCAAAAAAACCTCTTTTGATGATCATAATCTGTCGATCAACTGGTTTTATGATGGCACCCTCAACGCCTCGGCAAACTGCCTAGACCGCCACCTAAAAGACCATGCCGACCGCGTGGCGATCATTTGGGAAGGCGATAACGCCAGTGAACAACGTAAGCTCACTTACGGTGAGCTCCATACTGCCGTGTGTAAATTTGCCAATGCTCTGCGCAGCCAAGGCGTGCGCCGTGGCGATGTCATCACGATTTACATGCCAATGGTGCCGGAAGCAGCCATCGCCATGCTCGCCTGTGCTCGCATTGGGGCCGTGCATTCAGTCGTCTTTGGCGGATTCTCACCAGACTCCATCGCCTCGCGCATTATCGATGGCAAGTCAAAACTGGTGATCACCGCCGATGAGGGTCTGCGCGGCGGTCGCGCTATCCCACTTAAGCGCAATATTGATGATGCACTGAAACATCCTGATGTGAAGTGTGTTGAAAAGGTCATTGTACTGCAACGCACTGGCGGCAACGTTGACTGGGTTGAAGGTCGTGACGTCTGGTGGCACTCCCTCGTGGAAACCGCCTCTGAGCATTGCGTTGCCGAAGAAATGGGCGCCGAAGATCCGCTGTTTTTACTCTACACCTCTGGCTCTACCGGTAATCCTAAGGGCGTATTGCATACCACTGGTGGCTACATGGTGTACGCCTCGATGACCCATGAGTATGTGTTTGACTACAAACCCGGCGAAGTCTATTGGTGCACCGCCGATGTGGGTTGGATCACCGGCCACTCTTACATGGTCTATGGACCACTGGCCAATGGTGCCACCGTCCTTATCCATGAGGGCGTGCCGAATTATCCTAGCCCTGCCCGTTTAGGGGAAATGGTTGATCGCCATAAGGTGAATATTCTCTATACCGCGCCAACTCTCATCCGCGCCTTAATGGCAGAGGGTAAACAACACTTCGACGGCTTTAACGGTAGCTCATTACGCATCATGGGATCGGTGGGTGAACCTATCAACCCAGAAGCCTGGCGCTGGTATCATGAGGTCATCGGCCATGAACATTGCCCTATCGTTGATACTTGGTGGCAAACCGAAACTGGCGGCATTTTAATTACGCCGCTGCCCGGCGCAACCGACACAAAGCCCGGCTCAGCGACTCGTCCTTTCTTTGGAGTACAACCCGCGCTAGTCGACAACATGGGCAATATTTTAGAAGGTGCGACTGAAGGTAACTTGGTACTACTCGATTCATGGCCTGGGCAGATGCGCACGGTTTATGGCGACCACGATCGCTTTGTGCTCACCTATTTCAAAACCTTCCGCGGCATGTATTTTACCGGTGACGGTGCGCGCCGAGATGAAGATGGCTATTACTGGATCACGGGCCGAGTGGATGATGTGATCAACGTATCGGGACATCGCTTAGGTACCGCCGAAATTGAAAGTGCCCTGGTGTCTCACGAGTTGGTTGCAGAGGCCGCTGTAGTTGGCTACCCACATGATATTAAAGGACAAGGTATCTATGCCTATGTCACCTTAACTCGGGGAACCGAAGAGAGCGAAGCGCTGCGACAAGAGCTGCGGCAATGGGTCCGTAAAGAAATTGGCGCGCTGGCAACCCCGGATCTTATCCAGTGGGCAACCGGCTTACCTAAGACCCGTTCCGGCAAGATCATGCGCCGCTTCCTGCGCAAGATCGCCGCTAATGAGGTCACCAATTTAGGCGACGCATCGACCTTGGCCGATCCCGCCGTGATTGAGACCCTCATTGAAACGCGCTTAAATCGCAGTGAGTAATTCGCCATTCGCGAATAGGTAACAACTTTACTGCAGCCCGTTATCGAGGCCTCTCGATAACAGGCACTGAGCGTCAACACTCAGTGCCCCCAACGATGTCGAAAGTGTTGCTTGCCACTTTCAGTGACTTGCCCCTTCACCTTTATATACAGGTACAGGGGCATTTTTTTAGGCCAAGGTTTTTGGACTCTATTTCAATCCAATGTATTGAGCCAATGTATTGAGCCGATGTATTGAGCCAATGTTTTGATCCGATGTTTAAGTCCGATGTGTTAAGCTTGCTCGCTCAACTATCTGCCAGAGCGATTAAAGGCCTGTGGGCCTGTCACCCCAAAAGATGCCTGTAAAACCGACGATATCAGTTAACCCGACAGATTCAGTGCAACCTCATGGTTCCGTCACACTGAGAGATTATCAACAACAAGCGGTCGATGCTGCCATCACGCATTTTCGGCAAAGCCA
>NZ_JBOFMC010000399.1:0-2862 GCF_051658185.1 Shewanella sp. | reverse complement strand
AGAGAATGGCAGCGTAATGAAGTGATGGACGCTAGAAGCTTATCCACGCGAGGAATTTATTTACTGGCAAATCGGAAAGCGTCTGATAGTGAGTCACAGCATCTGTCGGGAAGTCCGGCGTGATCGCATTCGTGAAAATCACTATGTGGCCGAAGAGCTGCTTTGCTCGTTCTGCTCATAGAGCGCCAAAAGGGTTCCGCCGGTTTAGGCAATAGCGCCTGCATCGACGCCACTTCACGACAATTTGATGTTAGCAATATGTTGCGCCGATTTTAATCCATGTTATTATCACCTTACTTTTTGACACCAGCCAGATTATTGACAGATATGGAAATCACTAAGATCAAAATCAACACTGGATTCACGCTAATTGAATTGATGATCGCCATTGCCATCATAGGCATTCTGGCAAGCATTGCGTTACCGTCTTATCAGGAACATGTGCGTACAACCCGCAGGACCGATGCTCGTGATGCATTGATCAATGCAGCCCAGGTTTTGGAACGCCAATACACTTCAACCAATGCCTATACCGGCGGCACTGTAACCAAAGATGTCGCATTTTCCTCACCAAGTGGCTATTACAGCGTCAAAGCCACAGAGCTGACGACAGGTACCTACACCTTAGTCTCTACGGCCAATGCCCCCCAAGACAAAGACATTGCTTGTAAAGAGATGAAAATCACCCACAAAGGTGAGAAGTTGCCAGTCGCTTGTTGGTAAACAAATGTTGAAAGCGAGGGGGCATATAAATGAACAATAAGAAGATCCTAGGGTTTACCTTAACCGAGTTTATGGTCGTAGTAGCCTTAGTAGCGATCATTGCAGGGATTGCTGCACCGTCATTTGCGTCAATGATACGCGAAAATTCTGCACGCACTCAGGCCAATGAATTGTTTGCATTGGCGAGTTATGCCCGCACTGAAGCCATTAAGCGCCAATCCGATATCCGGGTTGCGATCACGTCAACGGGAGCTTCTGGCTGGAAGGTTCAGATACTATCTGGCACTGAGTTACTGAAGGAAATGGATAAATCCAGCAGTAATGTTAGCGTCAGTGCTGCCAATTTGGGTTTTGATATACGAGGTCGACGCGCCACAGGCACAGATAACTGTGTCAGTGTCAGTTACCGCAGCTATACAAAACAATTACAAATTGGACTGGGAGGAAACCTCAAAGTGATAAGTGGCAGCTGCACTTAAGCGTATTGACCAATATGAACAAGCGTATGGGAGATGGAATGAACACACGCAAGCAACAAGGCTTTTCTCTGATAGAAGTCTTAATTGCCTCTTTTATTGTGGCCTTTGGGGTGTTGGGTATGGCGGCTTTGCAGCTCAAAACGCTACAGGCTGCACATTCGGCATATCAGAGAACGATTGCCAGTGTAATTGCCATGGATGTGGTCGAGCGCCTATGGGCGAACATCGCCATGAACACCCCGCTCACAGTAACCCAGTTACAGCAACAGTCTCTTTCTCACTGGCTGCAAACGACAAATAGCCGGCAGTCTTTACCTGGCTTAGGGCTGACGCTAACCAATACCGCAGGAACCAATACCTATGTGATCACTGTAACTTGGACAGAGTCCCGCTTGGAGACAAATAATGGATCATCACAGTTTGTGTATTCCTTAGATCTCTATCCCAGCAGCTGAGGCCAGAAATGCACAAACCCATTTCATTACTTAAAGCTATTCAAGCTGGTTTTACCCTTATCGAGTTGATGATCAGCCTATCACTTGGGCTAATCGTCATGTTGGGGGCCACGCAGATTTTTGTCAGCGTAAATAAGGCTTATATCGAAACCCAGCGTTTTTCCGGGTTACAGGGCGATTTGTCTCTAATCAGTGACATTCTGGCATCAGATGTACGAGAAGCTTCCACCGTCAACATAGTCAATGATGCAAACAGTAACAGTATACTGACATTAACATTATCGACCGGTACTGTTGTCTATAACCTCACTGGTGCTAGTTTAAACCGTACACAAGCTGGCGTGACTGAAACGATGACGGAACAAGTGGCAAGCTTTACAAGTCAGTGCATTGCGTCTGATCTGAGTTCTTCGTGTGCCAAACCTATCATGCTCAAGCTTGCTGTCGGGCTTAATTCTAGTGATAGCGCCACAACACGCACCCACTTAGTGGAATTTAATGTCGCGATACGCAACAACGTGTTAGCGAAAAAGTTTGCGAGTTAATTGACGATTTCTGAACAGTTATCAAATAGTTTTCCCCCTTAAATCGGTGCATGAAAGGACAGATATGCTGAGTAAACAACAGGGAGCAGTTTTAGCCATTGGGCTAATATTTTTATTGATTATCACCTTAATTGGCGTTGCAGGTGCGGGACATTCACTGTTGGGAGAGCGGATGGCCTCCAATAACAAACAGATTTCTGAAGCGTTCATGGCGGCGGAAACAGGGTTAGTCAATGCGGTTGCTTGGCTCGATAACCCTGCTAACGCAGCAAACTGGGGGCAAGTGAGCACCAGCCAAGCCGCCATAAACGCCACTGCCATTTCATCAGGAAGTGGCAATAAGGCGAGATGGCAGATAAAAAGTTTGGCATTTAATGGTAAAGAAGCAACTATTGAGAGCTGCGGCACGATTAATAGCTCAGGCGTGAGTCGTTGTATATTAAGTACTTATATCAAAGGTTCTGGTGGTGGCAATCTGGCTGCCATGAACATCATAGGTAAAATCAAAACCTTTGATACAGGTAACAGCAACCAGTTCAAATTGATCGGCGGTGATGGTGGCCCAGCATTGGCCACGGATACTTTGTCGAATACTGAGCTTATTATCAAAGACATTACCGCTAAAGGGCGCATGGATAACTATGTCGGTGGGGTAAAACA
>NZ_JBOFMC010000398.1:0-8081 GCF_051658185.1 Shewanella sp. | reverse complement strand
AAAACGCAATACCATTAGGTTGGTTGTCGCGCTCATTACCAACAAATGGTAATAGATTGCTCGGCTGCTCACCTTTTAATGCCGCCCGAATACGTAACTGAATACTGGTATGGTCAGATTGTTCTGGCGTATCAGCCAGTTGGGCTCGAATCGGATTCAAATCAACATAAGCCATACAGGCTAAGACTGCGGCTTCATCAAGTAAGGCTTGGGATTTAAACCGTCCTTCCCAGAACCGACCTGTACAGTTATCTTCTTGATTTGCTTGCCTTGCTATCGGTTCATTGAGGCAGCGCATAAACCATGAAATATCACATAATCGGCTACGGTAAACGGCGATGGAATGCTTTAATCGCATGATCTCATGCGCCTCAACTAGCTCACCTTTAGCGAATTTTTGCGTTAATTCATCGCCTTTAAACAGCTTATGCCACTGCTCAAGCACTTCGCGGTCAGTCCAACGATTGGCACTGCCGATATCGACCTTAAGCACCACATGCAGATGATTGGACATCACCGCGAAGGCCGCCACATCAATAGCAAAAACCGCTTCTAGTTCAAACACTCGCGCTTCAACCCAACCACGGCGATGGTCATAATTCTCCCCCGAATAGGCATCATCACCACATAAAAAAGCACGCCGAACAACGCGGCTACAGCAGTGGTAATAGGGTGTATCTTCAAGACTTATTTGGGTTCGGCGAGGGCGCGGCATACAAACCTCCTTGTCTAATGCTTAAGCAAAGCATAGCCGGAGGTTAACTACTGAGCGAGTAAGTGTGGGTGTCTTGTTTAATCCTTTTGCTTAACCCTTTCTTAGCTAGGCGCTAATAAAAGACGCCGTAAATGACAGCTTGTATGAGGCTACAACCCGAGGATGACTAATTGCGACCCAAAAGTCAGCCCAACTCATTTGCAGCGTAAACAGAACTCATCCGGCTACAGGAATAATAAAAAGCAAACTTAAATATAAAACTGAGAAGCCTAAGGTAGTACCAAATCCAGGTTGCACAGATTTTATAACAACCTTGCACATATCATTATTCCGTAGCGAGATAAGTGGAACTCATGGGCGGTTTCGTATTAGCGAAACCGCGTAAAAGATTATTTGCTCATCTTGGTTAAAATCGCATCAAATTGACCACCATCATTAAAATGAGTTTTTTGTGCTTTATTCCAGCCACCAAAAATCTCATCAATGGTAAAGAGTTTCAGTTGTGGAAACTTGTCTTTGTATTGCAACGCAACGTCTGGGTTTGTCGGGCGAAAAAAGTGTTTTGCTGCTAGGTGTTGTGCTTCATCAGTATAGAGATGTGCTAAGTAAGCCTCTGCTAACTTACGTGTCCCTTTGCGATCGACATTTTTATCTACCACCGTCACTGGTGGCTCGGCAAGAATGCTGACACTTGGAACAATGATTTCAAATTCACCTTTTCCTAACTGCTCAACTGATAATATGGCTTCATTTTCCCAAGCGATGAACACATCGCCAATTTTACGCTGTACAAAGGTATTGGTTGCGCCACGGGCGCCAGAGTCCAGCACTGGTACGTTTTTATAAAGCTGAGTGACAAACTCTAACGCTTTTTCTTCTGAGCCGTATTGCTTGAGTGCATAACCCCAAGCGGCCAAATAGTTCCAGCGCGCCCCACCTGAAGTCTTGGGATTTGGGGTAATGACTGCTACACCTTCACGAACTAAGTCATTCCAATCATGGATATTCTTGGGATTTCCTTTACGTACTAGCAACACAATAGTTGAAGTGTAAGGAGAACTGTTGTGCGGGAGGCGGCTTTGCCAATTATCAGGAATTAAATCTGCCTTTTTCCTCAATGAATCAACGTCATAGGCCAGTGCCAGAGTGACAACATCCGCTTCTAATCCATCAATAACTGAGCGAGCTTGCGAGCCTGAACCAGCGTGTGATTGACGTATGGTTGGGGCATTATGTCCTTGTTTTTGCCAATATTGGCTGAAGAGTTGGTTATATTCCCGATAAAATTCTCGGGTTGGATCATAGGAAACATTCAATAGCGTATCTTCAGCGAGTGCGAGAACACTGGCCGAGGCCAAAACTAAGGTGAGTGTTGCTTTTTGTAAGTGAGATAAAATATTCATACCGAAATCCTCATATTATTTAATAAGGCTTCCGGTTGACCGGTCAGCGATGTGGTCTAACAGTGTTGATTAGGTGGTAAATTTCGTTTTTATTTCGACGGCGTAACTTGGTCCAAACGAATTTTTTCCTTCTTTTCTATTTGCACTAATTTCCCATGGTGAAAGGTTAATTCCACGGTCCCAAACTCAATTTTACCCAATAGTTTTTCTAAACTATTGACGAGCAAGGGGCGAACGGTTTGTAGATCTTCTTTGGTTGCCATATAAGTCCTTATGTAAGTGGTTTTTGACAACGTAATTGAAATTATAATCAAATTTAGATAACTAAAAAATTATTTTTTGCGATTTTATATTCCTTTATGTGATAAGAGGATCTGTTGTATGTTTGAGTTTGCGAGTTCATTAGGTTGGCTCTGAGCTGTGCTTTCTATTTGGTTAATTAGATAACCAATAAGCACATCAATGAGGGGCCACTGGCCATGTCCAGAATCAACATTAATGTGACCACTCAACCCTAAGTTGATTGTTGGGAATCCAAATTTTTTTGCCAGTTTTGCAGCCTGATTAAAGGGCATCCAAGGATCGTTTTCGCTGGCAATGACAAGCCCTGTGACGCCTAAGGGATGTTTTGGCAATAAGTGTTTGATCGTTTGAGTACCATCATGTTCTGGCAAAATATGTCCATTCTCAGAAAATCTTGATGGTGATGCTGGTGCAACTAAAATAGCTGCAGCTATCCGCTGTGGATTTTGAGCGATGGCAAGGCTTGTTGCTAAACAGCCAAAACTGTGGGCGAGAATGAGGATCTTACCTTCGATTTGATCGATTGTACGGCCAATGGCATTGGCCCAGATATAAATTTTAGGCTCTAATAGTGGTAAGTCGTTTACCCATAAAGCATATTTATACTTCTGTGCAATCCAACTTTGCCAATGTAAAGGGCCGCTACCACCAAACCCAGGCACAATTAATAAGGTTGTCATATTCCATCCTCCAAGATGTGAGTTGATAAAGGAGTCAAACGGCAACAAATTGAAGCCAGCTTGACTTGCAATCTGACTATAACTGTAAAATTAGTTATTAATGTTGCTATATGTAGTTCATTTTGGAATATGAGATATATTTAGGATCTAAATTTCGCGAATAAATGTCCCTACTCAAATGGAAGACCAAGATTAAAAAAATAAATCCGGCCACCCATTATCAACCCACAACATAATGCACTTTCACTTTGCCAAAAATTTGATTTGGTTGAAATAGCTTGAATTAAGTGTCATCAAAAGTAGCGGGCGGCCGCTGATGCATAAATGTAAACGAATGCATTCAAAACTGGCGCATTTTAACCATGCTAAATCCACCCGTCATACCCATAGGCAGCGATTAATTCAATTAAATGGGATTAAAGTGAGTTGACGGGCATATGCTGACGACTTGCCACATCGCATTCCAACCACTTATCGCCATAACCCTGCCCAAGGCTGGCTTGGGCATTTAATTATCTGCCGTTAACGATTGGCGGTTATCACCTCGAGCAGCATGGCGATATCGGCGGCATCGTTATAGATATGCGGCGACACGCGCACTCCCAAACTGCGGGCATCGACACTGATGTTGGCTTCGGCCAACGCCGCCATCATTTGCGCTTGGCGCTCGCCAAATTGCAAAATCAGCGTACCGCTACGCTTATCTAACTCCCTCGGCGAGACCAACTCATTGTCCAATGCCTGCACCACTGGCGCCATCAGTTGCAAGTTATGGTCGCGCATGGCTTGTGAGCCAATATTGGCAAAATAATGAATGCTATGGGCGGCAATCGCGTAGGGCGCGATGGAGGGCGTGCCGCCCCAAAACCTTAACGCCGTTGGATGATAGCGAAAATCATGAATATCAAATTCAAAGGGATTTTCATGGCTAAACCAGCCCACATCCTGCGGCTGACATTGGGGCAAGATGGCTGGGTGAACCCACAAATACGCGGCGCCGGGGCCGGAACATAACCATTTCACGCTTGAGCCAATCATAAAATCAGGTTGTAACGCGGCAAGATCGAACGGCAAAATTCCCGCCGACTGCGCCACATCCACCAGACTCAAACCGCCGCGCGCACGGGCAAGGGGGATAATCTGTGCGAGGGGCGCCTGCTGACCAGTGTTTGAATAGGCATGACTGACAAACACCAAATCAACATCGGTGCCAATATGCGCGTCCCACACATTGGGATCGGTAACATCTAAGCCTTTGGGAATAAAGCGCAATTCGCAGCTTGCGGGGAGCGCCTTTTTCAGGGCGAATCCCATGCTGGGAAAATCAATCTCGCTCATCAATACCACGGCACCATCGCGCCTTAATCTGCCGAGGGACATCACAATTTTGCTCAAGGCGCTCGATAAATTGACCTGCGGACAAAAATCCTGTGGCTGGCCATGGAATAAGCTCGCCAGCGCGGCGGTAAAGTCATCCACCACGCCTAACCATTGGCCCCAAGGCTCACGCCCCGACGCCTGCCAAGGTGCAAAAAACGCCTGCTTAAACGCTTGCTCGGTCGATTTAAGTGGCCGCCCAACCGAATGATTAAGTAAATAGCCCGGCCCTTGGAGGCAAAAATCTTGTTTTATCTCCGTAAACATCCGCTTACCTCAAGCTATTTTTTAGTTGGTTAAGATCGTGATAGCGGGTGCGAATATCGCTGCGATTGGCTGCCGCCCGCCTATCCCGTAATTTTTCTAAGGAAGCGAGTAACACAGGCAGCGGTGGACCACTGGCGGTCACTTTAGCTAAATGTTGTTGCTCCATGCTGACCGACGGCTCGGCAATGTATTTTGTCACCAATTCATTGTGATGCTGTATGGCGGTTTGCCCGTGTAACTCACAGACTTCAATGAACATTTTTAGATTCTGTTGATACCAATCCTCATGGCGATGAGCCATCGACTGGATAAAATCATCCATTAAATTCGGCCGACGCATGCATTCCCGCAAGAGTTGTTGATCCTCGGGCATCATGTATAAAAACTTATCCACCAGCATTTGCGAATAAGATGCTTCATTGGCAAAACATAAGCCTAGCGTTAAATCAATCACGTTAATGCCCGCAAAGTCACCCGCATTGGCGCCGCGATACACCACAGAACCGACCCGATAGGGTTTGTAATAAGGTCGAACACAGTAAAAAAAGCGATCAGTATCTAAGCGCTTAAATAATGTCGTATTCGAGTCAATCACATCCTGCAGTGCCTGTTTAGCGACGCGCAGCAGATCCAGAGTCATCGGGTGAGAAATCCCCAGTGGCTGGATTTTTAAGAGCGCGTCGCTGGCACGTTTATAGGCCAAAATGCCTTTGGTGTTGTAATCCACAAACAGTTTTTCATCGGGCAAATCGGTAAAACGCTTGTAGATCCCGTTATGGGCGCGGTTATGGGTGGTTAAATGGGCGGTGGCAAAACGGGGCGTGACCCCAATCGAGGCGCCAATGTGCATCGCCAATGCGGAGGCCTCTAAAAGTGGCGATGTGGTTTCGCGCGTTGGCTCGGTGATTTCATGGCGACGGCAGGCGGCCATATATAGGCCCACGTTGCCGAGTAAGTCAAAGGCGCTATCAAAGCCTTCATCGGTATTGCCTTCATCGAGTAACGTTTTGATCAGCGCTCGCCCTTCGCTAAGGAGCGCGTGCTTTACCTCATCGCCCACCTCGAGCACATTGGCCCGATCCGCTTGCTGGTAGTAACGCCGCTCCAACTCAGAATTGAGCTCAACAAATCGAGTGCGGATCCAGCTATCAAAAGCGTGGGTATTAAAAGTGGTCGGTTTCAATTGGACATCCTTGACGCTGCTTATGGTGATATTTAAGGCGCAACCCGCCGTGGGCCACACACTCGCCGGTTGCCCCTGCGAGCGCCCGAACGCGGCTCACTGGCGACGGCCTGCGCGTTGGGCTATGTTAAGTTCACAAGAATGCAACTTATTCGCGTGGGATTCTAGCCTGATGTCAAATTTGTGAACTGCCGCGTGCCAGTTTTTATTTACAGCTTGCACCCACGCCAATAATCAACTGCAATAGCCCCGCAAACTAGCCGTTACTCCCTTTCAATGTTCCGATTGAATTGGGCAACTCAGAGGTAACTCAAATGATTTTAATGGAATTTATCGTTGTACTTGGGTGCCTGTTGCTCGGCACCCGCTACGGAGGCATGGGGCTTGGGCTTATCAGTGGCATTGGCTTATTTTTGCTGACGTTTGTCTTTGGGTTAGCGCCGGGGCAACCGCCGGTGCAGGTGATGCTCACCATTCTGGCGGTGATTGGTTGTGCCGCCGTACTGCAAACGGCGGGCGGCTTAAATGTGATGATGCAGTTTGCCGAGCGTGTACTACGCCGCCACCCACAATACATCACCATTTTGGCACCCTTGACGACCTGGACCTTAACTTTCCTGTGCGGTACTGGCCACGTGGTCTATACCATGTTCCCGATCATTGCCGATATCGCCATCAAAAAGAATATTCGCCCCGAGCGCCCGATGGCCGTTGCCTCGGTTGCTTCACAGATGGCCATTTGCGCCTCGCCAGTGTCAGTGGCGGTGGTGTCTATGGTGTCTATCTTGGCCGCCCAACATGGCGTTGGCCACGCCTATACCATGCTAGAAATCCTCATGGTATCCGTGCCAGCCTCCCTTTGCGGGGTGGTCATGGCGGCGCTGTGGAGTCTGCGCCGTGGCAAAGACTTAGATAAAGATAGCGAATTCCAAGCGCGGATCAGCGATCCTGACCAAAGATCCTTTATTTACGACAAGAGCGAAACTCTACTTAATCAACGGTTCCCCAAAGAGGCGTATTGGGCCACCGCCATCTTTTTTATTGCGATTGCGGCCGTAGTACTGCTTGGCTCCTTTAGCGAGTTGCGCCCCGCCTTTGAGGAAAAAGGCAAAAGCACTTTGCTCTCGATGAACCTAGTGATCCAAATGATGATGTTGATTGCCGGGGCGCTGATCCTTATGACCTGCAAGGTCAAACCCGCAGACATTGCCAATGGACCCGTTTTTAAAGCCGGAATGGTGGCGATTTTTTCAGTCTTTGGCGTGGCGTGGATGAGTGATACTTACTTTATCAGCCATATGGAGGTGCTGAAGGAAAACCTGTCCCACGTGGTGCAAAACCAACCCTGGACCTATGCCTTAGTGCTGTTTTTGATTTCTAAGCTGGTCAATAGCCAAGCGGCAGCGCTCACCGCCATCGCCCCAATGGGACTCGCCCTCGGGGTCGACCCTAAGCTGCTGATCGCCTTTCTCCCAGCGAGCTATGGTTATTTTGTGCTACCAACCTACCCGAGCGATTTAGCCTGTATCGGCTTTGACCGCTCAGGCACAACAAAAATTGGTAAGTTCATTATTAACCACAGCTTTCTCATTCCGGGGCTGATTGGTGTTGGGACGGCATCCTGCGTGGGGTATGTGCTGGCAACTAGCTTACTGTAAATCGGCGGCGCGCAGTGAAGCTTTGCACGGCTAACCTTCACTGCGGCCATGTCCGCGCTCATGGCGATGACATGGCCACCAAATCATAACGCCTAGCCACAAAACACTGTGGCTCAACCACCCACAGCAAAGCCGCTAATACATTGAAATAAAGATGATATATAAAGATTTGCGCCATAACCGTGGGATTATGGCTGTGCAGCTAATCCTGGCTCAGGCTCTGCCGGGATATCTGCCGTGACCATATCAACAGTCCCCATATCAGCAGTCCCCATATCAGCAGCCACAGTGTCAGCCGTCACCGTATCAGCAATCATTGTCGCCGCTTGTGCTTCCCTCACCGCCTTCGCGATATTTTGAGGTTTGCGCGTGGTTTGCAGCTTCGCATTGGCCTTTTTTGCCTTGTGCTTGAGGGTCTGATTAATTTTTTTCTTGCGATTCATAGGCCAACCAATAAGCGAAAAAGGCCGCGATTATACCTATCCCGGCGGCCAA
>NZ_JBOFMC010000397.1:0-7185 GCF_051658185.1 Shewanella sp. | reverse complement strand
ACTCAACACAGCAATATCGGACGCGGGATGGAGCAGCATGGTAGCTCGTCGGGCTCATAACCCGAAGGTCGTTGGTTCAAATCCAGCTCCCGCAACCAATATACTCAACAGCACGTTTTAGCCTCAATGGTCAAATCACTGACCACTGCATGCGCTATTTCTAAAGTAGCCTCTAATAATATTACCTGACAATATTACCTGAATTAGCAACCACATCGCCCGCAAATACCCATCCCCTACCTAACCCGGTTCACCCGCATTCAACGCTTATCATGGTTCAATAAAACCCAATGGGCACTCAGATAACACTCCGTCATCATCCACTAAACCACCGTCTTTGATGATAAATAGCCCCTTAGGCGTTTGCCGCTTCCCAAGCATTTCTGCTATGATCCACGGCTGACTAATCAGCATTCCACAAAATTTAAGATAATCAGATGTAAACTCTTTTTATCTCGTGATATCCGCACCAGCGCCTGCAGGTACAAATATGATTAACCACTTTAGTGTGCTTGGCATCAAGCCCAGTGCCAAAGAAGACGACATTAAAAAAGCCTATCGACGACTCTCAAATAAATACCACCCAGACAAGTTACTAGGTGCCTCCGATGAGGAAAAACAGCAAGCATCGCAACAACTCGAACGCGTGAAAAAAGCGTATGAAGTGCTTTCGGACCCTAAGCTTAGAAATGCATTTATCAAAGATTTCAATAATGTGATTGTGACCGATCCTGCTGGTGCCATGCGCGAGCTCTGGGATCAATTTTATCCTTGAACGGTTCATTTTAGAGTAATGCCCCATGGCCAAAAAACTGAATATCTCCCGCATTAATGAGTTAAAAAATAATGCCTATGACAATATCGAGTCCTATAACGACCCTGATACTCCCAAGGCATTAGAGCAATTTACCACGCAAATTAAAAAGATATTGCTCGCCGATCCAACGATGTTAGCTTCGGTGCCTGAATATCTCCCCGTGGCACTCTTTGGCCGGGTGAAATTCCCAAGCGACGCCAAATTAAAATGGGCACACTGGATAAACACCAGCACACAACCCGAATGGGATGAGTTTAAGGTCACAATTGGCTTTAATAATGCCGATTTGCCCTTAGTGTTAGCCGTACGCGCCTACTCAGAAACGTTACTCATCGAAAGCTGCGCTGTGTTGTATTTACTTGAAAATCAAGGTAAAGCCGCACCAGTGGCCAGCCATAATGACGAAGACGACGATGATGATGACTACATCGGCCATAGCGATGACGATGAAGAAGACGAAGAGGAAGAAGGCTACTATGATCACTATGATGATGAGGACCGCTAATGAACACTAGTCTCATTGAAATCACCGTTGCCGAAATTAAAGAACTGGCAGACGTTGAACCTAAACAGGCAAGCAAGCGCTTCGAACTGATTGCGACCACCATGAGTGATGAACAATTAGTTGAAGTTATTGAGCAAATGGACATTGTCACGCTGACGCAAATTAACAGTCACCATGATATTTCTTGTCCATCTATCATGTCTGAACTGATGACCCCAGAGCAAATCCGCGACATCGTGTGTCAGCAACCTTTGTACTGGGAAGAAAAAATCAAAAACAATGCCGAAGAACTCATACAGCATACCTTTGATTTTTTAACCTATTTAATTCGTATCCAAGACAGCGAAGAGAAACAAACTGCCATTTTAGAATGCATCGCCGACGATCCCGCTGGGCTTTTCTACCTTTCTATCCCTTTTATCGAAATGATGCTGGGCGAAAAACACGATGATGACGCCCAAGTTAACGACTACTACGACGATGAAGAAGACACGGATACCATAGGTTATGACGGCCGCTCTCACAGCGAAGAAGCCCATAGCCTCAGTATTGATGATCCCCGCAGTTTGATGGCACTTATCCACGAATTGGCACCCGATGTTGAAAAAGCCATCAAAAATCTGCTGCGTAACGAAAGCTCCGGCTGGGAGATGATCATCAACAAATTCGTCAACGAATTAGTTATCCAAGCCAAAGAGAAAAATCAAGTGGCTGACGAATACGCTGAAGTTGATGATATGTTTAGCTTTTTGGATTAAAGGAACAGCTAATGCAATTAGTACTGCGTGATGGAGATATGGGGCCATACCTCACAAAAGTATTGCTCCAAGGCCAAACCGACGAAACCTTAAGCCATGAGCAACTCGAACACATCAAATCAAAAGCGATATTGATGAGCCTCAAACTGGCCGATAAGTTTTATAACAAGTACAAAATGCACCTGCTAGAGCAGGCAGCTCATGATGTCATTGGTGTGGTCAGCCTAGGGTTGATGGAGCTTTCCCAGCAAAATCAGCAACAAGCACTACGCTTACTGGTAACGACGGATGGCATAGTCAAATGTTTTCAAAAAGGTTGGAGCATGCTAAGCACCGTTAGCAAGCATAAACTCGTGAATGGCAAATCCCTTTATGGCGATGTAGACAAGCACTTATTAGAACAAGTGTCGAGCCCACCCGATGCCGAAGAATGGCAAGGTTTTGAGGCTTATCAAGAAGCGCTACTCGAGCATCAGCGCCAACAGTCCATTGTGACGTTAATGGCGCAATTTTATGCGCAGACCCAATACGATCCCTTAGATTTTCTCAATCTTGAGAGTGTATTGGCCGAGGCCGTGTTATACCGGATCCTTTTTGACAATAGTAAAGTCAAACAGGACTTAAAAAAGCGCATTGCTAAAGTCACACTTTTAGATGAATGGTTTACCCTTGAGTATATCGAGCGTCAAACCCAATTGGCACTCGCTGAATTACCCGCAGAGCTAGCTGAAACTATCCGTAAGGATCTGGGTAAACACTTTGTCCCTGCCCTACTGCGTACACTGCATTTTGCAAAAAATTATCGCGAAGGCTTACTCGAAGGTGTCTCACCCGAGCGCTTAGAAAGGTTTGAACACAAAGAAGGACTTATCGGGCTACTCGGTTGGCCGTTGTATCTTGCCCTTTAGGGGAATGAGTGATGGTGTGATGGCAAATTGGCGAGCTGATGTAACCCTCTTATCATAGCCAGAACACGCTGTGGATGACATCAACCCAACTTGCCATGCCACGCGACAATAGCCTGAAGCTCACGCAAGTCACTATTGGTCAAGTCAGTATTGTGCAAGTAACGATTGTAAGTCCATAACTTAAGTTACTATCTTCAGCTTAAGTCATAATCGTAAGTCACAATCGCAAACAACAATTGCAATTCACCATCGCGACTGACGACTCAAGAGGTGCTTTATACCAATAAAGCACCTCTTTGACTTAACAGCCGCATCACATTTTCTGTAGTCAAACCCGATAGCCAACAGCAAACCTCAAAGGACGCCACTGAGCACAGTGCGCTACAACACTAGCAGGCGGCGAGCATGTCAAGTGGGCAAGGATACTGATAATTAAACCCTAAATCGGCCACAATCGCCTGAGCGAGCACCACTTTATTGGGCAACACTTGCTGATTAAATACCGGAGGGACTAAACCTAAGGACTGTGCTGCAACTTGATAAAATTCCCCTTTACTCGGGTGTAAGGGAGCGCACAAATTATAAATCGGAGCCAGCGTGCGACCTGCAGATTGTGCCGCCACTATCATGCTCACCGCGCGGACACAATCGCATAAATGCACTAAATTGACGGCAACATTCGCGCCAGGAACATCGGTTTTCCCCGCTAAAAATCGCCCTGGATGCCGCTTAGGGCCAACTAAGCCAGCAAAACGCACGATGCAGCTATTTTTTTGCTGGGCAAAAAGCGCTTCGGCCGCGAGTAACGTTTGATTTTCAGGAGTTAATGCTAAGGCGTCAGACTCCGCCACCGACTTATCCTTTGCAGGATAAACGCCGGTTGAGCTAATAAATACAATGCCTTGATATTGCCAACCTTGGATCAGCGCCAGCAATTGGTTTAGCTCTTGCAAATAAGCATCATGACCCCGTTGTAACCGGGGAGGAATATTGACCACCAAAAAATCCGTTTGCAACAAGCTTGACACAGACTGCGCTAAGCCAGCCACAGACTGCGTTTCGGGGAGCGAATGGTTAGCGGGCGAGGAGCGGTTGGCCACCGCCCCCTGAAGCCCCCATTCCGCGGCGCAGCGCGGTTCATTTGCCTCAATTTGAGTCTCTTGGGTTAAATTGAGGGCAAACGCTTCAATCCCAAGCTCGGTTAAAACGGCCAAATCCTCAGGGCGTCGTTTACTCCCTGTGACCTTATAACCTTCTTGCAGTAATTGTTTCGCCAAGGCTAAACCAAACCAGCCGCATCCCACCACCGCCACACGTTTAACCATGGTGCTTTCCACTACGGCATTCGTAACCGCTGCACTATTTTGCATTTGTTTATTGATCATCTTTGACCCGATCCGCTCCCAACCGCAATTGGCGGACAGCATACAGAGCCTAAAGGCTAAGATTCAAGCTTGTATTGCGCTAAAGTAAAAACTGATCCCCTTATCCACCTGTAAGATTTTAGTAGCAGCCTCGCCGAGTTCGTCCGCTCTTAGCGTCTGCAACACGGTGACGCCTTCATCGGCTAAAAAGCGCAAAGCGGCGTGGCTGCCATCATCTTTACAAGCCCACACTTGAGGTTGAGTCACCTCTTTGGTCGTCATAATGACCTTTGCCACACAATCATCAGATAATTTGACGATAGTGCCAGGCGGATATATACCGAGGATCTTCACTAAGATTGCGATTAAAGCCTCTGAGTGTTTACTGGCGCGATGCTTAAATAAATACCCTAAAGCCACCTGGGGTGAAGAGGTTTCAAGGCCATTTAGCTGCTTTTCGTAATCATTCGCCAGACTCACAATTTGGGTCGTGAGTGGAATTTTATGACCGGTTAAGCCATCGGGATAACCAGAACCATCAATAAATTCATGGTGATGTAAGACGATATCCAACACTTCTTTGGGAAATAATCCCGAGCGATTTAACATGTCATAGCCAAAATTGGGGTGCATTTGCAAATAGTTGGCTTCGTGGGAGGTTAACGGCAAGCGCTTACGGCGGATCACATCGGGGACTTTTAATTTACCAATGTCGTGAAATAAACTACCAAAGGCGATATCTCGTAATTCCCGTTGGGGTAAATCCAAGGCGTGGCCAATCATCAAGGCTAACACCGCGACCGAAATACCGTGCTGAGTGACACTTACGCCCTTCTCGTCGTTACCCACTAAGGTGAGAAAAGGCGATTGCACCTCCTGCAAATGGCTGAGTAACTCTTCCACCAGCGCGGAAGACAAGCGATAAGCGCCCTCAGGATCACTGACGACTTTAGCAAAGGCATTACGGCATTCATTCACTGACTCCAAAAAGCGTTTTTGACTTAAGCGCATAGCCTTACGGGTTACCAGCTGTAAATCCGGCTGGTGCGCGGCAGAAGTGAGGGCGGTGTTGTCGTCAACGTCTTCGTCATCGTCAGCAACGACTTCTACCTCATCACTGGCATCACTGATGAGATACACATAAGGAACGCCTAAACCACGGATCATCTCGATCTGCTCAGGAGTGGTAATATCGACCCGATTGAATAAAAAAGGATGATTCGTCCATGACAACGGCAACTTAACACGCATGCCAAGTTGAATGTCTGATAGCAATAATCTTTGTTGAACTACTTTTGCCACCTGATAGACTCCTTTCAAGCGCATGATAGAGACAAAACACTCTGCCCTGACTACAACGCAATCCCCTTAGGCTAAGTTCATATCACTATAGATGATCTCCGCTGACCAGTAAGCCTATATTCCTCAATCTGAGGGATAGTACACAAAATAGCGCCTATCACCCCATATAAAAACTCTAAGATAACAATAAGATCCCCATCTATTCTTGTGCTTTCTCGGCACATTAACTCAAGCGGAACTCAAACTTGGCATCTCCTTTGGCAGAACTTGTCAGTCCTTTGACCAATCCTTCAGATAATAATCCAGCCGTTTTGAATTAAGCAGATACAAACTCGACCAAAACAAGACTAAGGCATCAACCGCCTGACTCCAATGGAACAAAAACTGACCATGGAGTAATCGCTGGCTGAGCAGCGCGGCATCGATAAGCAGTAGCAGCCATAAGCCCCACTTTAACCGTACAAAGATAGGCCTTAACCATTGGGGCGCTCTGCGGCGCTCGGCAAGCACCACGCCATAAAGCACCACCGCCCCTAACCCTGCGGCCAGTGCCAGTAAAAAATCCGATTTGTCAGGATAAAATAACCGCAGCAATTCGGCGCGATCATGGGATTGGGTTAACGAGGCGATAAAAATACACCAACCGCGCGCCAAAAATGCCAATAATAAATATAACCATATCGGCGGTTTAATATGGCCTTTATCATCGAGCCAAGTGATGTGACTAAAATTCAAATAAATGTCCAGAGGGATAATCCATGACCTTCCATTGAGATGGTGCTGCTTGAGTCAATTTCAATGCCTCCTTAGATGAAATCGCCTTCATGTCGGCCAGCGTTACTCCTGGGCGCAGCGCTTTGAATGCTTAATCCTTAAGTGAATGCCGAGGCTTAGGTCAAAAACTTGAGCTCAAACCCCGGCATCAATGTGAAAGGATGCTGACGCTCGCAGCTCGATTGAGAACCAAGCCACCAGCACTGACTTGGCCCACTTTCACCTTTTACCTTAGCGGTGAAGGTGGGCAATCGTGAGCAACACTGTATTTAGAAACGCTGTTTTTAGAAGCAATATGTTTAGAAGCAATATGTTTAGAAACAGTGTGTTTAGAAGCTGTGTTTAAAGACCGAGTTAAGAGTGCTGCGCCAATAGGGCAAGAAGCGCCGCTTCATCGATCACGGTCACGCCCAACTCCTGCGCTTTGGCAAGCTTTGAGCCGGCAGCTTCCCCGGCAACGACACAATCGGTATTTTTCGACACACTGCCCGCCACCTTCGCGCCAAGGGCCTGTAATTGAGCCTTGGCATCATTGCGATTAAGCTGAATTAAGGTACCGGTTAACACCCAAGTTTGCCCTTTTAGGGGCAAAGCATCCGCGCTTGGGGCTACTATGGCTGGCCAGTGCACCCCAGCGGCCAGCAAGGCATCAATCACCTCAAGGTTATGGGGCTGGGCAAAAAAATGTGCCACATGCTGAGCCACAACAGTGCCGACATCTTCTACCTCCGTCAGTTGCGCGAGGGTCGCCGAGCGC
>NZ_JBOFMC010000396.1:0-1743 GCF_051658185.1 Shewanella sp. | reverse complement strand
GTATTGTGCAGATAAAGGGAGGTTGCATAACAATCTAACTATGGACGTTGAAGTCGCACTGGCTGCAAGCGCTCCTACCTCTTCGGCACAACGGCTAAGCCTCAGCCTTGTTCACCTGCTCGAGCTGCTGTTATGACGGCGTTGAGTGCCAAGAGAGTGGTTCGAGTCGTACTATCGCCAGTCACATTAATACCTTACTTATTTTTGTATCTTCTTGGATTTCTAAGACGTTAGCCGCAGTGAGCGCAATCGCATTAATTGATTTTGTGACGCTGTGGGAGGTTTGGCTGGCTAGTCGGCGGGATTTTACGGCTTGCCCGTTGACGGACTCAATGCAATTGGCTGCATCATTTGCATGATGCAGCTTTGTCCGCTATCGAGCTTAGTGCTGTTTAGGGCGGGACATCCTGATTGGTGTCGGCGGCATGCTTATTGGGAATATTGCTTGTTCGGTCTGTTGGTTAACTTGAGTAAATTTATAGGTGATCAATTCAGTCGCATGAGTCACTTGCTGCATCATCTGTTGCAAGTAGACGATGAATGGGGAGATTGAACAATACGGTTTACGTCATCACGTCCTTTGCCATTAATCTGGCTGTGAGCTCGGCATTGTCCGCCGTAAGTGCATCGATATTCAGATTGACTGTCATGAGTCGTTGCCCAAGTGGGTTGATGGCGTTTTGCTAACAGTGTTAGCTGTGGTTAGCGGTGATAACTGGGCTAAAGGCCCGCGCGGAGCGGACCTTTAGCCTTTGGTTACGCTTTCATATTGAAGGGATTATTGCCCGCCGGGTTTAGCGTAGTGGGTCATCCACTCCTTCACTTGGTTATACCAATAGATCGAGTTATTGGGTTTCATGATCCAATGGTTTTCGTCGGGGAAATAAATCATCTTTGATTCAATTTTGCGGGTTTGCAGCGTGCGAAATAGCTCAAATCCTTGGCCAACGGGTACGCGGTAGTCGAGTTGCCCATGGCTGACTAAGGTTGGGGTGTTGAAGTTGGCGGCGAAATAATGGGGCGAGATCGCCTTATATAACTCTGGGTTTTCCCAGTAGTGACCAAAACGCGTGCTGTGCACTGCAAAATCGGCCGCCATTTGGGCATACATATCGTACACCGCGGCGTGGATCAGCAACGCTTTAAAGGGATGGGGCTGGCCTAGGATGATCGAGGTGAGGTATCCGCCATAGCTGGCGCCGCCAGCGACCATGCGTTCGCTATCTATCCAAGGTTGCTGTTTAAACCAGTCGGCCGCTTTTAGCACATCTTCGAGGGATTTGTTTTTCCAATCGGGGTTGATGGCATCGGCAAATTCCTGGCCAAAGCCGCTAGAGCCATGGAAGTTAGGCCAAGCGGTGACGTATCCCCAAGAGGCGAAGGTTTGGGCGTTCCAGCGGAAGTGGAATCCATCGGTAATCGCATTATGTGGTCCGCCGTGAATGAGCATAAACAGCGGATACTTTTTGCTGCGATCAAACCCCGGTGGATAATGTACCCACATCTGAATATCTTGGCCTTGATAACCTTTATAGGTGACAGATTCATAAGTGCCTAAATCCACATCCTTGAGAATATCATCATTAAAATTTTCTAGGCGTGTGGTTTTGCCGGTTCGGCTATCAATGCTGACGAGGCGTGGCGGGTGGAGAAAGCTCTCATTGGTCGCAATCAACTGGCCATCTTTGCTTATGGCAGGCATGCCGAAATCCGTGGCGGTGGTGATGGCTTTGGCTTTACCAT
>NZ_JBOFMC010000395.1:0-3268 GCF_051658185.1 Shewanella sp. | reverse complement strand
CCAATAAGCATGCAGATCCCCATGTCCTTGAATGGGATACCGAGCTTGATGTTGTCAGTCAACCGACCACCGCAAGCCCTGTCCCCCCTGCTGCGGCGCCGATAGATGCCCCAGTGGTGGTAAATAAACGCATCGATATGACTGCAACAGAGGCGCAAATTGAACCTTTGCTTGCACCGATGCCTGTGCTCTGGCATCGTTGCAAGCAAATTGAACCTTTGCTTGCAACGATGCCAGAGCACAGGCAGACACCTAGCGATACCGAACCAGAGCTTCAGCTTGATTTAAGTGATGACAGTGTCTTAGCCGCGTTTACCGCTCAGCATTTGGCCGATGATGACGATGTCTTAACGACGGAGGACAGCTTTTTACTCGATGGCGATCATACCTTGACCGTCGATGAGGCCCTTGCCGCGTTGGATGTGCAAGAAAGCCGTGCTTCACAACCCTTTAGTGCAGAGCATGATCTGAGTCGTTTTCAAGATGACTATGGCTTTATCGATATTGATAAGTTACTAAACGATGCCGAGCAGGACAATGCGCCAGTCGATTTATATCCTGAGGTTGACGTCGAGATGAGTAACGTTGAGGCGTTAATTGGCGATGCGGCGATGATTGATGTCGACGATGAAGAAAACTCCGTTAACGCGAAATTGGATCTCGCCCGTGCTTATATCGAAATCGATGACAGTGACAGTGCCAAAGCGTTATTAAAAGAAGTACAAATTGATGGTAATGAACGTCAGCAGGATGAGGCCATTCGCTTACTCAAAGAGATAGGTTAACCCCATCACTTCAATGGAATTGAAAGCGGCGCTCTTTGCGCCGTTTTTTTTACGCTTTGCTGTGATAAAATGCGCCGCTTAATTAACTAAGAGGGTGAGTGGATGCGAATTGCATTAGGTATTGAATATGACGGTAGTGGTTATTTTGGTTGGCAACGTCAAGCCGAAGTCGATTCAGTACAAGGGCAATTAGAACGGGCATTATCTACGGTTGCCAACGAGCCCATTACGCTCTTTTGTGCTGGCCGCACCGACGCAGGCGTACACGCAACTGGCCAAGTGGTGCATTTTGACACCCAAGCGGTGCGTAACATCGGCGCCTGGACCCTAGGGGTGAATGCGAATCTACCGGATAATATTGCCGTGCGTTGGGCTAAAGAGGTGGACGATGGGTTTCATGCACGCTTTTCTGCGACTGCACGGCGCTATCGTTATGTCATTTACAACCATAATTTTCGCCCGGGGATTTTGCGCCATGGCGTGAGCCATTATCACGGCGATATCGATGCCCAAAGGATGCACCAAGCGGCTCAGGCTTTGTTAGGGGAGCAGGATTTCACCAGTTTTCGGGCTGTGCAATGTCAATCGAAAACGCCTTTTCGCAATGTCCATAGCGTTAAGGTGACCCGTCAAGGGATGTATATTATTGTTGATATCGCTGCGAATGCTTTTTTACACCATATGGTGCGTAATATTGTCGGATCACTCCTTGAGATTGGCTTAGGTCATCAGCCCCTTAGTTGGATGGCCGATTTGCTGGCATTAAAAGATCGTAATCAAGCCGCCGCCACCGCCAAACCCCATGGGCTTTATCTGGTTGATGTCACTTACCCTGAACAATATCAACTCCCTAAGTTGGCGCTAGGGCCATTGTTTATGCTCGATTAAAATCATGGACAACGTCACGTTATCGCCGCATTGCCGGGTATCGAAGGAAGGAACTTACCTATGTATAGCGCACAGAAGCTAACAGCACCGCAGGAACACGCCGCATTAGATGAGTGGCTAACCTATTTACTCAGCATTCATCCAACAGAAATTGATATGGGCTTGACCCGTGTCGCCACCGTGGCACAGCGCTTGGCACTGTTGCAGCTCGCACCATCGAAAGTGGTGACGGTGGGGGGCACCAATGGAAAAGGCACCACCTGTGCCATGCTGGAAAATGTGCTGCGTTTAGCCGGATTTACCGTTGGCGTGTATAGCTCGCCGCACCTTATCAACTATAACGAGCGTGTGCGGATTAATGGCAAAGATGCCAGTGATGAGGCGTTTGTCGAGGCTTTTGAGTGCATAGAGGCCGCAAGAGGCGATATCTCTTTAACTTTTTTTGAGTATGCCACCCTTGCGGCTTTAATACTGTTTAAAGCGGCCAAGCTCGACGTGATTATTTTAGAGGTCGGTCTTGGCGGCCGTTTAGATGCGACCAATATTATCGATGCGGATCTCAGTGTGATCACCGCGGTGGATTTAGATCACCAGAGTTACCTTGGTAATACGCGAGAATCCGTCGGCCGTGAAAAAGCGGGAATTTTTCGCCGCGCTCGACCTGCGATTGTCGGCGAGCCCAATTTACCGGTAACAGTAAACGACGTTGCGAAGGACCTTGGAGCCCATTTATACCGAGTGGGCCAAGAGTTTAGCTACCATGAACGGCCTGATAGCTGGGATTACCAAGGGCAAATCCGCACACTGTCAGGCTTACCTTTGCCAACACTGCCATTGCCTAACGCGGCAACTGTGCTTGCCATTATTGAACAGGGTTGGCCAACTCTGAGCGCCGAGGTCATCGCACAAGGGATAAGTACGGCCCGCTTAACTGGCCGCTTAGAGCAGGTGAGTGCTACGCCCTTGATCCTACTTGATGTGGCCCATAATCCCCACGCGGCGCGCTTTTTAGCCCAGCAACTGCAGCCAAGGGTAGGCACTAAGCGTTTATTTGCCCTGTGCGGCATGTTAAAGGATAAGGATATTGCCGGCGTTTTGGCCGTGCTTGAGTCAAAGGTCGATGCTTGGTACTTGTGCAGTTTACAAGGGGAGCGCGGCGCCAGTGCCAGTCATTTACGTCAGAGCCTCAGTCCCGAAGCCAATGCATTTGAATTTGAGGACATAGCCGCAGCATGGACTGCATTAAAAGCGCAAATTCGCCCCGATGATGTGGTAATTGTGTTTGGCTCCTTTTACACTGTCGCAGGATTTAAATCTCTATTTATGCAGGATGTCAGTTTTGTCTAGCCAGTTTCATAATCGTTTAGTCGGCACTGTGGTGCTGGTGGCCCTTGGGGTCATTTTTCTGCCGGATATTTTGGACGGTAAAAAGGATCGTAAAGAAGAGCAGTTTGCCGAGATCCCTTTGCGGCCAATGGCGATTGCCCAAAACCATGCTCCAAATGATGCCAAGGACAATGCTGAGCACAATGCCGACGACATGTCCCCAGAGATGGTTGATACCTTGTCCGCCAAAGGCATCGCAGATGGCAGTG
>NZ_JBOFMC010000394.1:0-4492 GCF_051658185.1 Shewanella sp. | reverse complement strand
GCTCACGCTCTTCTGGAGCGTTATCGATTTGAGAGAAGTCTTTAGCTTCGCCACCGTAGGTCTTAGCCAGTACGTGAGAGATAGCTGCAGTCAGAGTGGTTTTACCATGGTCAACGTGACCAATGGTGCCCACGTTTACATGGGGCTTAATACGTTCAAATTTAGCTTTAGCCATGGTATTGCCTCAATCCAAGATACTTGGTGATGAAAACTTACATATAGAAAAAATCCGATGCATATAAATGACATCGAACCGATTATGTTAGGCGTAGGGCTTAGTTTGAAAGGCTGGTGCTGATAGGCAGATTCGAACTGCCGACCTCACCCTTACCAAGGGTGTGCTCTACCAACTGAGCCATATCAGCATACAAATTTGGAGCGGGCAGCGGGAATCGAACCCGCGTTATCAGCTTGGAAGGCTGGAGTAATACCATTATACGATGCCCGCGCAACCTAACTAGGCTACCTAACTACCTTGAAAAAATGGTGGAGGGAGAAGGATTCGAACCTTCGAAGGCGGAGCCGTCAGATTTACAGTCTGATCCCTTTGGCCACTCGGGAACCCCTCCAGTAAAATGGTGCCGGCACCAAGAGTCGAACTCGGGACCTACTGATTACAAGTCAGTTGCTCTACCAACTGAGCTATGCCGGCAAATCATTTCGGAACGGGATATTAGGTAAATGTGTCCCCGAGTGCAAGCAAAAAAAGTAAATTTACTTAAAAAAGTCAACCAAGCGATGCTTTTTCATCCACACACTGCTCACGCTGGCGAATTAACCAACGAATATAAGGTGCTAGAGCTGAAAGCCAACTGGAAATACGGATTTAGTATTGTCGCCAATAATATCATGGTGTACTGTGCCTTTCCTAAGCTGAGGAAAGCCAATGACGCCTAAAAACCCAATTCAAAATGCTCTGTATTTTGCCTTTGAGCGTAAACAGTGGTCCGAATTACGCGATTCAGTCCCCTTAACGCTGAGTGAGCAAGATTTAGAGAACCTTAAGGGATTGAACGAGAAACTCTCTCTCGCTGAAGTCACTGACATTTACCTGCCCCTCAGCAGATTGCTCAACTTGATCGTGAAAGCCAAACAGCAAAGAGGCTTAGTGCTTGATGAATTTCTTGGGCAACAGCCCTCCGCCAGCCCATACATTATCAGTATCGCTGGCAGTGTTGCCGTAGGAAAAAGTACCACGGCTCGTATTCTGCAGGCCTTATTAGAGCACTGGCCAGAACACCCGAAAGTCGATTTGGTCACCACCGATGGCTTTTTGTACCCACTGGCAGATTTAAAGCGCAAAGGCTTGCTGCAGCGTAAAGGCTTTCCTGAAAGTTACGACATGAAAATGTTGGTTGAATTTATTTCAGCGGTAAAATCTGGGCAGGCACATGTTAAAGCCCCCCTTTATTCGCACATTACCTATGATCGGCTTCGCAACCAACACCAAACCATCTCCCAGCCCGACATCCTCATTCTTGAGGGGTTAAATGTGTTGCAGACTGGCTTAGACTCCCCAGTGGATACCCGCAGACCATTTGTATCGGACTTTGTTGATTTTTCAATTTACGTCGATGCGGATGAAGCCCTGCTAAAACAATGGTATCAGCAACGCTTCTTACAATTTCGTCAGGGAGCATTTAGCGATCCCAAATCTTATTTCCATCACTATGCCAAGCTCAGTGATGCCGAAGCAAACGCCATTGCAGCGAATATTTGGGATACCATTAATGGCCCCAATTTACAGCTCAACATTCAACCCACTCGGGAAAGAGCCCACCTGATCCTTCAGAAGGGCCAAGATCACCTGATGTCACAAGTGCTTTTACGCAAGTAACATCAGGCTGTCACAAGTCGCGTAGACAGGCGCTAACCCCACATTAACTTGGATGTTAGCGCGAACTTGGAAGTTAGCGCGGCCGTAAACTTATCTCTCCGCCGATGAATGCTTTTAGCCCATCGGCGGTTTGGAGTAAGACACCGCCTTGCGCATCGACGCCACGGCAGACCCCATCAATAACGGTATCCCCCATCAATAAACGGATTTCTTTACCATAGAATAAATCGGCGGCTTGCCAGCGAGTCTTAAACGCGGCAAAACCCTCCCGCTCAAATAATTGAATATCCCGCTTAAGCTGCTTTTGCAGGGCAATCACTAACTGAGTCTTGTCTAGCTGGATAGCTATTCCTGATAAATCACTCCATGGTTGATCGATGGCTTTAGCCTGCTCCTCCGGCATCGCCATATTCACCCCGATACCAATAATCAATTGGCATTCGCTATCTGCTTGGCCGGACATTTCAATCAAAATGCCGGCTAATTTCTTATCATTGAGATATATATCATTAGGCCACTTCACCCCAATTTGGCCAACACCATAGGACTTAAGCACTTCGACCAAAGTACAGGCCACCACTAAACTTAATCCCATAGCCTGCGCCATTCCCCGAGGAAATGACCAAAACAGCGAGAAATACAAATGATGGCCATAGGGCGATACCCAATTACGCCCTCTGCGGCCACGGCCAGCGGATTGGTATTCCGCGACACACACATCGCCATTTTTTAATTCCGCGGTATGACTCAACATGAACCCGTTCGTACTGGCGATCTCATCAAAATAAAAACAACGATTATCAATTGACTGCACCAACCGCCCCGCATCGATCAGCGAAATGGCATTGGCTAACTTATAACCGCGCCCTTTAACACTATAAATCGCCACGCCATAAGCAGATAACGCTTCGATATGCTTGTTTACCGCCGCCCGAGAGATACCTAGATCGCCGGCCAGTTGCTCGCCAGACACAAAGCCTGCGCCCGATAACAAAGACAAGATCTGGCGCTTTCTTCCCCAATGATCAACCATTTAAGTCTCCCTCACCGTGAGCACCCATGATTCGCGGCTCAGCCTCAAGCGCGACCCCAAAAACCGCCTGCACCCGAGCAATCACATGCTCAGCTAAACGACAAATATCTCGCCCTGTTGCGCCACCACGATTCACCAGTACTAATGCTTGTTTATCATGCACAGCAGCATTACCAAGCGCAAACCCCTTTAATCCCGCATGCTCAATCAACCAACCTGCGGCCAATTTAACCGATGCATCAGCCTGAGCATAACCCACTATGCCAGGAAAACGCTGCGCCAAGTCAAGATAACAAGCCGCACTGACTAACGGATTTTTGAAAAAACTGCCCGCATTACCCAGCACCGCAGGATCCGGTAATTTTTCTGTACGCACTTGGCATACACGATCAAAGATTTCACGGGCAGTTACGCGCTCGGCGGTGAACGCTTGCAATGGTCCATAACCCAAGCGCGGCTGCCATGGCTTAGCCAAACGTAAACCAACGGCAGTAATCACCGCCCGATGCCGCAAAGCGCCTTTAAAAATAGACTCACGGTATGAAAATTGGCACTCAGCAGCCTGCAGACGTACAGACTCGCCGGTAGATAAATCAAGATATTCAACCCAGTCACACACATCACAAAACTCAACGCCATAAGCGCCAATATTTTGGATGGGTGCCGCGCCCACCGTTCCGGGGATCAATGCCATATTCTCAAGGCCAAAAATGCCGCGCGCCAGGGTAAACTCAACTAACTGGTGCCAGTTCTCACCTGCCTCAACCTCCAAATAAAATGCATCTGCAGCTTCAACGACTTGAATTCCCTTCGTTAGCATCCTCACAACAGTGCCGTGAAAGTCCTCAGTAAAAACGACATTGCTACCACCGCCTAGCACGAGCAGTGGCAACTGCTGTTGCCATAATGGCAAACAAATCGTCTTTAATGCATCTTTGGTATGCACCTCAACCAAATTTTGACAAAACTGCGCTAACCCAAAGGAATTAAAAGATTTAAGACTATAAATGCAAGACATGGGTATCTTCTATGGCAACAAAAACCGTATTGTACCTGCTGCAAACCGGGATTGCAGCTAACCAAAAAACTGCGCTTATTAAACTGTGGCCTTCCACCATAAAGTCGATTGGCACACTTCAACACGTTACGATGAGAAAATGGGATGAGCGATGTCGGAATGGAAAGCAAAAAAGCCCTAGCAGATAGCTAGGGCTTTTTTGGGTATTAGGTGCTTGGCGATGCCCTACTCTCACATGGGGAGACCCCACACTACCATCGGCGCAATTGCGTTTCACTACTGAGTTCGGGATGGGATCAGGTGGTTCCACAATGCTATTGTCACCAAGCAAATTTTTGCTAGGAAATACACTAGTCTATAATGGTGCTGATACCCAGAATCGAACTGGGGACCTCATCCTTACCAAGGATGCGCTCTACCGACTGAGCCATATCAGCAATTCTTTCTATAATCACTCATGATTATTAAATTAGGCGCTTGGCGATGCCCTACTCTCACATGGGGAGACCCCACACTACCATCGGCGCAATTGCGTTTCACTTCTGAGTTCGGGATGGAGTCAGGTGGTTCCACAATGCTATTGTCACCAAGCATATTCGGTGTA
>NZ_JBOFMC010000393.1:0-16106 GCF_051658185.1 Shewanella sp. | reverse complement strand
GCGCAATATCAGCGGCCAATGCGCAAACCTTATTTTTAGGTAACGCTGGCACGGCCATGCGGCCTCTGTGCGCGGCCTTAACCTTAGGACAAGGCGAGTTTACGTTAACGGGCGAGCCGCGTATGGAAGAACGCCCCATTGGCGATTTAGTTGATGCCCTAAGACAACTGGGAGCCAATATTGTTTACCTTAAAAATGACGGTTTTCCGCCATTAACCATTAATGCGACGGGCCTTAATGGCGGTGATGTGCAAATAGCTGGAGATTTATCAAGCCAGTTTTTAACGGCGCTGCTAATGGTGGCCCCCTTGGCGAAGGACAGTGTCAATATCCATGTCACAGGCGAATTAGTCTCAAAACCTTATATTGATATCACGTTAGCTTTGATGGCGCAGTTTGGGGTCGAAGTCATTAACCATCATTATGCCCGCTTTGAAATTCGCGCAGGCCAGCACTATGTGTCTCCGGGTAAAGTACTGGTTGAAGGGGATGCCTCATCGGCTTCTTATTTTTTAGCGGCGGGTGCCATTAAAGGGGGACAGGTTAAAGTCACTGGCGTTGGTCGTTTAAGCATTCAAGGCGATGTGCAGTTTGCTGATGTGCTTGAAAAAATGGGGGCCAATATTGAATGGGGGGACGACTACATTATCGCCCGCGCGGCGCCTTTAACGGCAATTGATTTGGATTTAAATCATATTCCCGATGCGGCCATGACCATTGCCACCGCGGCCTTATTTGCTAAGGGCACAACAGTTATCCGCAATATTTATAATTGGCGGATAAAAGAAACCGACCGCCTAGCGGCCATGGCAACGGAGCTCCGTAAAGTTGGCGCTGAGGTGGAAGAGGGCAAGGATTACATTAAAATCACCCCTCCTGCGATCATTAATACTGCAGAAATTGATACTTACAATGATCACCGCATGGCCATGTGTTTTTCCATGTTAGCCTTTGCAGATTGCGGCATAACTATCAATGATCCTGATTGTACCTCGAAGACCTTTCCGGATTATTTTACTCAATTAGCGAATCTGCAATCTGTGTCGCTCTAAGCGTTATGATACAGAGAACCGATAAGGCAAAGTGGAGCGTGGTGTGTTTACCCTAACATGCCTCATGATTGACGCTTGCCTTAGTTTACAAAAAGTTAGCTTTGCTTAAGCCGGATCATTTTCTTAAGCCTCGCCTGTTGAAGGTGAGGCAACCTTCGTAAAGCCTAAATGACTATTATCCCATGTTATCTTGCCGTAAAAAATCCACGGATTTTTTTGGCTTTTATTGTATAATGCGGCGCGCTCATTTTCGGGGCTCACTTGATGAACTCACGGATGATGATTATTTTTTGCGGAGGAATGTATGTCAGAACGGGCTCCAGTAGTCACAATCGACGGCCCAAGTGGTGCTGGTAAAGGTACCATTAGTCAATTATTAGCCCAGCATTTAGGTTGGCAACTACTTGATAGTGGTGCTATTTACCGAGTTCTTGCGCTTGCCGCCATTCATCACGATGTTGAATTGGAAAATGAAGAATCAATCACGTTGCTCGCGGCGCATCTTGATGTGAAATTTTTAACGGGTAACGATAAAGATCCCGTAAGAGTGATATTAGAAGGTGAGGATGTCACCACCGATATTCGCACCCAAGAGTGTTCGAATGCGGCCTCTAAAGTCGCCGCATTCCCACGGGTTAGAGAAGCCTTACTACGCCGTCAACGCGCTTTTAGAACGTCACCAGGATTAATCGCAGATGGCCGCGATATGGGGACAGTTGTATTCCCGAGTGCACCGGCAAAATTATATTTAACCGCCTCGGCAGAGGAACGCGCGCAAAGACGCTATAATCAGTTGCAGGACAAGGGCTTCGATGTTAACATCGAGCGCCTTTTAAGTGAGATTATCGAGCGTGATGAGCGTGATATGAATCGTCCGGTGGCTCCATTAGTCCCCGCCGAGGATGCGCTTGTCATTGATACCAGCGGAAAAGGCATAGATGAAGTACTTGAGCTTGCGCTCAAGCACATCAACCAAAAGTTATCCAGTACTGACTAACGTCTGTCACTGGATAGGTATTCGTATTAAGGATGATACGGATAATTAGACTGACTCCACGTCTAGGACTGACCGTGGTTTATTAAAGAAAGTAACCTAAACATGACTGAATCTTTTGCTGATCTATTTGAACAATCCCTTCAAACTCTGGAATTCCGTCCAGGTTCTATCGTTCGTGGTACTGTTGTTGCCATCGAAAACGGTATGGTACTGGTTGACGCGGGTCTGAAGTCTGAAAGCCCAATCCCAGCTGAACAATTCAAAAACGCTCAAGGTGTTTTAGAAATCGCTGTTGGTGATGAAGTTGACGTTGCCCTTGACTCTGTTGAAGACGGCTTTGGTGAGACTCAACTGTCTCGCGAAAAAGCGAAACGTCACGAAGCTTGGATCGTTCTGGAAAAAGCTTACGAAGATGCTGAAACTGTAATCGGTATCATCAATGGTAAAGTGAAAGGCGGTTTCACTGTTGAATTAAACGGTATCCGTGCCTTCTTACCAGGTTCTCTAGTTGACGTGCGCCCAGTTCGCGACACCGCTCACTTAGAGTACAAAGAATTAGAATTCAAAGTTATCAAACTCGACCAGAAGCGTAACAACGTGGTTGTTTCTCGTCGTGCAGTTATCGAATCAGAAAGCAGCGCTGAGCGTGATGCACTGTTAGAAAACCTGCAAGAAGGTCAAGCAGTTAAAGGTATCGTTAAGAACCTGACTGACTACGGTGCATTCGTAGATTTAGGTGGCGTTGACGGTCTGTTACATATCACTGATATGGCATGGAAACGCGTTAAGCACCCATCTGAAATCGTTAACGTTGGCGACGAAATCAACGTTAAAGTGCTGAAGTACGATCGTGAGCGCACTCGTGTGTCTCTAGGTCTGAAACAACTTGGCGAAGATCCATGGTTAGAAATCAGCAAGCGCTACCCAGAAAACACTAAGTTAACTGGTCGCGTAACTAACCTGACTGACTACGGTTGTTTCGTTGAAATCGAAGAAGGCGTTGAAGGTTTAGTTCACGTTTCTGAAATGGATTGGACTAACAAGAACATCCACCCATCTAAAGTGGTTAACTTAGGTGATGAAGTTGAAGTTCTGGTTCTGGACATCGATGAAGAGCGTCGTCGTATTTCTCTAGGTCTGAAGCAATGTAAGACCAACCCATGGGATGACTTCGCAACTCGTTACAACAAAGGCGACAAGGTTTCTGGTAAGATCAAGTCAATCACTGACTTCGGTATCTTCATCGGTCTTGACGGCGGTATCGATGGTTTAGTTCACCTGTCTGACATTTCTTGGAACGGCACTGGCGAAGACGCAGTATCTGAGTACAAGAAAGGCGACGAAATCCACGCAGTGGTTCTGTCTGTTGACCCAGAGCGTGAGCGCATCAGCTTAGGTGTTAAACAAACTGAAGACGATCCATTCAACGCATACTTAGCCGACAAGAAGAAAGGGACTATCGTAAACGGTACTGTTTCTGCTGTTGATGCTAAAGGTGTGACTGTTGAACTGGCTGACACTGTTGAAGGTTACATCCGTGTAGCTGACATCAGCCGTGAACGTATCGAAGATGCATCTACTGTTTACAACGTAGGTGATGCTATCGAAGCTAAGTTCATGGGCGTTGATCGCAAGAACCGTTCTATCAGCCTGTCAATCAAAGCAAAAGACGAAGCTGAAGAAAAAGAAGTAATGGCGACCTTGAATAAACAAGAAGACGCTGTTATTAGTAATGCAATGGCTGAAGCGTTTAAAGCAGCTCGTAAATAATCGCCTGTTGTATGGGGAGTTTTCTCCCCATTAGGCGACTGTGTTTGGCTTGATAATAGGGGATAGCTAGGATGACTAAATCCGAACTGATCGAAAAACTCGCCACCAGGCAGTCGCAGCTGTCGGCGAAAGAGGTTGAAGGCGCAATCAAAGAAATGTTGGAGCAAATGGCAACAACATTAGAAAGCGGTGATCGTATCGAGATCCGTGGTTTTGGTAGTTTCTCGCTTCATTATCGTGCGCCGCGTACTGGCCGGAATCCAAAAACGGGTTCATCCGTTGAATTGGAAGGCAAATATGTCCCGCACTTTAAGCCAGGCAAAGAACTGCGCGAACGTGTTGATGCCGTGAATGCGTAATTAACCGTAGAGTAAAAAGCCTCCGTTAGGGGGCTTTTTTGTATCTAATGCAAGGCAATGCTGGCCAGCAAAGTAAATTTCTTGGATAATCATAAAATTGAAATGCATTTAGGGAGTTCAACGTGAAATCATTTTTTGCAACTGTCATCGTGGCAGTGTTTTTTATTTTAGCGTTGATTTTCGGTGCTCGTAATGAACAAATGGTAACGATCAGCTATTTTGTCGCCCAAGGTGAATATCGTTTACCTTTGGTCTTGGCGGTAGTGTTTTCTGCTGGCTTTTTACTGAGCTGGGTGTTTGCTTGTTTTTATATTCTTAGACTCAAATTAGCTTTAGCGGCCGCCCAAAAAAAGTTAAATGTGCAACCCGCTAAAGTTCCCCAGGGTGTAGACGCCTAATATGCTTGAGATCCTTTTCCTGCTGCTCCCTATTGCTGCTGGCTATGGCTGGTACATGGGACGGCGGAGCATAAGGCAGAATCAGAGTAATCAACGCAAACAATTAAGCCGCGATTATTTTACTGGCCTCAATTTCCTGCTTTCGAATGAATCGGATAAGGCGGTTGATTTATTTATCAGCATGCTGGATGTGGATGATGACACTATCGATACCCATTTATCGTTAGGTTCACTGTTTCGTAAGCGTGGTGAAGTGGATCGTTCCATTCGTATTCATCAAAATCTGATTGCAAGACCAAGCTTGACCAATGAACAACGGGACATCGCGATGATGGAGTTGGGCAAAGATTATCTTGCGGCAGGATTTTACGATAGGGCGGAAGAAATTTTCATCAATTTGGTGAGTCAAGATGATCACAGTGAAGAGTCAGAAACGCAGTTAATTGATATTTATCAGGTGACAAAGGAATGGCAGAAGGCCATTGATATCACCAAAGGGCTAAGCCGAAAGCGGCAACAGGCATTAAAGTCAATTACTGCGCATTTTTATTGTCAATTAGCGGATGAGGCAAACAATGATGATGAAAAGATTAAGCTGTTACAGCAGGCCCTTAAGCAAGATCCTCAATGTGGCAGAGCTTTATTGACCTTGGCCAAGAAATTTGTGGATCTTCAGCAGTATCAGCAATCTAAAGCCATGTTAATTGCCCTTAAAGAGGCCGATATAGAGCTTTTTGCCGATGCTTTACCCACAGCAAAACTCGTGTTTACGGATACCCAAGATCCCGAGGGCTATCAAGAGTTACTCGCCGGTGCCATGGCTGCGGGTGCTGGTGCATCGGTTGTTGTAGCATTAGCAGAGCATTTGATCAGTCTCGATGAAATAAAAGCGGCAGAAAATATTGTGCTTGATGCTCTCTATCGTCATCCGACGATGAAAGGGTTCCAGCACCTGATGCAAATGCATTTGCGTCAAGCCGAAGAAGGCCAAGCCAAACAAAGTTTAACGATGCTAGAGCAGCTGGTTGAACAACAAATTAAGTTCCGTCCAAGCTACCGCTGTAAAGAATGTGGTTTTCCATCCCATGGACTTTACTGGTACTGTCCTTCCTGTAAAAAATGGGGCAGCATTAAGCGGATCAGAGGCTTAGACGGCGAATGATTGATTAAATACCGCCAAAGTGTAACCCCGTCGGAGAAATAATGACGACTAAACCTATCCTCGTAGCGCTAGATTACGATAATAAAAACCATGCGTTAGCATTGGTAGATAAGCTCGATCCCAACATGTGCCGCTTAAAAGTTGGCAAAGAAATGTTTACCCTGTTTGGTCCTGAACTGGTTAAAGATATCCATGCTCGTGGTTTTGATCTCTTTCTTGATTTGAAATTTCACGATATTCCCAATACCGTGGCTAAAGCGGTGGCCGCAGCCGCTGAACTTGGCGTATGGATGACCAACGTGCATGCCAGTGGCGGCTTAGCCATGATGGAAGCCGCCAAAAAAGCCTTGCTCCCTTACGGCGAGCAAGCGCCTATGTTAATCGCAGTGACGGTATTGACCTCCATGAGTGATGAGGATCTTAACTTACTGGGAATTAATGTCCCGGCCTTTGAGCATGTCCAGCGTTTAGCCAAACTCACTCAGCAAGCAGGACTTGATGGTGTAGTCTGCTCGGCTCAGGAAGCATCTGCACTTAAGGCGCTATTGGGTAAAGAGTTTAAGTTAATCACTCCGGGGATCCGTCCTTTAGGTAGCGAGGTGGGCGACCAACACCGAGTGATGACGCCACCCGAGGCGTTAGCAGCTGGTGCCGATTATTTAGTGATAGGCCGACCCATAACCAAAGCAGCCGACCCTTTAGCTGCATTACACGCTATCCATCAATCCTTAGCAGTGACTCGCTAAGCTGGTGCAAGGTGTTCTCTCTAGAACAAAGTGTCAATCACAAGAGTCCTAGCCTTAAATGGGGTTACTTCGTCCATAATTAAGGCTAGGATGTTCGATGATGAAGGTAAAATTTCATGGCCAATGCATTACAAGAGCAGTTATTAAAAGCTGGACTTGCCAGTAAACAAAAGGTGCGTGACGTTAAAACCCAAAAACGTCGCGATAAAAAAGCCCGTGTCGACGATGGCTCTGCAGCCTTAAAGCAAGAGGTCGCTGAGCAAAAACGCTTACAAGCAGAAAAAGACAAAGCGCTTAATGAGCAGCGTTTTGCCGAAGCAACCGCCCGTGGTCAAGTGCGTGGTTTGATCAGTGAATTTTCAAAATTTGCAATCAAAGTTCCAAATCATGCTGAGATCAAATTTAACTATACTCTTGAAAATAAAATTTATTCTTTATATATCGATGAAAAAATCCAAGCCGAATTGCTCCAAGGCCATTTAGGTATCATCCGGTATGAAGATAAGAGTTACCTTGTTCCCCACAAACTGGCTGAGCGGGTGCACTTACTTGTGCCTCAGTGGTGCGGCTACTTATGGCAACAGGATGAATCAAAAGCCGTAGTGACCGAGGACGATCCTTATGCCGATTACGCGATCCCCGATGATTTAATGTGGTAGCTTTTCGCGTATCCGTGAGTTAGCACCACGACAGGCGTAAGTTTAAACTTTTATAATAGCCCTTAAGCCAACTTAAGGGCTTTTTTATGCCCGTTGCCCCTGTTGAGGGGCATATTCAATTTTACGAGAATGGGTTACAAGTTGTTTTCTATTTTGAACTGGTATAAATTAAAACAACTGTTTAAATCCTACGTTTAAGAGTATACCAATGAATCCTTATCAAGCCCCCTTAACGGATATGCGTTTTTTGCTCGAGCATGTATTTGATGCCCCGACTACCTGGGCACAATTACCTGACATTGCAGACATGATCGATATAGATACCGCGAATGCAATCCTAGAAGAGGCGGCAAAGATCAGCAGTGAGCTGATCCATCCCCTAAATCGTGCGGGAGATGAGCAAGGAGTGGTGCATCAGGACGATAATGTGATCACACCTGATGGCTATAAAGCGGTGTATGACCAATATTCCCAAGGTGGGTGGATTGGCCTGTGTGGTGATCCTGAATTTGGCGGAATGGGCATGCCAAAAATGTTAGGGATCTTAGTTGATGAGATGGCCTACGGTGCTTGCAATGCGTTCACCCTGTACGGCTCGCTAACCGCAGGAGCGGCGTTATGCATCAACGCCCATGGCAGCGACGCGCTTAAGCAAACGTATTTGCCAAAATTATATTCAGGCGAGTGGGCAGGGGCGATGGATATGACTGAGCCACAAGCGGGCTCGGATTTACGCCATATTCGCACTCGCGCCGTACCACAAGATGATGGTAGTTACGGCATCACCGGCAGTAAAATTTTTATCACGGGTGGCGATCATGATCTCACTGATAACGTCATTCATTTAGTGTTAGCGAAAATTGCTGATAGCAGCGGTATTTCATTGTTTTTAGTGCCTAAAATAACCGTCAATGCGGATGGTAGCTTAGGT
The DNA here is from genome assembly GCF_051658185.1 of Shewanella sp. Classification (GTDB taxonomy): domain Bacteria; phylum Pseudomonadota; class Gammaproteobacteria; order Enterobacterales; family Shewanellaceae; genus Shewanella. The sequence goes on along the minus strand of NZ_JBOFMC010000393.1, from coordinate 8,032 downwards.
GAACATAACGGGGTCACCGTCGGCTCTATTGAACACAAAATGGGCCTAAAGGGATCGGCAACCTGTGTTATGAATTACGACAATGCTAAAGGTTACTTAATTGGCCAAGCCAATCGTGGCCTAGTGTGTATGTTCACTATGATGAATTACGAGCGTTTAGCCATTGGTATTCAAGGATTAGGAAGTGCGCAAGCCGCATACCAGATGGCGGCAGAATATGCTAAAGAACGCTATCAAGGCGTTGCGGCGGGTGGTTCACCTACAGGTTCCGATCCTGATCCTATCATTGTCCATGGGGATGTGCGGCGTATGCTGCTCACTATCCGAGCGATGACCGAAGCCGGTCGGGCATTATCGGTATTTACAGGCTTGCAACTCGATCTGGCAAAATTTGCCGAGGATGAAGTGAAAGCGAAAGCCGCCCGTTATGTTGGCTTACTCACCCCGGTGGCTAAGGCCTTTTTAACGGACCGCGGTCTTGATGCCACAATTATGGCGCAGCAAGTCTTTGGTGGGCATGGCTATATTCGCGAAACCGGTGTGGAACAACTGGTGCGTGATACCCGAATTGCTCAAATTTATGAAGGGACCAATGGTATTCAAGCCATCGATTTTCTTGGGCGTAAAGTCACTGGAGACAATTTAACGGCTCTAAACGAATTGGTGGCCGATCTTAAAGCGCAAATGGCGAGTTTTACTCAGGTCAGTGAGGCTCAAATTTTGGCTGTCAGCGAGCGTTTTGATGCTTTGATTAAGGTGGCAGAATCAATTAATGCACAAAAATTGGCGCAACCTGCGCTGATCAATGCCTGCGCCGTCGATTTTTTAGATGCTTTTGGTTATACCCTCTACGGGTTTTATTGGTTAACGATGGTCGATAAAGTCGCGAACCATGAGGATAACAACTTTGCCGAGCAGAAGGGTTATCTCGCGCAGTTCTATTTTGATAAGTTGCTCCCGAAAGCCGATTACCATTTAGCACAGGTGAGCGCCGGCGATAGGACTACCATGGCAATGCCAGCAGAATTATTTTAACCATCGCTATGTTCGCAATCGTTATGTTAGCAGTTTGACGGCGCAGTTTAAGGAGCAGCATTTTAGGCAGTACGCTTAAGTCATGCTCTTTAATATTAAAGGGTTACATTAAACTGTTAAATTAATCTGAGAGTGATTCAGCCCGCTAGCTAAACACGCTAACATGCTAACATCAGCAAACGCACTGGCACTTCAGTGCGTTTGCTGAAATTCATCCCCCCTTGATAGGGAACATTGTGGCGGCCACACGCGATAACCATAAGCCCAAAATAGCCGCATTGCCCCCTGTCACTGCTGTGACAGGCTCGTTCTACCAGCCTATTTTATTTTTTTAACTCATCAAGCTGAGTTACCCATCTAGGCTAACCACGCCCAATGTCAGGTGAAAGTTAAGGTGAGGTCAGCTTATGACTCGTTGAGTTTGGGGCATCTTTGCGGATCATCTTAACCAATTCACTTAAAAAATCGGCGCTAAATGCCGGTTTGCGCAGCTTATTAAGCTCCGGGCTGATGCCATTTTCGAGCACAACAAATAGGATGTCTTGCTGATCAGGTAAACGAATAAATCCCGCTAAATTGGCCACGCCTTGCATTGAGCCCGTTTTGGCAAAGATCCGTTCTTTAAGCGGCGCAGTGGTATAACCTCGACGATATTTTAAGGTGCCGGTTTTTCCGGCTTGGGGCAAACTGGCAATGAGCCCCTGAAAGCGGGCATCCTGGTGAATTAAGCGAAGTACATCGGCAAGCTGCTTTGCATTTAGCAGGTTATAGCGTGATAGCCCTGAGCCATCGACGATATTTGCACTGGTTAAGTCGATGCCTAAGGCTGTTAAAATGCGCCTCATCGCGGCGCTGCCATGGGTAAAACTGCTCTGGGTCTGATAATAATGTTTACCCACTTGTTTAAATAAACTGTCGGCAATCAAATTATCTGATTTGAGCAGCATGATATCGAGCAGTTCGGGTAATGGTGCTGACTGATGGCTTTGGATAAATTTGGCGTTAGACGGCAACGAATACGCCACTTTCACTTTCCCTGCGAGGGTAAGATTGTGGTTGTTATTAACGATTGCCCTTACGGCATCTTGGGCAAATTGTTGCGGTTCGGTCACCGCAATTGCCAAAGGGACGGCTTGGTGTTGAGGATGACATCCCTGAAGATGATAGCGATTCGCGCCTTGACGGATGAGCGCTAATTGACAAAATTCAGCGTCGGCGTTTGGCGTAAATTGCACATCACTGCTGATCTTAATGCCAACACTGCTGCTGGCCAGGTTAACTTGCGAAGCCTTGCCATTGGCACTTGGTTGCAGTTGTCCATAAACACAATTTTGATCGATGATAAAGTTCGACACGGGCGCGGCATAACAAATCCCCAAATCATCCCATACCCAACCGGGAGCGTGTACTTGCTCTTGCTGCTCACCAACAAGATAAATATGACCGTCAATCTGGGTGATCCCTTGCTCGCCTAACTGGCCAAGTAGGGCTTTAAGATTTGCCTGAGTTAAACTCGGATCGCCGCTAAAACGTAAATACAGGCTACCAGCAAGATGACCTTGGCGGATAGGGGCATCGCTCCAAAGTTCGGTGGCATAACGAAACTCAGGTCCAAGCTCGGCAATCGCGGCCACCGCAGTCAGCAATTTTTGGGTACTGGCGGGGATCAATAGACTTTGTGCTTGGTGACTATAAAGCACTTGGTCAGTGCTAGGATCGATAACCAACACCCCCGTTTGGGATTGGAGTGGCTGAATGTCAGCAAGCTGTTGCGTCAACGGCTCACTGAGCACCGAGGTTGCTAACGCCGAGCCTGCGGGCGCTGGGAGGTTTTTTAATATCGCAGCTTGTGCTTGCGTAACCACTTGCGGCTGCGACGCAGATGATTCATGGGGCGTTGCCACTGACTGCCCAGCGCACATTATCAAGGGCAGGGCGCGTAACAATACGCCAGTGACGCGATGGCGCCACCGTGTTGTTACAAAGCCTGTGTATAGGGGAGAGTTACTGTCCATTGTTGCCGTCATCTTTCTCCATAAGACGATATAGCCAAAGGGTGACACACAACACCAGCGCAATAAACAGGGGCAAAATCAGTAATCCAAGGGCACTTTTAAAATGAAAAATTCCCCATGCTGCTAATAATGTTAGCGCGAGGGTCAGCAAGATTTTCTTATTCATCGTCATTAATCGAGTGGCTAAAAGAAAGGTCAGTTTACGCTAAAACCCGCTTAATCGGGATCGCTTTGCTTGGCCTGAGGTGTATTTTGTGATTTGTATGTCATATGGATTGCGGCAACACCATTCATCTTAAGTTAAGCTTCACGCGAAATACTGAGCATCCCATCACCGCGCGCTGTCAGATCAGACTGAAATGGTCCTTCAGCCGTTGCCAAGGTTTCGGCTAGTTTATTGCCGAGCGTGATGATAAAAGGATAACGCCATGATGGGCGTCAGTGGCATAGTTGGCCGAGTACGGTATTGAGCAGAAAATCGGCGCTCTGGCGCTGATAAACAGCACACCTTGTTAGCCCTGCCGCCTTAACGCTCAAATTATCAGCAAAACCCATGGTCTAGCGTCGACTTTTGGGAGAAAAGCCTTGCCGAGCGGGGTTGAAGTCGGTAATTTCTACCCCTTATGATTTTAGGATCTTAGGTAATCAGGAAACCATGCCTCATATTAGTATGCGCGGCTTACCACAGGCGGTCGTCGCAGCGTTTAGCCAACCATTACTGCAGTCATTGGCGGCGATATGTAAAGGTAATGCAGAAAGTTTCACATTAGATTGGGTGCCCAGCATCAGCTACCGCAATGGTAAAATTGACCAGCGTTTTGTCCAAGTTGAGTTACTGTGGTTCCCCAAAGATCCTGATATTCACCTAAAAGTCGAACAAATGATCAGGCTGACAGTGGCTGAAGCCTATCCTGAATTAACTCACATTGCAGTGATGTTTTTGTCACTAAGCCCTAGTGCTTCCTATCGGGGTGGTCAGCATGTTTAAAGGAGGATGCCTTGCTAGATAAGCTTGGTGGAATAGCCGTTCAACCCGAGGCTTTAACGTGGTTGCTTACGCCTCGCCGTTTTAAGGCCGAGTTACTCGCACGTATCGAAAATGCGAAACACAGCATTTATCTTGCTGCGCTGTATTTAGAAGATGATGAAGCTGGGCGGGAAGTATTACAGGCACTGATGGCCGCAAAAGCCAACAATCCTGCCTTAGATATTAAAGTCTTGGTTGATTTTCACCGGGCACGGCGCGGCCTGATTGGCCATAAGGGCGATAGCGGCAACTACCTGATGTATCGCCAAGTGATGGCCGATGCGTTGCACCCGATTGACATTTTGGGTGTTCCGGTCAAATCCCGTGAATTTATGGGAGTATTGCATCTTAAGGGATTCATTATTGATGATGCGGTGATCTTCAGCGGAGCCAGTTTAAATAATATCTATCTGCAACAACAAGATAAGTATCGATTTGACCGTTACCATCTGATTGAGTCGGCAGAATTGGCCCGCAGTATGCGTGCAATGATCCAGCGTTTTATTACCAGCGATCCTGCAGTGACATCGTTAACTCAAGCGCCTCATCAAGAAGTGTTGCCGTCCAAAGCCGACGTGCGTAGCTTTAAATTACGCTTAGCCGAAGCCCACTACGAGTTTGCCGCGACCACTGGCGGTAATCGCATCACCCCATTAGTGGGCTTAGGCCGTAAAAAAAATCGGCTCAATAAAGTGGTGCTGGCTTTAGTGGAAGAGTCAAAAGAAGCATTATTTATTTGCACCCCGTACTTTAATCCGCCGTACATCTTAGTGCGCGCGCTGGCAAAGCATTTACGCAATGGCAAACGTATCGATATCGTCGTTGGCGACAAAACGGCCAACGACTTTTATATTCCGCCAGAGCAGGACTTTTCAACCATCGGGGCATTGCCCTATATGTATGAGCAATCCTTGCGTAAATTTGCCAAACGTCAGCAATGGGCAATTGATAACGGTCAGTTGAACATTCATCTGTGGAAGCATGGCAACAACAGTTACCACTTAAAAGGGATCAGTGCCGATGGCAATAAGCATTTGATCACGGGGTCGAATCTCAATCCAAGAGCTTGGGCATTGGATCTCGAAAATGGTCTGTTGCTGCAAGATGATAGCGGCTGTTGGCAAGCGCACTTTGAGGCCGAGCAGGCGCATATCCTCGAACATACCCAGCGGTTATATCACTATAGTCAGGTCGATACCCTGCAGAATTACCCTGCGCCAGTTAAAAAAATTATGACGCGGATAAGAAGATTAAAAGCCGACTTTTTACTCAGGCGAATTCTTTAAGTCTCCAAAAGCTAAAGCCCACATTGCTGTGGGCTTTATTGTTTAGCGCATTCTATATGGGTTTGTGCAGCCCAATCTTAGGGCGAACGACGCTCACCTAAGCGGTTAACTGTTTTGCAGCATGAGATCTGGATGGGGAGCCTGTTGATCGCGGGCATAGTGCAAGGAGACGATCACTAACACCACCATCAACGCACTCAGTAAGCCGATACTCAGTTGCCCCCCCATAGGCACTAATGACATCGACAATGCCGCAAGTCCCGCGCCAAAGTTTTGTAATCCCCCCAATAGGGCGCCGGCAATACCTGCCTGACGTGGAAATGGCTCTAAGGCCGCAGAGGTGAGGGTCGGAAATAGCATCCCCGCGCCACTAAAAAAGAGTATTGAACCGATAAGCAAACTCCATCCCACCACTAATTGAAATATCCCCGGAATTAACAACAGTAACGCCCCCGCACCGAGTAGCGCCACGCCTTGATACACAGTGCGCTGTGGCCGCTTTTGCCGCCCTGCGATAAATGCCCCGAGTAAATAGCCCGGGATCGGTGCGACAAAATAGCAACTGACCATCAAAGGCGATAACGCTAAATATTGGCCGTAAAGCACCCCCGCGATGGCTTCAAAAGCCGCAATGCCAGCAAAGGTTGCGATTAACGAACATAAATAACCTTTAAAACTTTTATGGCGCAGCACATGGCGATAGGAGGCCATGATTGGCCGATGTTCCCGTTTTGAGCGCGGCAACGATTCCTTAAAGCCACACAAGAGTAAACACCAAGCGACCATCCCAAATCCCATTAACACCCAATAGACGGCCTGCCACCCCAAGTAAGCCGCGGTCATACTGCCAATAAAAGGGGCCACAAGCGGTAAAAACACGACCGCCATCGAAACATAGCTATTAAATTTGACTAATGGTTCACCAAAATAGTGATCCCGCGGAATACTGCGACATAATGCGCCAGCACTGGCTGTGCCGACGCCTTGGATCAAGCTTGCCAGAATAAGCTGATAAAAACTCACGGCTTGAGTCGCGATGAACGCCCCTAAAATAAAGATCCCAATCCCAATTAATAGCGGGAGTTTGCGGCCCACGCGATCCGACAGTGGACCGTACACAAATTGAAATAGCCCGTAAGCCAAGAGATAACAAGCCATTACCGCTTGCAACTGAGTGGCTTCTACCTTGAGGGCCGTCGCCATTTGCGGCAATGCCGGCACAAAGATCGTCTGCGCCATTTGGCCGCAGGCCACCATGAATACCAGCATAAGTAGCAGTTGGGGCGCGCGCTGTGTTGTTGCAGAAGGAGAAGACGGCGGCAAGCGAGCATGATCTGGGCCAGGCATGATAATTCCATAAAAAGATGAATAAAATCGAGGCGCGCATCTTACTCGCTATATTGTTGACTTCAAGAGGAGAAGAGCTTGATTGAGCAAGATTCTTTTTCATGCCTTACATAAGTTTTTCTCGCGCTTTTTTGCTGTAACGTAACCCTTACGATTTGCTATTAAAGGGTTAGCAGCCTGTTGATGGCTTGAGGTGGATATGAGGGGCAAATACCTGCCCCTGCGATTTAATGCGGCTTTGATTTAGCTCGCTTTGGCGGGGCACTTTAGTGTTGGGCTAGCGCATCAATCCCCGTGAGGATCTGGTAGCCCATAGTCACCCTTGGTGGCACGGGATAATTTTTATTACTTAACATGACAATCCCCAATTTTTTGCCAGGGATATAGGCTACATAGGCAGCAAATCCTCCCGTAGAACCGGTTTTATTGATCCACACATGTGCCGCATTACCGCTGTGTGTGGATAAAGGCGGCTCAAGGGCGCGCACTGGCGTACTGTTATACACCAGTTGCTCAGTATGGCCAGCAAGCGCCTGTGCTAACGTCATCGGATAAGGATACTGCTCCCAAATCATGGCTTGGGTCATTACGCCCACATCAAAATAACCGAGATGAGTTTCATCAAGTGCTTTTTGCAACGACGGGGAGAGTGGATGTAATTGCATATTAGCTTCGATAAATTGCAGTAAATCCTTGGCCGAGGTTTTGACGCCATAGGCTTCATCGGCGAGCACCCCGGGGTTTACGCGCACGGGGACATCCTGCTTGTTATATCCTTGGGCATATTCCTCCTGTTTGTTACTGGGAACCTTGATATAACTGTTTGTCATCCCGAGGGGAGCAAATAGCTGCTGCTCGACGGCATCTTGAAAGCTTTGGTCTAAGCTTTGTGCGGCAATCACCCCCAATAGCCCAATACTCGGATTGGCGTAATTTCGATGCGTCCCTGCGGCAAACGCGGGTTTCCATGTCTTGAAAAAGGTCATTAACTGCTGAAAATTCGTTACCTCATCAGGCACTTGCAGGGGTAAATTGCCTGCGGTGTGTGTCGCTAAATGGATAAGATTTATGCGGTCAAACGAACTGCCCGTTAACTGTGGGACATAATGGCTAACAGGTAAGGTTAAGTTGAGTTTACCCTCGGCTTTGGCATAGTTGGCAAGGGTTGCGGTAAGGGTTTTGCTGATCGAGCCGATTTCAAATAGGGTATTTTCATCAACGGCTTGTCCGCTGGTTTTGGCGCTAACGCCATATTGATAGAAATAACGCTGACCTTCAAAGGTGATGCCGATGACCGTTCCTGGGATCTGATATTCAGCCAT
>NZ_JBOFMC010000392.1:0-17753 GCF_051658185.1 Shewanella sp. | reverse complement strand
AATGGACGCGCAGCAGGCCTTGATGGTCGGGACCGAGTTGGATAGCCCACAGACTCTAGAAGAACTTATGCAGCTTAGCGCGGGCAGTGTGGCTGGCGCGCCGCAAGACGAGCTCAGTCTACATGAGCGTAGTTTATATGATCTTAGTCAAGCTGCAGATGGACAGGATGACGCTCATGCAGCTGTCTTATCACGCGCGCCGGGCACGATTCTCGCCGCCGAGGGAGCCCATTCTGAAACCGATGGTCAGGACGTCGCCACCATCACCGCTGCAACTCACGCCGCAGTAAATAAGGCGGCAAATCCTCTCGTCCAAGGGCCAATATTGGGGGCCGCAGAGCAGGACAATGGCGCCGCATCCCTTGAAGCTGATAGCGGCAAGTTGGCAGAGCAATCAGTGAAGGATGCGAGCATTGCGGCCCTCGACCCGCGTCAAGCGAGCGATCCCCGTCAAGGGATTGATATTCGCCAAGACGATGTGGTGACCACTTGGCTTGATGAGCAAACGGACTCCGCGCTGGAGTATAAACCAAGCGATTTTAAGCCATTGTCCGCCAGCCATTTGGCGAATTCCCAAGCCACAAGCCTACGGCCAGAACTGCCCTTGATCCCGATTTCCCTGCGCCAAGGGGGCGGGCAGACGCCAATGCAGGAGATGATCCAACGTTTTTCACCGCTGATGCAGCAGCAAATGATCGCTATGGTCAGCCAAGGGCTGCAGCAAGCCGAAATTCGTCTCGACCCACCTGAACTGGGGCATATGCTGGTGAAAATCCAAGTTCAAGGGGATCAAACTCAAGTGCAGTTTCAGGTGACACAATCCCAAACCCGCGAATTGGTTGAGCAGGCGATGCCACGGTTACGGGAATTATTATTAGAGCAAGGGATGCAGCTTGCCGATAGCCATGTGTCTCAGGGCGATCAAGGACAGCGGCGAGAGGGCGGTTTTGCCAATAGCCAAGAGCCCAATGTGAGCAATCTGGATGATTTCTCGGCAGAAGAGCTAGATTTAGGTTTAAATCAATCTATTAGTTTAACTTCGGGTATAGATTATTATGCTTAAGCAGGTAACCTATAGGGCCTAAGTGTTCAGTTACCGCAACCTAGGATGGCTAAGTCCTAGCCTGACTGGGGTTGAATCAACCGTAAAGAGTACCGTCCATGGCCAAGGAAGCAGCGTTAGAGCTAGAAAATATTGAGTCACCCAAAAGTAAAAAGAAACTTTATATCCTGATTGGGGTAGGTGTCTTGGTTGCGCTACTCATCGGGCTTGGAGCGTGGTTATTGCTGGGCAGCAGTAGCGACGAGAGCGCCGATGTCCCGCAAACGGCGCCAAATGCGCCCACCAGTGCGGATATGACCTTGGCAGTCTATGTGCCGATGCCACGCCCGTTTTTATTTAACCTCCCGGGGGCCAATCGTGCTCGGTTAGTGGAGATTAAAGTGCAGCTCATGGTACGAGGCCCCGATGATGGCGTTCTCACCCAAAAACATATCCCGTTGATTGAAGATGCCTTATTGACGACTTTCAGCGGTGCCGATGCCCAAAAGCTCAGCACTCAAGCGGGTAAAGATGAACTGCGCCAATTGGCGCTCCTGAGTGTGCAAAATACCTTGCAACCTGTCACGGGCCGCAAGGTAGTCGAAAAAGTGCTATTTACGGGTTTTGTGATGCAATAACCTTTTATTTTCAGCACCTAAAGAGGCAAAGCAAAATAGTGAGTGATTTATTAAGCCAAGACGAAATTGATGCGCTCTTGCATGGCGTTGACGATGTCGATGAGGATGAGGATCTCGAGCTCAACAAACAAGATGCTCGCTCCTACGACTTTTCATCCCAAGATCGCATTGTGCGTGGCCGTATGCCCACGCTGGAAATTGTCAACGAGCGTTTTGCCCGGCATTTGCGGATCAGCATGTTTAATATGATGCGCCGCGCCGCGGAAGTGTCGATCAATGGCGTCCAAATGCTCAAGTTTGGCGAATATGTGCATACGTTATTTGTGCCAACCAGCTTAAATATGGTGCGTTTTAACCCACTTAAGGGCACTGCGCTCATCACCATGGAAGCTCGCTTGGTGTTTATTTTGGTGGACAACTTTTTTGGCGGTGACGGTCGTTTCCATGCCAAAATCGAGGGGCGCGAATTTACCCCGACCGAGCGGCGCATTGTGCAGTTGCTGCTCAAAATCATCTTCGAAGATTATAAAGATGCTTGGGCGCCAGTGATGGATGTTGAGTTTGATTATCTGGACTCTGAAGTGAACCCCGCGATGGCCAACATCGTCAGCCCAACCGAAGTGGTGGTGATTAACTCGTTCCACATTGAGGTCGATGGCGGCGGCGGCGATTTTCATATCACTATGCCTTATTCGATGATCGAGCCTATCCGCGAGCTGCTTGACGCCGGGGTGCAAAGTGATAAGCAAGACACCGATATGCGTTGGTCGCAAGCACTCCATGATGAAATTATGGATGTGAAAGTGGGCATTGATGCCTGCGTGGTAGAGCATGAACTGACCCTAAGAGATGTGATGAACTTTAAAGCGGGGGACATTATTCCGATTGAGTTACCGGAATATATCATGATGAAAGTCGAAGACTTACCGACTTACCGCTGTAAAATGGGGCGCTCGCGCGATAACCTCGCCCTGAAAATTTGCGAGAAAATCCCCCGACCCGAAACGGTAAAATCCGAACTGCAATTGGTGACACGCAAAGGCAAAACCAGAGACATATCAGAATTATAAAGGTGAACTGAGATGAGTACAGAGGATGATTGGGCTGCGGCAATGGCTGAGCAAGCAATGGAAGAGGCCAATGCGATTGGCCTGGATGAGCTAGTCGATGACGCCGAGCCGATTAGCAAGGCAGAAGCCGCTAAACTCGATACGATTTTAGATATTCCTGTCACCATTTCGATGGAGGTGGGCCGCAGTTATATCAGTATTCGTAACCTCCTGCAGCTTAACCAAGGCTCGGTGGTTGAATTAGACCGCGTCGCCGGTGAGCCGCTGGATGTGATGGTTAACGGTACCCTTATCGCCCATGGCGAGGTGGTTGTGGTAAACGATAAATTTGGGATCCGGCTAACCGATGTGATCAGCCAAACTGAACGCATTAAAAAGCTGAAATAATGGCCACAAGATAAGTTGGAATTGCAGATGAGCACCTCGGGAATATGTCGTTTGGCAATCGCAGCCTCAACAGCTGGGGGATTGGCCGCCGCTAAGGCGATGTTAGCCTCTGTGGTGTTAGCGTTAGCCTCTGGGGTTGCTTGGGCGGCGGACAGCGCTTTGGCGCAGCCTGAGGTGAATACCGCCTCCGCTGCCACGGTAGCCCAGGCATCGCCCTTTGCCGCGGCGGGCAATATGCTTGGCGGCTTGATCTTGGTATTGCTGCTGATCTTTGTTTTAGCCTATTTGCTTAGGCGCTTAAATTTAGTGCCCACCCACCATAATGCCTTGAAAACGTTGGCCGTGACCTCCCTCGGGCAAAAGGAGCGCCTCGTGTTAGTGCAGGTCGGGGGGCAGCAGTACTTACTCGGCGTCAGTGCCCAGCAAGTGAATCTAATTGATAAATTGGCCGAGCCCATTGAGATTGAATCCGTCTCCTTTGCGGATAAGCTACGGCAGGCGAAATTAACACAATGATGAAATATATCCTCAGCGTAATCGGGCTTAGTATGCTGCTGTTCGCCCAAGCGGCGGGTGCGGCCGATGGCGTGCTGCCGGCGGTCACAGTCAAAACCGCAGCCGACGGTTCGACCGAATATTCAGTAACCATGCAAATTTTGTTACTGATGACCTCCTTAAGCTTTTTGCCCGCGATGGTCATTATGTTGACCTCGTTTACCCGCATTATTGTGGTGCTCTCTATCCTGCGCCAAGCCATTGGTTTACAACAAACTCCCTCAAATCAGGTGTTGATTGGGATGAGTTTGTTTATGACCTTTTTTATCATGGCGCCGGTGTTTGATAATATTTATGAACAGGGCGTTAAACCCTACATCGATGAGCAATTGACCCTGCAACAGGCCTTCGACAAGGGCAAAGAGCCGTTACGGGCGTTTATGTTAGGCCAAGTGCGCACCAGTGATTTACAAACCTTTATTGAGATTTCGGGTTATCAAAATATCAACAGCCCACAAGAAGCGCCCATGAGTGTGTTAGTCCCGGCGTTTATTACCAGCGAGCTTAAAACGGCCTTCCAAATTGGCTTTATGCTGTTTGTGCCGTTTTTGGTGTTGGATTTAGTTGTCGCCAGTATTTTGATGGCCATGGGGATGATGATGCTCTCGCCAATGATTGTCTCGTTACCTTTTAAGATCATGCTGTTTGTGTTGGTCGACGGTTGGGGGCTCGTGATGGGGACCTTAGCCAATAGTTTTGGTTAGGTGAGCGAGACAGCATCATGACCCCAGAAGCTCTGATCGATATCTTCCGTGAAGCCCTGACCGTCATCGTCGTGATGGTGTCGGCGATTGTGTTACCCGGCCTTGGGATCGGCTTGATTGTTGCCGTGTTTCAGGCCGCCACCTCAATTAACGAACAAACCTTAAGTTTTTTACCGCGTTTATTAGTGACCCTGTTTGCTATGATGTTTCTCGGCCATTGGTTGGTGGCGACGCTGACGGATTTTTTTATCGAGATGGTTAACCGTATTCCCCAAGTAATAGGTTGATAGCGCCTATGGAACTCTTGCTCGATACCCTCATGCAAACGCTGGCCTCATACCTATGGCCATTATTCAGGGTGGCGAGCATGTTGATGGTGATGGTGGTATTTGGTGCGGCAACGACGCCAATGCGCGTGCGGTTATTGCTGGCGATGGCCATTACCTTTGCGATTGCGCCAGTGTTACCCCCTGTCGAAAATGCCGATTTATTTTCCTTAGGGGCGATGTTTATTACGGCGCAGCAGATCATCATCGGCAGTGCCATGGGGTTTGTCACCCAAATGCTGATCCAGACGTTTGTGCTAACGGGGCAAATTATTGGGATGCAAACCAGTTTGGGGTTTGCCTCTATGGTTGACCCAGGTTCTGGGCAACAAACCCCGGTCATTGGTAACTTTTTCCTGTTACTGGCCACCTTGATTTTTTTGGCGGTCGATGGCCATTTATTAATGATCCGCATGGTTGTTGAAAGTTTTACGACCCTACCTATTGCTAATGAAGGCCTCACGCTCAGCAGTTATCGCTCGCTGGCCCAGTGGGGCTCTTACATGTTTGGCGCGGCGTTGACTATGTCGATGTCGGCCATTATTGCGCTGTTATTGGTTAACCTCGCCTTTGGGGTGATGACGCGCGCCGCGCCGCAACTCAATATTTTTTCTATTGGTTTTCCAATCACTATGATTGGTGGCTTAGTGATCCTGTGGTTAACGCTCACACCGGTCATGGCGCATTTTGATGAGGTGTGGGCGGCGGCTCAGCTATTGCTCTGTGATATGTTGGCGCTCGAGTGTATGGCCGATGGGATGCGTTAAGGTGATAGGAGTGCTCCATGGCTGAAGAAAGCAGTGGTGAACGCAGTGAACAGCCCACGGGGAGGCGCCTTGAACAGGCCCGTGAAAAGGGGCAGGTCGCTCGCTCTAAAGAATTAGGCACTGCTGCCGTGTTACTTGCCGCGGCGACGGGATTATATATGCTAGGCCCAAGCATTGGCACTGGCCTCACCCGCGTGTTTGAGCGAATTTTTACCATGGATCGCGCGCAAATCTTCGATACTAATCACATGCTGAATGTGTGGGGCGTGGTTGCAACTGAGCTTGCTTGGCCTATGTTGCAACTTATGTTGCTGATCGCCGTGGTGGCCTTTATTGGCAATATCGCGTTGGGTGGGATGAATTTTTCCAGCAAAGCTATGATGCCCAAAGCCAGCAAAATGAGCCCGCTGGCAGGATTTAAGCGGATGTTTGGTGTGCAAGCTTTGGTTGAGCTAACCAAGGGGATTGCCAAGTTCTCCGTCGTGGCATTATCGGCCTATTTACTCTTAAGTTACTATTTTAAAGATATTTTACTTCTCTCCAGCGATCATCTTCCGGGTAACGTATATCATGCGTTATCGTTGCTTATTTGGATGTTTATCCTGCTATGTGCTTCAGTGTTATTGATCGTGGTGATTGATGCGCCCTACCAAGTATGGAATCACAATAAGCAGCTTAAAATGACCAAGCAGGAAGTGAAGGATGAATATAAGGACACCGAGGGCAAACCCGAGGTTAAAGGCCGCATCCGACAAATGCAGCGGGAGTTGGCTCAGCGGCGTATGATGGCCGAAGTGCCTAACGCCGATGTTATTGTCGTCAACCCTGAGCACTATGCGGTAGCGATTAAGTATGATGTTAAGCGCTCGCCAGCACCGTTTGTTGTCGCTAAAGGGGTCGATGAGGTGGCCTTTAAAATTCGTGAAATCGCCAGAGCCCACAATATTGTGATTGTGTCCGCCCCCCCGTTAGCCAGGGCGATTTATCATACGACTAAGCTAGATCAACAAATTCCTGATGGGCTATTTACCGCCGTCGCTCAGGTGTTAGCCTATGTCTTTCAGCTGCGCCAGTACCAAAAGGGACGCGGGCGCAAGCCTATCCCGATCCCGCTCAATCAACCTATCCCTGACGAGTTAAAGCATTAACCTGTGCCAACGCGCGGTGCTATTTAAGTGATGGATTTCTGTACTGATAGTTGTAGTAATTGGCGTGATACTTGCTTTATGGCGTTAACCGTCAAAATTTAGGTTTAAGTGAATGGATGTAAAAGCGGCACTCGGTCAAGTCAAGCAAATTAGGCTCAGCACCTTTAAAGGCATTGGGACTCCCTTGCTGGTACTTGCAGCATTAGCGATGATAGTGTTGCCAATCCCGCCGTTCCTCCTCGATATTTTATTTTCTTTTAATATTGCCCTCGCTCTTATCGTCTTGTTAGTGGCGATTTACACCGATAGACCCTTAGATTTTGCCGCCTTCCCAACGGTGCTGCTGGTGGCCACGCTATTGCGATTGGCTTTAAACGTCGCATCGACCCGGGTCGTATTACTCGAAGGCCATAATGGCGCGGATGCAGCGGGTAAGGTGATTGAAGCCTTTGGCAACGTGGTGATAGGTGGCAACTATGCGGTTGGCTTAGTCGTATTTATCATTCTGATTATTATCAACTTTGTGGTAGTCACTAAGGGTGCTGGGCGGATTGCAGAAGTGAGCGCCCGCTTTACCTTAGACGCGATGCCCGGCAAACAAATGGCGATTGACGCCGATCTCAATGCGGGAACACTCAATCAAGAACAAGCGCGCCTACGTCGGGCGGAAGTGACCCGCGAAGCGGACTTTTATGGGGCGATGGACGGTGCTTCTAAGTTTGTTAAAGGGGATGCGGTCGCGGGGATCATGATCCTCGTGATCAACATTGTCGGTGGGTTGATTATCGGTTTAGTTCAGCATGGGCTGACATTCTCCCAGGCCGTTGAAATCTATACCCTATTAACCATAGGTGATGGCCTAGTTGCCCAAATTCCCGGGTTATTACTGTCGATTGCCGCCGCCCTGATGGTGACTCGCCAAAATGAGTCCGGGGATATGGGACAAATGCTGATGAGTCAGATGTTTGACAGTCACAAGTCTCTGGCCATTGCCGCGGGTGTGTTAGCGGTGATGGGGATTGTCCCCGGTATGCCCCATGTGGCCTTTTTAAGTTTTGCGCTTATCACCGCAGGCGCTGCCTATTTTGTCTTCAAACGTAACGAAGCGAAGCGCGTAAAAGCCTTAGAGCAGGTAAAATCCGGTCCGATTGATAAACAGGAGCGTGAGCCTAAAGAGCTCAGTTGGGATGATGTGCATCATGTTGATACCATTGGCCTTGAGGTTGGATATCGATTAATCCCCTTGGTTGACAAGAGTCAAGGCGGCGAATTACTGAGTCGGATCAAAGGGGTGCGTAAAAAGCTTTCCCAAGAATTGGGCTTCCTTGTGCCATCGGTGCATATTCGCGATAACTTGGATTTATCGCCAAATGCCTATCGTATTTCCCTTATGGGCGTCGTGGTCGGGGAGGCGGACATTCGCCATGACTGCGAGCTGGCGATTAACCCAGGGCAAGTGTATGGCAAGCTTGATGGAATAGAAACGCGCGATCCCGCCTTTGGCCTCGAGGCGGTGTGGATTGCTCCTGAGCTGCGTGAACACGCGCAAACCTTAGGTTACACCGTTGTTGATGCCGCCACTGTGGTAGCGACGCACATTAGTCAATTACTGACCAATAATGCGGCGAAACTACTGGGCTATGAGGAAGTGCAACAACTGCTTGATATGCTGGCAAAATACTCGCCTAAGCTGGTGGATGGCTTTATTCCGGATGTGATGTCCCTTGGCCATGTGGTCAAAGTCATGCAAAACCTACTCAATGAAGGAGTATCGGTTAGAGACTTGCGCACAATCGTGCAAACTTTGTTAGAATACGGCCCCAAGAGCAATGATACCGAAGTGTTGACCGCTGCGGTGCGTATTGCATTGAAGCGCATGATCGTCCAAGAAATTTCTGGTCCTGAGCCAGAAATCCCCGTCATAACTTTGGCGCCAGAATTGGAACAGATGTTGCATCAATCAATGCAAGCAACCGGTGGGGATGGACCCAATATCGAGCCAGGGCTTGCTGAGCGTATGCAAAAATCCCTCGCGGATGCGGCTCAGCGGCAAGAAATGGTCGGGCAGCCCGCCATATTGCTAACGTCAGGTATGTTACGTGCGACCCTGTCGCGTTTTGTTAAACATACTATTCCGAATCTCAGAGTGATTTCTTATCAAGAAATCCCCGATGAAAAGCAAATACGCATCGTATCTGCCGTGGGTCAGTAGAGGACGCCTAAGTGAAGATTAAACGATTTTTTGCCAAAGACATGCGTGCGGCGCTGGCCCAGGTGAAAGACACGCTCGGCTCCGATGCGGTGATCATGTCAAATAAGAAGGTTAACGGCGGTATCGAAATTGTCGCCGCGGTCGATTACGACGAGCCAAAGGCAAAAGTCTCGGCGCCTGCGCCAACCTTTATGGATGTGAGTGACGATAAGGTTTCCCTCGGAGGCCATCCTCCGGTGCGCGCCGAAAGTCGTGGACCCTTTACCCGAGCTGGCGCTGGCGCACCTTTGCCGACCGCTACGGCGAGTGTATCGTCATCAGCTGCGCCCGCCGATTCTTTACAGGCGCTGCTCGAAAAACAGCAAAGCCGTTTACATCAACAGTTATCTTATCAGCAAGCTGAAACCGATCTCCCTGCCTGGGCTAAGGAACTGCAAGCACCGACGGCGGCTAAGGCTGAGCGCCGCGATGGGCCCAAAGCGCTCGATAAAAAATCCCATACCAGCCAAAAACAACATGGTGAAATGGAAGCGCTGCGGGATGAGTTGGCCTCGTTACGCCATTTACTCACCCATCAAGTGTCATCTTTAATGACGGAGCATAAACAGCGGGTGGATCCGGTGGGGGCAATGCTTGAAGCTAAGTTGCTCGAGGCTGAATTTTCCCCCGCGCTTGCGGCAAAATTAGCGGCCTTAAGTGAGCATTACACCCCCGCAGAACTGGTTAAAGCCTTGCCACAAAGTTTAGCCAATATGCTAGATAATCAAGGTGATGATATTGTTAGGCAGGGTGGGGTAGTGGCATTAGTGGGCCCAACGGGCGTGGGTAAAACCACCTCGCTTGCCAAACTCGCGGCGCGATTTGCCGCCCATCACGGCCCTGAACAAGTGGCCTTGATCACGACGGATCATTATCGGATTGGTGCGTATGAGCAATTGGCCACCTATGGCAAAATCATGGGGTGTCCGGTAAAACAAGCCCATGATCTTAATGAGCTTGAGCAAATTTTGTATCAGTTTCGCAATCGCAAGTTAGTCCTGATTGATACCGCCGGCATGGGCCAAAGGGATCTGCGACTCTACCAGCAACTTGATAATTTAACGGCAAATAGCAGAATACCTATTCGCAGTTATCTGGTACTGTCAGCCACCGGACAACGTCGCGTGTTGCAAGATGCTGTTAATCATTTTAAACGTATTCCCTTGGCCGGTGCCGTCCTGACGAAACTCGATGAGTCCGTGTCGCTCGCCGGGGCATTGAGTGTGTTGATCCAAAGTGGCTTACCCTTAAGTTATGTTACCGATGGACAAAGAGTGCCCGAAGATATGCAAGTCGCCGATACTTTACTGCTGGCACAGCAGGCACTAGCGGCATTAGAAAATACCGAACAACCCGCATTACAAGACATCGCGTGGTCAGATAATCTGACCTGTGCATTTGAGTAGAGTTATGACCCTAGATCAAGCAAGTGGTTTACGTATGATGAATCAACCCTATAACGAAAAAGTGAAAGTAATCGCTGTCACAGGCGGCAAAGGTGGCGTGGGCAAAACCAGTGTCTCAATTAATACCGCGGTGGCCTTGGCTGAAAAAGGCAAGCGTGTCTTAGTGCTTGACGCAGACCTAGGTTTAGCCAATGTTGATGTGATGTTGGGGATCCGGGCGGAGCGTAATCTCTCCCATGTATTATCGGGCGACGCTGAGCTCGATGACATTATTGTGCGCGGACCGAAAGGGATTGGCATTGTGCCGGCGACTTCAGGGACCCAAGGCATGGTTGAGCTCAGTCCAGCACAACACGCTGGATTAATTCGGGCGTTTAGTGAGATGCGCACCCAATTTGATATTCTCGTGGTCGATACCGCGGCAGGCATTTCGGATATGGTGCTGAGTTTTTCGCGCGCATCCCAAGATGTGCTCATCGTGGTGTGTGATGAGCCGACCTCGATTACCGATGCCTATGCCCTGATCAAAATTCTGAGTCGTGAGCATGGGGTGTTTAGGTTTAAGATTGTCGCCAATATGGTGCGCAGCCTGCGGGAAGGGATGGAACTGTTTGCCAAGCTCAGCAAAGTCACCGATCGCTTTTTAGATGTGGCCCTTGAACTGGTGGCAACGATTCCTTTTGATGAAAACTTGCGCAAATCGGTACGTAAACAAAAGCTCGTGGTTGAGGCTTATCCTAAGTCTCCCGCCTCCATTGCTTACCAAGGTTTAGCCAATAAAATCTTGAGTTGGCCAATACCACAGCAGCCGGGCGGCCATTTGGAGTTTTTTGTTGAGAGATTAGTGCAACGCTCTGATATTAAAGAGGACGGTGCGAGTGAATAAAGCCTCCGCGTATACTTGTTTAAACCATAAATCTTCTATTGTTGAACAGTATGCACCGTTGGTTAAAAGAATTGCACATCACCTGCTGGCAAGATTACCTGCATCCGTGCAGTTAGATGATTTACTGCAAGCCGGAATGATGGGGCTGCTTGAGGCATCATCTAAGTATGATGGTGGGAAAGGTGCAAAATTTGAAACCTTCGCCGGCATACGGATCCGGGGCGCGATGTTGGATGAAATTCGTCGGGGTGATTGGGTGCCGCGCTCGGTGCACCGAAACAATCGCAGAGTTGCCCAAGCCATTGATGAGTTAGAGCAAACCTTGGGTCGTGATGCGCGCGACACAGAAATTGCAGAAAAACTTGCCATGACGCTCGATGAGTACCATCATATCCTCAACGATGTTTCTGTCGGGAAAATCATAGGGATAGAAGATCTTGAGGTGTCGCAAGATATCCTCACGTTTGGGGATACGACAGATGATGCGGCCTTTGAAGCGCTGGCAGAGACACAATTTCATTCAGCCCTCGTTGAGGCGATTAAATTGTTGCCCGAAAGAGATGCATTAGTATTATCGCTTTATTACGATGAAGCATTGAATTTAAAAGAGATTGGCGCCATTCTTGAGGTCAGCGAATCGCGGGTTAGCCAGATATTAAGTCAGGCTATGTTGCGATTAAAAGGCAAACTCAAGCATTGGACATAAGTATCATTATTAATTGAGCAGCAAATGCCTGCTTACCGGAGGAAATCTTGGACAAGAATATGAAGATTCTCATTGTTGACGACTTTTCGACAATGAGGCGTATCATCAAGAACTTGTTGCGAGACTTGGGCTTTAACAATACCCAAGAAGCAGACGATGGTTCAACCGCCCTGCCAATGTTACAAAAGGGTGACTTTGATTTTGTTGTAACAGATTGGAATATGCCAGGTATGCAAGGTATTGATCTGTTAAAGGCTATTCGTGCAGACGAGTCACTCAAACATTTACCGGTGTTGATGGTCACCGCCGAAGCTAAACGTGAACAAATTATTGCCGCCGCTCAAGCCGGCGTGAATGGTTATGTGGTTAAACCTTTCACTGCAGCAACGTTAAAAGAGAAGTTAGACAAAATATTTGAACGACTCGCTTAAGCAAGGATGAGCTATGACGATATCGACATCAGGGCTCATCACCCTTGAGCAAGCTCAGCATTTAGTGGAATTATTAACTGCGGGCGAGCAAAACCAAGCGGATGATCTATTTCGAGAACTTGCTGTCCCCATCCAAAGAGAGCTATTTGATGAAGTTGGCAAATTAACGCGACAACTGCACAGTGCGCTCAAGGATTTTCACATTGATAATCGCCTGATTGAATTAACCAACACAGAAATCCCTGATGCTAGGCAACGCTTAAATTATGTCATTGATATGACTGAACAAGCGGCGAATAAAACCATGGATGCCGTTGAAGCTTGTTTGCCCTTAGCCAATGCATTGACGGCGAATATTGCCAGGGTATTGCCGACGTGGGACAAATTAATGCGTCGAGAAATTGCCCTCAGCGAATTTAAGGCGCTTTGTCATGATGTGCAGCAGTTGATGCGCGCAAGTGAACTGGACTCCAATCAGTTGCGGGAGTTGCTCAATCAAATTTTGATGGCACAGGATTTCCAAGATCTGACCGGGCAAATGATCCGCCGGGTGATCGATCTTGTCATGGAAGTGGAAAGTAATTTGGTGTCAATGTTGACGGTATTTGGGGAACAGCCGCCAATCGACAATCAAATGACTCATAAAAATAATATTGAAGCCGAAGGGCCGATAATGAACGCCGCGCTGCGTCAGGATGTTGTCACAGGGCAGGATGACGTGGATGATTTGCTATCGAGCCTAGGTTTTTAACGGGGAGTTAATTTGATGGCCTTTGATGTAGATGAAGAAATACTCCAAGACTTTTTGATTGAAGCAGGCGAGATTTTAGAACTGCTGCAGGAGCAATTGGTTGCCCTAGAAAACAACCCTGATGATACCGCCTTGCTCAATGCCATTTTTAGGGGATTTCATACCGTAAAGGGCGGCGCTGGCTTTTTGGGGTTAACCCCCATGGTTGATGTCTGCCATGAGGCAGAAAACACCTTTGACTTATTGCGGACCGGCAAACGCAGTGTGAATGCAGAATTGATGGATATTATTCTGCAGGCCGTCGATGCCATTAATACCATGTTTGCACAGACCCAGCAGGGCCAAGAGCAGGAGCCCGCCGAGGCGAGCCTACTGGCCAAGTTAAAAATGCTGAGCTCCGGCGCGCCACTGACCTTGAGCGCATCGCAAGCTGACCCCGTCTCGCCGCAGGTGACCGCCGCTAAGACCACTTCATCAGCTAATGTCACTTCATCAGCCAATGCCACATGCTCAGCGGCCATCACTCCTCCCGAACATACCTTAGAAAGTCCGTTAATGACGCCGCCAACGGCGTCGAGCTCAGCCAACAATGAGATATCGGCAATTGATGAGATAGATGAGGCCGAATTTGAAGCGCTATTAGATGCCTTACATGGCGTCGGTAAAGGTCCCGCAGCAGCCACACCTGCAATGAGCTCATCTGCAGTTGCGACATCCGCCGCTGCCGTTTCAACAACAGGCGCGCTATCTAGCCATGGGGTAGGGGCGACTGACGATATCACCGACGATGAGTTTGAGGCCTTATTGGATGAATTGCACGGCTCGGGTCAATTTAAAGTCGATGCAGTGGTTAACGCCAATAGCCCGTCTCATGGCCAACATGATAAGCCCAAAGCGGCAGATACCCCCGTCACAGCCGTGGATGCTGATGAAATTACCGATGAAGAATTTGAGCGCTTACTCGATGAGTTGCACGGGAAAGGTGGCGCACCAGCAAGAGCCAACGCAGCGACGTTAGCCCAAGGGGCCGCGAGTGGCGCGTCGGTTACACACGCGTCAGCAAATCAGCCTTCAGCCAATCAAGCATCAGCCGCTCAGTTAACCGCAGAGCCACTCGGCGCCGAAAAATTAGCGGCTGAAAAACCTGCCCCTAAGGTAGCCCCTGTGGCCAATGTGCCGCAGGCTGAAACCACAGTGCGGGTCGATACCGCCAGGCTTGACCAGATCATGAACATGGTGGGCGAGCTGGTATTAGTGCGTAACCGACTCGTGAGCTTAGGCGTGA
Organism: Shewanella sp.; assembly: GCF_051658185.1. GTDB lineage: Bacteria > Pseudomonadota > Gammaproteobacteria > Enterobacterales > Shewanellaceae > Shewanella. The sequence continues at coordinate 3,400 of NZ_JBOFMC010000392.1, read as the reverse complement.
GCCGAGATGACGAGGAAATGTCAAAGGCGCTCGCCAACCTTGACCTCGTGACCGCGGATCTGCAAGGCGCCGTGATGAAAACCCGGATGCAACCGATTAAAAAAGTGTTCGGGCGTTTTCCACGGGTGGTGCGTGATTTAGCCCGTTCATTAAATAAAGAAATTGATCTGGTGATGGTCGGTGAAGAGACCGATCTGGATAAAAACTTGGTCGAAGCCCTCGCCGATCCCCTCGTGCATTTAGTGCGTAACTCCGTTGACCATGGCATTGAAATGCCGGCTGATCGTGAAGCGCTTGGTAAACCCAGAACGGGGACCATCACTTTATCGGCGAGCCAAGAAGGCGACCATATCTTGCTAAAAATTGAAGATGATGGCGCAGGCATGGACCCTGAAAAGCTCAAACAAATTGCGATCAAACGCGGCGTGCTCGATGAAGATGCCGCAGCGCGGATGACCGATAATGATGCCTATAACCTGATATTTGCCCCGGGATTTTCAACCAAAGTCGAGATTTCGGATATTTCAGGCCGCGGTGTGGGGATGGATGTGGTGAAAACCCGCATCAGCCAACTCAATGGCACAGTGCATATCGATTCCCACAAGGGTAAAGGGACCATCCTTGAGATAAAAGTACCGCTAACCTTAGCCATTATGCCCACCCTGATGGTGGATGTGGCCAAGCAAATATTTGCCTTGCCACTCTCGAGTGTGAATGAAATTTTCCACCTTGATCTGACGAAAACCAATATCGTCGATGGGCAATTGACCGTCATCGTGCGCAATAAAGCGGTGCCTTTATTTTATTTAGAGCAGTGGTTACATCGTAATAAAACCCAGTTTAAACATGGTGATAAAAAGCATGGTCATGTGGTGATTGTGCAACTTGGCATGATGCAAATTGGCTTTGTAGTCGATGCCTTGATTGGCCAAGAAGAAGTGGTGATTAAACCCTTGGGGGCGATGTTACATGGTACGCCTGGCATGGCTGGCGCTACTATTACCTCGGATGGCGGTATTGCGCTGATTTTAGATGTGCCTGGATTATTAAAGCACTACGCTAAAAATAAACATTAGTTTCCAAACGAAGGAATGGCATGACCATTAAAGTATTAGTCGTTGATGACTCAAGTTTTTTCAGAAGACGAGTGAGCGAGATAGTCAATCAAGATCCTGAGTTGGAAGTGATAGCAACGGCCTCGAATGGGGCCGAAGCCGTTAAACTGGCCGCGGAGCTTAATCCACAAGTCATCACTATGGATATTGAAATGCCAGTGATGGATGGGATCACCGCGGTGCGTGAAATCATGGCTAAGTCGCCAACGCCCATCTTGATGTTTTCGTCATTGACTCACGACGGTGCTAAAGCGACTCTGGATGCCCTCGATGCCGGGGCGCTGGATTTCTTGCCTAAACGTTTTGAAGATATCGCCACGAATAAAGATCAAGCGATTTTACTCTTGCAGCAAAGGGTTAAGGCTTTAGGACGCCGCCGGTTATTTCGGCCGATAGCGCGTCCAGTTGCGCAGACCGCCGCGCCTCGCGTTAGTGAGCGCGCTAATGATCGCGTTAGTGATCGCATTAGTGCTCGTGTGGGCGCAGCGCAGCCTTTAGCACCAACGCCATCATCCACAGCTGTGGCTTCTCAAACCGTGACCCCGGCGGCCTCCCAACGTGCCTCTGCAGCAGGTTTTCGACCCAGTGGTAAACACTATAAGTTATTGCTGATTGGCACTTCCACTGGCGGGCCGGTGGCATTACAGAAGATTTTGACGCAATTTCCGGCGCATTATCCTCACCCAATATTGCTGATCCAGCATATGCCTGCGGCCTTTACCCCCGCCTTTGCCAATCGCTTAAATGGACTGTGTAAGATTGAAGTAAAAGAAGCGGTTAATGGGGATCTTTTGCGTCCGGGCTGCGCGTATTTAGCTCCCGGAGGCATGCAGATGATGGTTGAGCGCAGCGGCAGCAGTGGCCGCATTAAAGTGCTCGCCGGGAATGTAGAGATGAACTATAAGCCCAGTGTGGATATCACCTTTGCCTCGGCCTCCAAACATTTTGGCGGCGATGTGCTGGCAGTGGTGTTAACCGGAATGGGCGCCGATGGGCGCGAGGGCGCGCGGATGTTAAAGGCCGCTGGCGCTACGATTTGGGCTCAGGATGAAGCCAGTTGTGTAGTTTATGGTATGCCCCAAGCGGTAGTGAGCGCCGGGATTGCCTCACAGGTATTTTCACTCGATAACATGGCAGAATCGATTTTAAAAGAGTCTTGCCGTGGCTAAGGTCAGTTCGACAGTAAGCACTAACATCGTGCTTATTTGGGTGTTGCTCGCAATCGGGATTTTCGCCTTAGGTGGGTTAACGCTCGATTATCGCCATAAGATCGCTTTGCTCAAGGCAGAAGTTAAGCATTTAGAAGCCAGTCAAGTGCTGTTGATGGTGCCAGAGCAGCACGCCGAGGCGATTGCAACATGGCTAACTCAGCATCCTGAGCAAACGCAGCTGATGTTAGCCGCCAGCGCTCAAAGCCAGGTTAATTCGGACTCGATAGCTCCACGTTCGGTGATCCTTGCGCCCGATGCTGTAAAAAATCCCGCGCCACCTTTGGCGCTGGCAGCGGCTCCTGCATCGGCGACTGGCTCAGTTGAACAAACGAGCGCGAAGGCAGGGCCTCATGCCGTACCCATAGTCATCTCCGAAAATGCCGATGGGGTGAAGGTGATCCGTCTACCCGAGGGGGGGATTCGGGTGACAACGAGAGACGCCCAATAGCCCGTTGGCCGAGACGTTATTGATGCCCATGCTATCGATACCGATGTAATCGACGTTTACGCAATCGATACCCGTACAATCGATACCCATATCGGGACACGTGAACGCAATGCTCGCTTGATTGTTCGGGTGGTTATCGATAACAGGCTCTCATTAAATAAGAGCAAGACAATATGAATAATTGCAAAGCGCATTAGGGGGAACAGCTTGAAGGTCTGGACCATAGCGAATCAAAAGGGTGGCGTCGGTAAAACAACCACGGTCGCGAGCTTAGCCGGCGTGCTGACGCAACGGGGAAAGCGAGTGTTGATGATTGACACCGATCCCCATGCTTCGCTGGGCTATTATTTGGGCATCGATCCGGAAGAAGTGCCCGGTTCGCTCTTTGATGTGTTTCTCGCTCATCAGCGGTTAACCCCCGAGTTGGTACTTGCTCACATTGTCCCGACCCAAATAGATGGGCTGGATCTTCTCCCCGCGACAATGGCACTCGCAACCCTTGATCGAGCCTTAGGGCAGCAGGAGGGGATGGGGCTGGTGCTACGTAACCTCCTGGCTTTGGTTGCGGATAAGTATGATGTGGCAATTATTGATTGTCCGCCCGTATTAGGGGTGTTGATGGTCAA
>NZ_JBOFMC010000391.1:0-10423 GCF_051658185.1 Shewanella sp. | reverse complement strand
TTGTCTGGATACGTTAGCTGCAATCCAGCCCTGCAGGTGGCTTGTGCTGGGGTGTTTGACTGTCATTTTGGTGTTGCTGTTGCTGTTGCTGTTGTTGCTGTTGGTGTTGTTAGTTTTAGTTTTGGCGTGTGGGTGTGCGGCAATGGGCCTGCAGCTTGTACTTTACATTCAACGCTAAACACTCAGCACATATCTTGAACAGACTCACGGCATTTTGCATAGATCTTGAATAGATAGACTACGCGATATAGATGCTCGTCAGTTGATGTTAAGGCGTTGAATAAGAATTAAATGCCGCATTGTTGGAAAATTGCCTTGGGTCTATATTCCCAAGGCAGAACCCAACGGTTTAAGGCTATGTCAGGTCGCCCAAGCTGGCGTAAAGCTAAGGGCAGGGGAATCGAAATTGCTCTGATAGCGCATCTAACCGTGAAAGTAACGCTGGCGAGAGGCTGACGGTCAGGCTGTCAATATTCTCTTTGAGCTGGGTAAGGTTCGTGGCGCCAATGATGTTCGAGCCCACAAATTTGCGCGAGTTAACAAACGCGAGGGCCATTTGCGCGGGGCTGAGGGCAAACTCCTGAGCTAAATCTACATAGGCCTGAGTGGCCTCTAGCGCCAGTTGTGAGCCGGTATAACGGGCAAAACGTTTAAATAAGGTTAGCCGTGCTCCTTCTGGCCATTGATTATGGCAGTATTTGCCCGACAATGCGCCAAACGCTAAGGGGGAATATGCCAGCAGCGGTAACTCTTCGCGATGGCTGATTTCACTCATGCCCACTTCAAAACTGCGGTTGAGCAGGTTGTATGGGTTTTGCACGGTGATAATTCGCGGCAGGCCATGTTTTTCAGCAAGTTGCAGGTATTTCATCAAGCCCCATGGGGTTTCATTCGAGACGCCAATATAGCGTACTTTACCTTGGCGAATGACATCAGCGAGGGCTTCGAGGGTTTCTAGGATGGGCGTCTGCAGCTCAGATTCCTGCTCTTGATACATCAGCTCGCCAAAAAAGTTGCTATTACGGTCGGGCCAATGGAGTTGATACAAGTCGATAGTCTCAACCTGAAGGCGGGTTAAAGAGGCGTCCACGGCTTGCTGAATATTGTTCCAATCTAGCGCCATATTATGGCGAATATAATCACTTTTGCCCCCCGGTGCCGCAATTTTGGTGGCGATCACCAGTTCGTCGCGGTTGCCACGCGCTTTGAGGTATTGCCCTAAAATGCGCTCGGTTTCACCTTGGGTTTCAGGTTTAGGCGGCACCGGATACATTTCTGCGGTATCTATAAAATTAATGCCTTGGCCGATGGCGTAGTCCAGCTGGGCAAAGGCTTCGGCTTGGGTGTTTTGCTCGCCCCAGGTCATAGTGCCTAAGCATATTTTGCTGATCTCCAGATTAGAATGCGGGATGCGTCTGTATTCCATCTCTTTCTCCTTGAAAACTCTGATGAGTTTGAGGCTATCAAGCTTTTGCGCTAAAGCAAAGGTTAATGCAGGCAATGGCCGATTGCTGCGGTAAAAATAGCCAGTGGTCAATGGGGCGAGCCTGTGACAGGCAAGTTGTTAGCACTATTAGCGGTAGCGTTAAGGTCTGAATTGGCTGCGGCGCTCAGCATTGTGCTGCGTGGTTCGTGTTGCGTGAATCGTGCCGCTTGGGGGATAGCTTATGCGCATGGCCAATTAGGGCATTTTTTATACTGTAGAAGATGACTGCGCCCATGGCGTAAGGCGCGGCCTTGGTAAGGCAAATGTGACTCGACTGTGTTGTTAAATTACAGTTGTTGCAGCGTGCGACGGACTTATTAGAACTGTATCACGCTAAAATGCAGCTTTTGTTGCTAACTTACGCAGTTGTAGCGAAATGTGATGCCTATATCGGATCGTTTGTTAATCAGATGCTACGCTCAATCAATCTAACATGTTATGGGGTGAGAGTGGTGATGGCGAAACCTTCAAATCAACTTGTCACGATCAAAAAAGGTCTCGATTTACCCATCGCAGGTGAGCCGAGGCCTGTCATCGAACCGGGTCATCGGCCATCTCAAGTGGCACTGCTTGGCGAGGAGTACATAGGCTTAAAACCGACCATGTTGGTTGACGTCGGCGATAGGGTAAAAAAAGGCCAGCCGCTCTTTGAAGATAAAAAAAATCCCGGGGTGGTGTTTACTGCTCCCGCCAGTGGTGACATTAGCGCGATTCATCGTGGCGAGCGCCGCGTGCTGCAATCTGTGGTGATCCGCTGCAATGGGTTAGATGCCGATGAGCAAATTCGGTTTGAGATGTTGCCTGAGGTGAATGCATTAACCTCACAGCTTGTGCAGCAGCAATTAGTGCAAAGTGGGCTATGGACTGCGCTGCGCACTCGGCCATTTTCCAAAGTGCCTGCGCTGAATACTCAGCCAGCGGCCATTTTTGTCACCGCAATCGACACCAATCCACTTTGTGGCGATCCGCGTCTGGTGATTGCCGAGCAAGCTGAGGCCTTTGCGCTGGGCTTGCAGGTGCTCACGCGCCTAACCGAGGGCAAAGTGTATCTCTGCCAAGATAAAGGTGAGGCGATAGTCGGCGATATTTCTCCGCAACTTGTTATTCGCCGCTTTACCGGGGTGCATCCTGCGGGTCTGGTGGGGACGCACATTCATTTTACCTTGCCAGTGAGTTTAACTCGGCAGGTGTGGCATATCGGTTATCAAGACGTGATTGCCTACGGCAAACTCTTTCAAACCGGTGAGCTGTATACCGATCGTATTGTTGCCTTAGGTGGGCCGAGCGTGTTAAATCCCCGCTTGCTGCGCACCCAGCTGGGGGCCCAGCTTAGCGCGCTGGTTGCCGATGAAATTAAACCCGGCCACAACCGTGTGGTATCCGGGTCAGTACTTTCAGGGCACACCGCCATGGGGGCCTATGATTTTTTAGGGCGTTTTCATCACCAAGTTTCAGTGCTGGCCGAAGATGCTGAACACCGAGTGTTGCCGTGGATCCGCGGCGGCTCGACTAAATTCTCCATCACCCGCGCTGTGACCTCGCGATTATTTGGCTTAACCAACTCCTTTGAATTTACCACCCATCAAGGTGGGGATCCGCGTGCGATGATGGCCTTTGGCCAGCTCGATAGGGTGATGCCGCTGGATATTTTACCCACCCTGTTGGTGCGAGATCTGGTGGTGCGTGATACCGACGAGGCCCAAGCTTTGGGCGCGCTAGAGTTGGATGAAGAAGATTTGGCGCTGTGCACCTTTGTATGCCCTGGCAAATATGACTTTGGTAAAGAGTTACGTGCCTGCCTAGATGTTATCGAGAGGGAAGGTTAATGACGAAGCCACCTAAAAAAACGGATTTACAGCAAGCTACTGATTTACAAGAAGAGTATTACGCCTCCGGCAAGTCGATAAAGGATTTTGTCCGCTCATTGGTGATTGCCCGTGGCCGTAGCACTCGGGGGCAAGTGCATGTACGCGATGCGATAGATGTCAAACGTACCATGACGCTGGTGGGATTATGTTTATTGCCAGCAATTTTATTTGGCATATATAACATAGGGTTACAAGCGCAAGTTGCACTCGCTGGCGGCTTAACAACCCCAGACACTTGGAAATTGGCTCTTTTTAACCTATTCAATGGGACATTAACTGAGCAGACTGGCTTAGTGGGCTTATTTTTCTATGGCTTAAGTTTTTACCTGCCCATTTATCTGACGGCCTTACTCACCAGTTTATGTTGGGAGGTGGTGTTTGCGAGGGTGCGCGGCCAAGAATTGCACGAAGGCTTTTTTGTCACCGCATTATTATTTAGTTTGATTTTACCGGTTTCAACGCCGCTGTGGCTGGTGGCCATGGGCATCAGTTTTGGCGTGGTGGTCGCGAAAGAACTGTTCGGCGGCATGGGATATAACTTTTTAAACCCTGCCCTCGCGGGGCTCGCGTTTATCTATTTTGCCTATCCTTCTGAAGTGACCAGCGTAAAACAGTTGGTTGCTGTTGATGGGTTTTCTGGCGCAACCGCACTGGCGCAGGCGGCGGCAGGCCAGCTGCAATTTGTGGATTATCCATGGTATCGCGCTTTTAGCGATCCGCTCTGGTGGAATGACTTTTTGGGATTCAGTGTTGGCGCGATTGGCGAAACCAGCACACTGGCCCTATTGATGGGCGGTTTGATGCTGATCATCACTCGTCTCGCCGATTGGCGCATCGTGCTGGGCGTGTTGCTTGGCATGATAGCCACGGTCACGTTATGTAATGTTATCGGCTCGAGCACCAATCCGTTGATGGCCATGCCTTGGACATGGCATTTAGTGACTGGAGGCTTTGTGCTGGCGATGATGTTTATGGCCACCGATCCGGTGACGACCGCTTACACCCGCCCGGGCAAATTTGCCTATGGTGTGTTGATTGGCTTTATGACAGTGCTTATCCGTGTGGCGAATCCTAAGATGGCCGAAGGGGTGATGTTAGCCATTTTGTTTGCCAACCTGTGGGCGCCTTTGCTCGATTATCTGGTGGCTCGCGCCAACATCAAACGGAGGCTAAAACGTCATGGTCTTTAAAAAAGATACTGTGGTGGGGACGATGATCTTCACCATCACCCTGTGCCTTTTATGCTCCTTTATGATCACGGGTACCGCCGGGGTGTTGAAAGAACGCAAATTGGCCAAAAAACGCGATGAGCTGCAACGTTACGTGTTAATGGCAGCCGATATCGATTTAGGCCAAGGCAATGCGTTTAGAGATATTTTTGCAAAATCGGTTACCCCTTTATTAATCAATGTTGATACCGGAAATGTGGACAGCGATGTCAACGTCCTTGATTTTGATGAGCGCATGGCGGCGATTAATCCAGAAACCTCCAGCACCCCGAAAAAGGATATCGCCAAGATTAAAACCCGTGCCAACGATGTGCGTGTGTTTAAAGTGTTTAATGATTCCGGCGCCTTAACCAGCGTAGTGGTGCCCTTTTACGGTAAAGGCCTGTGGTCGATGATCTACGGCTATGTTGCGGTTGAACCCGACTTTAATACCATCAAAGGGTTAGTGGTATATGAACATGGCGAAACCCCTGGTATTGGTGACTTTGTTACCGATCCGCAGTGGTTATCCTTGTGGAAAGGTAAGCAACTGTTTGATGCCGATGGCAAGTTTGCCATTCGATTAGTCAAAGGCGGCGCCAAAGAAGGGGATGTGCATGGCGTAGATGCGGTGAGCGGGGCGACCATGACTGGCCGTGGGGTGCAGCGTGCCATGGAGTTTTGGTTTGGGGTGGAAGGTTTTCAACCCTTTTTTAACCAGTTAAAGGCCTCAGCAGGGCAAGGTCAATCGGGAGGTGCAAAATGAGCAACACCTTATCTATGCGTGACATGTTAACCGGGCCTGTGTTTGCGAATAACCCGGTGGCGATGCAAGTGCTTGGGGTATGTTCGGCGCTGGCAGTGAGTAATTCCATGCAAACCGCATTGGTGATGACCTTAGCCGTGACCTTTGTACTGGTATTCTCTAACCTGTTTATCTCCGCGATTCGTCACTTTATCCCAAACAGCGTGCGGATCATCGCCCAGATGACGGTGATAGCCTCTTTGGTAATTGTCGTGGACATGGTGCTGCAGGATGTGGCCTATGAATTATCTAAACAACTCTCGGTATTTGTAGGGTTAATCATCACCAACTGCATCATCATGGGCCGTGCCGAAGCCTTTGCCATGAAGTATCCGCCGCATTTAGCCGTGGTCGACGCCGTGGGCAATGCAATGGGCTATGGTTTGATTTTGTTAAGCGTGGCTTTTGTGCGTGAGCTGTTCGGTACCGGTAATTTGTTTGGTTATAGCGTGTTTACTACCATTGAAAATGGCGGTTGGTACTTACCTAATGAGATGTTTAAGTTACCTCCCAGTGCCTTTTTCTTGATTGGTGTGCTGATCTGGACCATCAATGTGATCCAGCGTAAACGGGGTTAAGGAGCGGCTATGGAGCATTATATCAACCTATTTTTGCAGGCCACGTTTATCGACAACATGGCCTTGTCCTTCTTCCTTGGCATGTGCACCTTTTTAGCGGTGTCTAAAAAGGTGTCTACCGCCTTTGGTTTAGGCGTTGCGGTGATTGTGGTGATGACCTTAGCCGTTCCCCTTAACCAATTGATTTACGTTAAAGTGCTGGCCCCCGGTGCGCTCTCTTGGGCGGGGATGCCTGGGATTGATTTAAGCTATCTGCAACTGATCACTTTTATCGGAGTGATTGCCGCGTTGGTCCAAATCCTTGAAATGTTTTTAGATAAATACATCCCTAGCCTGTATGACTCTCTCGGGATTTTTTTACCCTTACTGACGGTTAACTGCGCGATTTTTGCCGGTGTTATTTTTATGGCCAACCGTGATTACAACTTTGCCGAATCGGCGGTGTTTGCCATGGGGTCGGGGGTTGGTTGGGCGATGGCGATTGTCATGTTGGCAGGCCTGCGCGAAAGGATGAAATTCCATGCGATCCCGGAGGGATTACAGGGCATTGGCATCACCTTTATTACCACAGGGTTGATGGCGCTCGGCTTTATGTCTTTCTCGGGGATCTCGTTATAACCAAGCGGGGCGGTGCATCGAGCATGGCTCAGTTAAGTGAAATCGCATTCAACAAAAGGGTTATCGGATGGAAATGGCAATTGGCATAGGCATGTTCACCCTCGTGGTTTGCCTATTGGTGATAGTGATCCTCATCGCCAAAAAAAAATTAGTGAATAGCGGTGAAGTGACCATTGGCATCAATCATGATGCCAATAAAAGCATTCAGGTGGCCGTGGGTGACAAATTACTTGGTGCCTTGGCGAGCCAGAGTATTTTTATTCCATCGGCCTGTGGCGGTGGCGGCACCTGTGGTCAGTGCCGGGTAAAAATCACCTCCGGCGGCGGTGATATTTTACCGACGGAGATGGGGCATATTACCAAAAAAGAAGCCAAAGAAGGCTGTCGTCTTGCCTGCCAAGTCTCAGTGAAAACCGATATGGAGCTTGAGCTAGACGAAGAAATTTTTGGGGTGAAAAAGTGGCAATGTGAGGTGATTTCAAATGATAACAAAGCCACCTTTATCAAAGAGTTATTGTTAAAACTGCCCGAGGGGGAAGATGTGCGTTTTAAGGCGGGGGGCTATATCCAAATTGAAGCGCCCGCCCATGTGGTGAAATACGCCGACTTTGATATCCCCGCCAAGTATCGCGGCGATTGGGAAAAGTACCACTTATTTGACTTGGTCTCGACGGTCGATGAAGACGTGCTGCGGGCCTATTCGATGGCCAATTATCCCGATGAAAAGGGCCGCATTATGCTCAATGTGCGCATTGCCACGCCACCTTCCGCCAATGTACCACCGGGTAAGATGTCTTCTTACATTTTTAACCTGAAGCCGGGGGATAAAGTGACGATTTCTGGCCCATTTGGCGAGTTCTTTGTGAAGGATACCGATGCCGAAATGGTGTTTATCGGCGGTGGCGCAGGGATGGCACCAATGCGCTCGCATATCTTCGATCAGCTAAAGAGCAAAAAAACCAAGCGTAAGATGAGCTTTTGGTACGGTGCCCGCTCAACCCGTGAGGTGTTTTACCAACAAGATTTTGATACGTTAGCCGCAGAGAATGACAACTTTGTCTGGCATGTGGCGCTGTCGGAGCCATTGCCAGAAGATAACTGGACGGGCTACACAGGCTTTATCCATAACGTGCTGTATGAGAATTACCTTAAACATCATAAGGCTCCCGAGGATTGCGAGTACTACATGTGTGGCCCACCGATCATGAACTCCTCGGTCATTAAGATGCTCGAAAGTCTTGGGGTTGAGCCTGAAAACATCCTACTCGATGACTTTGGGGATTAGTTATGGAGGACTTTATTTCATTAATAGCCAGGGGTATTTTTTGGCTTTTTATTGAAATGTTTTTTTATAAATTTTGCTACGTTGTGGGTTACTACTCTCTACGCCTTATCTCGGCGGGAAAGCACCCCAAGTATGAGCTTGAGTTGCAAGAAGAAGTAGAAAACTATCTATGGGGAAATTCTTTGGTTTCGATTTTTGGACTGTTACTAATCGTATTTTCTATAGGAATACTTTTACATTCCATATTTTGAGAAAACACATAACAAGCAAAGGAAAGATTGGATATCACTTTTATGCCTAAATGAATTATCAATAACACTCGAGTCCAAGGGAGACACTATTTCCTCGCAGTTGCTGCAGGGCGACTAGAACTTTTTATATGATAAAGAGTGCGTCAGTTTACGCATGCCATCCACTTACGTTTAAAGACGGGTCCAGACAGTCATCTAAATTTCAAATACCGCAACGCTAACATACACGTGTGATAAGCTTGCCGTTTTCAACTTTGGCCATTGGCCCATTCTGTTAAGGATAACCTATGCGTTTGAGCGGCATCAGTACTCTGTTGGCGGGGGTGTTATTATTTCTCAGCGCCAATGGTGCAGGCTGGTTATTAGCGCACGCTACAGAACAAGTGCAGCAAGTGCAGAATGTTCAAGTTCAAGGCGGTAACCCGATTGCGGTTGAAAAACCAACTGCCATTATTGCCTCAAAGACGGCGAAGATTAAGGCCTTAATCCAAGCGGCGATACAGGATTCGCCACAGCCATTTAGTGGCAGTGTTATCTTGCTTTTGCAGGGCAAGCCGCAGCTTGAACTGCAAAAGGGCGAAGGTATCCATCAAGATTCGCGCTTTGTGCTGGCATCGCTTTCTAAACAAATTACCGCAACCTTAGTATTGCAGGCGGTCGATGCGGGGAAACTCGACTTAACCTTATCGCTTAATCATTACCTTTTTGGTGAGCTTGATGGCGATAACAAGGTACGTAATGGTGCGGATGCAAATTCAACAGCAGAAGCTTTAAATTCCCATCGTTATGATGCGCGGATTACGCTGCACCACCTGCTGACGCATACATCGGGCGTCGATAAACTCGGTAAGGCCAATCGCTTTGCGCCGGGAAGCCAATTTGAATACTCCAACTTGGGTTATTCGCTGCTTGGGCAAGTGCTTGAGAAGGCCAATCAACAATCCTTTGCCGAACAAGTGGCGCAGTTTGCCAAGCGATACCAGCTTCATGGCCTGAGTGTTGAGCTTGGCAGTCTCGCGGCGATTCACGCCAAAACGCCATCATTCGCCATAGGGTTACAGGAAAGTGCGGTGATTGCCCCCGCTGATTTAGTGCTTGATGAAGCTTTGTTGCCCGCAGGGGGATTAACGGCCTCAGCGCCAGCTTATGCCGCTTTTCAGCATCTATTACATTCTGGCAAGTTACTGAGTGCAGCCAGTTATGAGCGGATGACAACGGCGTATACCGCGATCCCATTTTTATGGCCAAATATGCACTATGGCTATGGGATGAGGATTAATCAGGACGATGGCCTCGTCGAATACAGTCATACGGGCTATTTAACGGGTTATATGGCGATGACGCTGCATTATCCCGAATTGAATTTGGATCTGGTGATGCTGGAAAATCTGGCGCTAAATCTTAATGATCGCGACCGAGTATTTGCACTGCATAATCAGATCCGTCAGCTTATTCGAAGCCAGTTAGCGCTTCCTCACGCCGATAAGGGCGGAACCGCGCGATGAGCTGGCGTTATTTAGGCTGTAGCGCCAATAACATAGGAATTTCACAGGCGTCGTGGCCAGTATTGCCCAGCGGAGAGCTAAGGTGTTGAAAACCTAAGTGTTCATACAGCTTTACGGCTTCGGTTAAAACTGCGGTTGTTTCTAGATAGCAGCTTTGATAACCCGTTTGCCGAGCAAAATCAAAGGCAAGTAGCGCTAAGCGTTTGGCGAGCCCTTTACCACGAATATCGGGCATAAAATACATTTTTTGCAGCTCACAAATCCCCGGATTACCGGCAAGCGGTGCAATGCCCGCGCCGCCGAGCACTTGTCCGGCACATTCAATTACCCAGTAGTGAGCGCCCGGTTGCGCGTAAATTTGGCTTAAACAATCTAAGGTCGGATCGGCCACGCTATAACCTTTATCGGCGGTTAAGCCATATTCGGCAGAAACTGCGCGGATCACGTGGGCGATGGCGGCATCATCTTCTGGCGTGGCTTGGCGGATAAGATAGCCCATTTGCAACTTAGCATTGAATATGGCTTGGTTATATAAGCTGAGCGCCTGCTCGATTTGCTGGGTTTGCGTGGTGGTGAGTTGCGCTAAAATCTGTTGAAACAGTTGATTTTGCTGAATATCTAATCTTGCTAATAATTTTTTGCCGGCGGGGGTGAGCTGCACGATTAAACAGCGGCTATCCCTTGGATGGATTTGACTTTGGGCAAGTTTTTTATCGACCAAATGCTTAATGGCACGGCTAGCATTGGATTTATCGATGCTCAGTTTACTGGCCAGCTCCTTAATGGTGAGGGGCGTGCGGCCTATTTCAAACAAGGCAT
>NZ_JBOFMC010000390.1:0-15896 GCF_051658185.1 Shewanella sp. | reverse complement strand
GCTCACGCTCTTCTGGAGCGTTATCGATTTGAGAGAAGTCTTTAGCTTCGCCACCGTAGGTCTTAGCCAGTACGTGAGAGATAGCTGCAGTCAGAGTGGTTTTACCATGGTCAACGTGACCAATGGTGCCCACGTTTACGTGAGGCTTAATACGTTCAAATTTAGCTTTTGCCACGATATATTCCTTTCTTTTCAGAATAGTCCAGTCAAAGCAGGACCATATAACATTTATGTCGTAACTGGAAATTAGCTACGAGATTCAATAATCGCTTTCGCAATGTTTTGCGGTGCATCAGAGTACTTCAAGAACTCCATGGAGTACGAAGCACGCCCCTGAGTTGCAGAGCGCAAATCAGTTGCATAACCAAACATTTCAGAAAGAGGCACTACAGCATGGACTATCTTGATGCCACCAAAGCCATCATCCATACCTTCGATCAAACCACGACGTCGGTTTAAATCGCCAACCACGTCACCCATGTAGTTTTCAGGGGTAGTTACTTCTACTTTCATGCAAGGTTCGAGCAACACAGGTTTCGCTTCAAGCGCACCCTTTTTGAAGCCCATAGAACCCGCAATTTTGAACGCCATTTCATTCGAGTCCACATCATGATATGAACCATCGAACAGAGTGACCTTCACGTCCAGCACAGGGAAGCCAGCGAGCACGCCATTCTTCATCTGTTCTTGGATACCTTTGTCAACCGCAGGAATGAATTCGCGAGGAACCACACCTCCAACAATCGCATTGATAAATTCGTAACCAGCACCTTCTTCATTCGGTTCTAGTTTTAACCAGACATGACCGAATTGTCCACGGCCACCTGATTGACGCACAAATTTACCTTCTGCTTCTACTGTTCCACGAATCGTTTCACGATACGCCACTTGTGGCTTACCAACGTTACACTCTACACTAAATTCCCGACGCATACGGTCGACGATAATGTCTAAGTGTAACTCACCCATTCCTGAAATCAGAGTTTGTGATGATTCTTCGTCAGTTTCAACCCGGAATGATGGATCTTCTGCTGCAAGCTTTTGCAGTGCGATACCCATTTTATCTTGGTCAGCTTTAGACTTAGGCTCAACGGCAATGGTAATTACTGGCTCTGGGAACTCCATGCGTTCCAAGATCACTTTATGATCAGCATCACAAAGTGTATCACCCGTAGTCACTTCCTTTAAACCGATCGCGGCGGCGATATCACCTGCGCGAACTTCTTTCAGCTCAGTCCGATCGTTTGCGTGCATTTGCACAATACGACCGATACGCTCACGTTTCTGTTTCACGGAGTTATAAACGCCAGAACCAGACTCGAGTACGCCTGAGTAAACGCGAATAAAGGTTAAGGTTCCTACGAATGGATCTGTAGCAATCTTAAATGCCAATGCGGCAAATGGCGCATTGTCATCTGATGGGCGCTCAACTTCTTGCTCGTGGTCATCAATGCCTTTAATTGGAGGCACATCAACTGGCGCTGGCAAGAATTCTACTACCGCATCAAGTACCGCTTGAACGCCCTTGTTCTTGAATGCAGAACCACAGGTCGCTAAAACGATTTCATTATTTATAGTACGTTGACGCAGGGCTTTTTTAATCTCATCTTCTGATAGCGTGCCTTCTTCAAGGTACTTATCCATCAGTTCATCTGAGGCTTCTGCCGCTGCTTCTACCAGATACTCATGCATTTCAGCCGCTTTAGCCGCTAAATGTGCAGGGATCTCTTCATAAGTGAAAGTCATGCCCTGGTCTGCTTCATTCCAGTTAATGGCTTTCATTTTGATTAGGTCGATCACGCCAGTAAAGTTTTCTTCTGCACCGATATTCAATTGAATTGGCACACAAGTCGCTCCAAGGCGAGTTCTGATTTGTTTCACTACGCGTTCGAAATCCGCTCCCGCGCGATCCATTTTGTTGACAAATACTAAGCGAGGTACGCGATATTTATCAGCTTGGCGCCATACGGTTTCAGATTGGGGTTCAACACCTGATGAACCACAGAAAACCACCACGGCTCCGTCAAGAACACGCAAAGAACGCTCAACTTCAATAGTGAAGTCAACGTGACCAGGGGTATCGATGATATTGATGCGGTGTTCAGTGAATTGGGCATCCATACCACGCCAGAAAGTGGTCACAGCGGCAGAGGTAATAGTAATACCACGCTCTTGCTCTTGAACCATCCAGTCAGTGGTCGCGGCGCCGTCATGCACCTCACCGATTTTATGAGACAAACCGGTATAGAACAGAACACGTTCTGTTGTGGTGGTTTTACCTGCATCCACATGAGCACAGATACC
Organism: Shewanella sp.; assembly: GCF_051658185.1. GTDB lineage: Bacteria > Pseudomonadota > Gammaproteobacteria > Enterobacterales > Shewanellaceae > Shewanella. The sequence continues at coordinate 13,592 of NZ_JBOFMC010000390.1, read as the reverse complement.
GATATTACGATAACGCTCAATTGGGGTTATACGAGCCACGATTATACCCTCTCGACCAAGACGACTGTCTTGGCAATATCAACAACAATGGTGTGGGCCCTTAGGCCCACACCATCAGATTACCAACGGTAATGAGCAAAGGCCTTGTTCGCTTCAGCCATGCGGTGCACGTCTTCACGCTTCTTAACAGCAGTACCTTTGTTTTCAGACGCATCTAGCATTTCACCTGCTAGACGTAAAGCCATAGATTTTTCACCACGCTTACGAGCAGCTTCAACTAACCAGCGCATCGCTAGTGCGTTACGACGCACTGGACGAACTTCACATGGTACCTGGTAAGTAGAACCACCCACACGACGAGATTTAACTTCGACTGATGGGCGAACGTTGTCCAGGGCTGCTTCAAGGATAACTAAATGGTTTTCGCCTTTCTTTTCAGCGATAACATCTAGAGCCTTGTAAATAATTTTTTCAGCAGTCGACTTTTTGCCGTCCTGCATAATGACGTTGATGAACTTAGCCAGCAACTCACTGTGAAACTTTGGATCTGGTAGGATTTTACGTTGTCCTACAACGCGACGTCTTGGCATAACAATTCTCCGTATGCTTCAGGGATTTCCAAAACTGGAATTCTCAAAATAAACTAGCTTGGCCTTACTTAACGGATACGTTAAGACTTAGGACGCTTAGCACCGTATTTAGAACGGCTTTGGCGACGTGAAGTCACGCCTGCACAGTCTAATGCGCCACGAACAGTGTGGTAGCGAACACCTGGTAAGTCTTTAACACGACCACCACGGATCAAAATCACGCTGTGTTCCTGCAGGTTGTGGCCTTCACCGCCGATGTACGAAGTTACTTCGAAACCGTTAGTCAGACGCACACGAGCTACTTTACGTAGTGCAGAGTTAGGTTTTTTAGGGGTAGTAGTGTACACACGTGTACAAACACCACGCTTTTGTGGGCACGCATTCAACGCAGGCACATTAGTCTTGTCGACTTTTGGCGCGCGTGGCTTACGTACCAACTGGTTTACAGTTGCCATGTATAGCTCCGAGTCAGTTGAATCAAACTCAACGATAAGGTGTGAAAAATCTATATCCCACAATGGTGGGACGCGGAATTTTAGAAAGGTAATGCCGGACTGTCAAGAAATAGCCAACTTTTGCGGCATTTTACTAGAAAAAAGGCGCCAACGGCGCCTTTTTGTTACAACCTGATTACTTAATCTTGGCTACCAGCCAGGTTTAAGAGGTCAGCTAAGTTCTGCTCAGCTTCGCTAGCGGTGATCTTATTCACTACTACAGGCTCATCTTTCTTCGCACGGGCATCGTTACGGGTCTTGTGATAAGCGTAACCGGTACCTGCTGGGATCAAGCGGCCAACGATAACGTTTTCTTTTAGACCACGCAGTTGATCGCTCTTACCACCTACAGCCGCTTCCGTCAGTACGCGCGTCGTTTCTTGGAACGATGCGGCAGAGATGAAGGATTCGGTTGCCAGAGACGCTTTGGTAATACCGAGCAGCTCACGTTCGAAGGTTGCCGGTACTTTGCCTTGAGCGATCAGTTCGCGGTTAGCGATCTTCACGCGTGACACCTCAACTTGCTCACCTTCTAAGAACTCAGTGTCACCCGCAGAGGTGATCAAGCACTTACGCAGCATTTGGCGGATGATCACTTCGATATGCTTATCGTTGATCTTCACACCTTGCAGGCGGTAAACGTCTTGCACTTCGTTCACGATGTAGTTCGCAACGTTGTGGATCCCACGTAAGCGCAAAATGTCATGCGCCGCTTCTGGACCGTCAGCAATAACTTCACCACGTTCGACTTTTTCACCTTCGAACACGTTTAAGTTACGCCATTTCGGGATCATCTCTTCGTATTGATCGCCGCCATCGGCAGGAGTGATCACCAGACGACGCTTGCCTTTAGTCTCTTTACCAAAGGAGATGGTACCTGAGATTTCTGCCAGAATAGCAGGCTCTTTTGGCTTACGCGCTTCAAACAAGTCAGCAACGCGTGGCAGACCACCGGTGATGTCGCGTGTTTTAGACGATTCTTGCGGAATACGTGCTAACGCGTCACCCACTGCAATTTGCGCGTTGTCGTCAAGGTTAACGATCGCACTGCCTGGTAAGAAGTACTGTGCAGGCACTTCAGTACCTGGGATCATCAGATCGCTGCCATCGGCACCGAGTAAGCGGATCATTGGGCGCATTTCTTTACCCGCAGTACCACGCTGACCCACGTCGAGGATCACGATAGATGATAAACCTGTCAGCTCGTCAGTTTGGCGGGTCATGGTGACACCGTCAATCATGTCGACGAACTTGATGCTACCCGCCACTTCAGAAATGATTGGGTGAGTATGGGGATCCCAGTTAGCGATAATATCGCCCGCTTCGACCGCTGCATCTTCTAGCTTCTCAAGCACCGTACCGTATGGCACTTTATAACGCTCTTTCTCACGGCCTAACTCATCAATGATGGCTAGCTCAGAAGAACGCGACACGATAACCAGTTTGCCGTCGCTGTTGGTAACATGCTTAGCGTTGTGCAGTTTCAATGAACCTGAGTTTTTCACTTGGACATTGTTTTCTGCCGACGCCCGCGATGCCGCACCACCGATGTGGAACGTACGCATCGTTAACTGTGTACCTGGTTCACCGATGGATTGTGCTGCCACAACACCAATCGCTTCACCGTGGTTGATGATATGGCCACGAGCCAAGTCACGACCATAACATGCCGCACACACACCAAAGTCGGTATCACAGGTGATCACTGAACGTACAATCACTTCATCGATTGAATGCTCTTCTAACTTGTCACACCAAGCTTCATCGAGCAGCGTGTTACGCGGTGCCAGTACATTGTCTGTACCTGGGTACATCACATCAACAGCAACCACACGACCCAGTACGCGCTCACGCAGCGGCTCAACCACATCACCACCTTCAATCAGCGGTTTCATGGTTAGACCTTCATAAGTACCACAGTCGTCTTCAATGACGACTAAGTCTTGAGCAACGTCAACCAGACGACGAGTCAGGTAACCCGAGTTCGCTGTCTTCAATGCGGTATCGGCAAGACCTTTACGCGCACCGTGGGTTGAGATGAAGTACTGTAGAACGTTCAGACCTTCACGGAAGTTCGCTACGATTGGGGTTTCGATGATCGAGCCGTCTGGCTTGGCCATCAGACCACGCATACCCGCCAACTGACGGATCTGAGCGGCACTACCACGAGCGCCTGAGTCGGCCATCATGTAAATGCTGTTGAACGAAGCTTGTTTTTCTTCAACGCCATCACGGTTAATCACTGTCTCAGTTGACAGGTTTTCCATCATCGCTTTAGAAACTTTTTCGTTCGCACTTGCCCAGATGTCGATGACTTTGTTGTAACGCTCACCGGCGGTAACCAGACCTGATTGGAACTGCTCTTGAATTTCAAGCACTTCTGCTTCAGCGTCAGCCACTAAGGTGTATTTCTCGTCTGGGATAACCATGTCATCGATACCCACAGAGGCACCAGAGATGGTTGCAAAACGGAAACCGGTGTACATCAGTTGGTCAGCGAAGATAACGGTATCTTTCAGACCTAATTGACGGTAACAGGTGTTTAGAAGCTTAGAAATTTGCTTTTTGCCCATGTTCTGGTTAACCAGATCAAATGACAAACCTGCTGGCAAAATTTGTGACAGCAGCGCACGGCCCACAGTGGTATCGACGATACGACGTGACTCGGTACGTTCACCGTTGGCACCAATGCTGGTTTCGGTGATGCGAACTTTTACGCGCGCATGCAATTCCGCCGCGCCAGTTGCGTAAGCTTTTTCAACTTCAGCAACTGACATAAACGCCATACCTTCACCACGGCCGTTAATACGCTCACGGCTGGTGTAGTACAGACCCAATACCACGTCTTGAGACGGGGTGATGACCGGCTCGCCGTTGGCGGGTGACAGGATGTTGTTGGTAGACATCATCAGGGCACGGGCTTCCAGCTGCGCTTCCAGTGTTAACGGTACGTGTACCGCCATTTGGTCACCGTCGAAGTCGGCGTTGTATGCCGCACAAACGAGTGGGTGTAACTGGATAGCTTTACCTTCAATCAGTACAGGTTCGAACGCTTGGATACCGAGTCTGTGCAGTGTTGGTGCACGGTTAAGCATGACTGGATGTTCGCGGATCACTTCATCCAGAACGTCCCATACTTCCGCCACTTCACGCTCTACCATCTTCTTAGCGGCTTTGATGGTGGTCGCTAAACCACGACCTTCTAGCTTGCCATAGATGAATGGTTTGAACAGTTCCAGTGCCATCTTCTTCGGAAGACCACATTGGTGCAGACGTAAAGTAGGACCTACGGTAATAACCGAACGACCTGAGTAGTCAACACGCTTACCGAGCAAGTTCTGACGGAAACGACCTTGTTTACCTTTGATCATGTCAGCCAAAGATTTCAGAGGACGTTTGTTAGAACCGGTAATAGCACGACCACGACGACCGTTATCCAATAGCGCATCAACAGACTCTTGTAACATACGCTTTTCGTTGCGTACGATAATGTCCGGCGCAGCTAAATCTAACAGACGCTTCAAACGGTTGTTACGGTTGATCACGCGGCGATACAGATCGTTAAGATCTGAAGTCGCAAAGCGGCCGCCATCGAGCGGTACCAACGGACGCAAGTCGGGTGGTAACACGGGCAGTACTTTTAAGATCATCCACTCAGGCTTGTTGCCTGACGTGTAGAATGCTTCCATCAACTTAAGACGCTTGGTCACTTTCTTGCGACGAGTCTCAGAATTGATTGAAGGTAATTCTTCACGCATTTGTTCGATTTCTTTCGCTAAATCGATTGCACGTAACAGCTCAAGCACTGCTTCGGCACCCATTTTCGCTTCGAATTCATCACCGTATTCTTCTAATGCATCCAGATAGGTTTCTTCTGTCAGCATTTGGCCACGCTCAAGGCTGGTCATGCCAGGCTCAATCACGACAAATGATTCAAAATACAGTACGCGCTCGATATCACGCAGCGTCATATCCAGCATTAAACCGATACGGGACGGCAGTGATTTTAAGAACCAAATGTGCGCTACTGGGCTAGCCAGTTCGATGTGACCCATACGCTCGCGGCGTACTTTAGTTTGGGTAACTTCAACACCACACTTTTCACAAATCACACCACGGTGCTTCAAACGTTTGTACTTACCGCACAAACATTCGTAATCTTTAACTGGGCCAAAGATACGCGCACAGAACAGACCTTCACGCTCAGGCTTGAAGGTACGGTAGTTGATGGTTTCTGGCTTCTTTACTTCACCAAAAGACCAAGAACGGATCAGATCAGGCGATGCCAGACCAATTTTGATGCCGTTAAATTCTTCAGTCTTGCTTTGCTGTTTCAGAAACTTTAATAAGTCTTTCACGTTTCTCTCCTGAAGGAGTTAAACCGGGTGCACCACTTGCGCAGTGCACCATTCTGTTGCCAAACGCGGCGAATGCCGACGCTTATTCCTGATCCAACTCGATGTTAATACCGAGTGAACGGATCTCCTTCAGCAATACGTTGAAGGACTCTGGCATGCCAGGCTGCATCTGATGGTTACCGTCGACGATGTTCTTATACATCTGAGTACGACCGTTAACGTCATCCGATTTCACGGTGAGCATTTCTTGAAGCGTATAAGCGGCACCGTATGCTTCCAGTGCCCACACTTCCATCTCCCCGAAACGCTGACCACCGAACTGCGCTTTACCGCCCAGAGGTTGTTGCGTGACTAAGCTGTACGAACCGGTAGAACGGGCGTGCATCTTGTCGTCAACTAAGTGGTTCAGTTTGAGCATGTACATGTAACCCACGGTTACTGGACGCTCAAATTCGTTACCGGTACGACCATCAAATAATTTCAGCTGACCAGAGGTTGGCAAGCCTGCAAGCTCAAGCATCTGCTTGATCTCTTTCTCTTTAGCACCGTCGAATGCCGGAGTGGCAATCGGGATACCGCCTTTGAGGTTAGTCGCAAGGCGCAGTAACTCATCATCAGTGAAGGAATCGATGTCAACGCGCTGCTGCACTTCGTCACCTAATTCATACACTTGCTTGATGTAGCCACGCACTTCAGCCAGCTCACGCTGCTCTTCAAGCATCGCGGTGATCTTGTTACCGATACCTTTGGCGGCGGCGCCCATATGCACTTCAAGAACCTGACCGATGTTCATCCGTGACGGAACACCTAGTGGGTTCAACACGATATCCACTGGGTTGCCTTGTTCGTCATAAGGCATATCTTCGATTGGACAAATCTTCGAGATAACACCTTTGTTACCATGACGACCCGCCATCTTGTCACCGGGTTGGATAGTACGTTTAACCGCTAAGTAAACCTTAACGATCTTCAGTACGCCTGGTGCCAAATCATCACCTTGGGTGATCTTGCGGCGTTTGATTTCAAACTTCTTGTCGAAGTCGGCTTTCAGCTCTTCATGCTGCTCAGCTAATTGCTCAAGTTCAGTCTGTTTTGCTTCATCGTCAATGACTTGAACCAATACATCTTTACGAGGCATCGCTAAAATTTGGGCTTCAGTGAAGCCTGCACCTAACAATAGGTTGCGCGCACGGCTCAATACGCCTTCTTCAAGGATCTTGAACTCTTCGCCTAAGTCCTTACGGGCTTGGGCAATGTGCATTTCTTCAATTTCAACTGCACGCTTGTCTTTTTCAACGCCGTCACGGGTAAATACCTGAACGTCGATGATGGTGCCCTTAACAGAGTTAGGGACGCGCAATGAGCTGTCTTTTACATCAGAGGCTTTTTCACCGAAGATGGCGCGCAGTAATTTCTCTTCTGGCGTTAGCTGGGTTTCGCCTTTTGGCGTCACTTTACCCACCAGAATGTCGCCGCCCTTCACTTCTGCACCGATGTAAACGATACCTGACTCGTCGAGTTTCGACAGTGCAGATTCACCTACGTTAGGGATGTCAGCTGTGATTTCTTCGCTACCCAGTTTGGTATCACGAGCGATACAAGACAGCTCTTGAATATGGATAGTGGTGAAACGGTCTTCTTGCGCTACGCGCTCAGAAATTAAGATCGAGTCTTCGAAGTTGTAACCGTTCCAAGGCATGAACGCGATACGCATGTTCTGGCCAAGGGCCAAGTCACCTAAGTCAGTCGACGGACCGTCGGCTAACACGTCACCACGAACCACTGGCTCGCCAACGCTACAACATGGACGTTGGTTGATACAGGTGTTTTGGTTAGAACGGGTGTACTTAGTCAGGTTGTAAATGTCGATACCCGCTTCGCCTGGGCGCAGCTCATCTTCATTCACTTTAACAACGATACGGCTCGCATCAACGTAATCGATCACACCGCCACGTTTAGCGGCTACCACTACGCCTGAGTCCACTGCGAGCGTGCGCTCAATACCCGTACCGACCAGAGGCTTCTCTGACTTCAGTGTTGGTACCGCTTGACGTTGCATGTTCGCACCCATCAATGCACGGTTCGCGTCGTCGTGTTCTAAGAACGGGATCAGTGACGCAGCAACAGAGATGATCTGTTGTGGCGATACGTCCATGTATTGAATGTCAGACGCGCGCATAAAGGTTGATTCACCTTTGTGACGACAAGCAATCTGTTCTTCAACCATGCGACCTTGGGCATCAACTTCAATGTTTGCCTGAGCGATCACATAACGACCTTCTTCAATCGCTGACAAGTATTCCACTTCGTCAGTGATCACACCATCAACCACTTTGCGGTATGGGGTTTCTAAGAAGCCGTATGAGTTGGTACGGGCAAAACTGGCTAATGAGTTGATTAGACCAATGTTTGGACCTTCAGGGGTCTCAATTGGACATAAACGACCATAGTGAGTTGGATGTACGTCGCGGACTTCGAAGCCTGCACGTTCACGGGTCAAACCACCTGGGCCAAGTGCAGAAATACGACGCTTATGCGTTACTTCTGACAGCGGGTTGTTTTGGTCCATGAATTGTGACAGCTGTGAAGAACCGAAGAATTCTTTCACTGCAGCTGAAATAGGCTTAGCGTTGATTAAGTCTTGTGGCATCAGCTCGTTTAGATCGCCTAAAGACAGACGTTCACGCACCGCGCGCTCAACACGAACTAAACCAACACGGAATTGGTTCTCAGCCATTTCGCCGACGCTACGAATACGACGGTTGCCTAAGTGATCGATATCATCGACTTCATCGAAGCCGTTACGGATATGAATGATATTCTTCATTACCGCAACGATGTCTTCTTTAGACAATACACCGCTACCTTCATCATCAGGAAGACTTAAGCGACGGTTGAACTTCATACGACCTACTTTTGACAGGTCATAACGCTCTTCACTGAAGAACAAGTTCTGGAATAGGGCTTCAGCCGCATCTTTGGTTGGTGGCTCACCAGGACGCATCATGCGGTAGATTTCAACTAACGCTTCTAAGCGGTTAGTCGTCGAATCAATGCGTAATGTATCAGAGATATAGGCGCCATGATCAAGCTCGTTGATATACAGCGTGCTGAGCTCTTTGATGCCTGCTAGTGATAATTTAGCCAGATCTTCTAAGCTAATTTCACTGTTGGCCGACACTAACACTTCACCCGTGTCCGGATCGATATAATCTTGAGCAGCATATTTGCCCACGATATATTCAACTGGCACTTCGAGTTCAGTCGTATTGGTTTTTTCTAGCTGACGGATATGGCGCGCAGTAATGCGACGACCCGCTTCAACCAGAACAGTCCCCTCGGCATCCTTGATATCGTAGCTGGCGGTTTCACCACGCAGACGCTCAGGAACCAGAGTCATGACTAAGGTATCTTTCTTGATCTTGAACTCAACACGTTCAAAGAACAGATCGAGAATTTCTTGAGTAGAGTACTCTAATGCACGCAAAATGATCGTTGCCGGCAATTTACGACGACGGTCAATACGCACAAACAGTGCATCTTTTGGATCGAATTCAAAGTCTAACCATGAACCACGATAAGGGATAATACGTGCGTTATACAGCACCTTACCCGATGAGTGGGTTTTACCACGGTCATGATCAAAGAACACGCCAGGACTACGGTGTAATTGCGACACAATTACCCGCTCAGTACCGTTGATCACAAAGGTACCGTTATCCGTCATCAATGGGATGTCACCCATGTAGACTTCTTGTTCTTTAATATCTTTTACAGTGCCCGCTGCGGCTTCACGGTCATACAACACCATGCGCAATTTAACGCGTAGGGGAGCTGAATAAGTGACACCGCGGATCTGACACTCTTTCACATCAAAAACAGGCTCGCCAAGCTTATAGCTGACGTATTGCAGTTCTGAATTACCAGAAAAGCTCTTGATGGGAAAAACGCTACGGAAGGCGGCTTCAAGACCGCGCTCACCGGTAGGATCTTGATCGGTGAACTTCTTAAAAGAGTCTAACTGAATAGACAAAAGGTAAGGAATATCCAACACCTGTGGACGCTTACCAAAGTCTTTGCGAATACGCTTCTTTTCAGAATAGGAGTAAACCATGGGTTTCCTCTGCTTACGAGATGTGACCAAGACTGAATCAATAACTTAAGTTATTCAATTCAGCACGTTTGCCCATCACCGTTGATGGCAAGAACCTAACCAGTAATCTCTGCTAGGGACTGCAAAATCTGGCGACAAACGGTGAAAAAAAATCGCCGGCGCATATAGCGCAAAAAAGGCCGACGGTTAAAAAACCGCCAGCCTCCACCCAAGTGGCTTGGGTGAGTAAGCTAAAATAGCTTACTTGATTTCAACAGAAGCACCAGCTTCAGTCAGTTCTTTCTTCAGAGCTTCAGCTTCTTCTTTAGAAACGCCTTCTTTAACTGCTACTGGAGCAGCTTCAGACATTGCTTTAGCTTCTTTCAGGCCTAAACCAGTTGCGCCACGGATGGCTTTAATTACTGCAACTTTGTTGTCGCCGTGAGCAGTCAGAATTACGTTGAATTCTGTTTGCTCTTCTGCAGCAGCAGCAGCTTCGCCACCACCAGAAACAACAGCAGCAGCGGCAGAAACGCCGAACTTCTCTTCCATTGCTTCGATCAGTTCAACAACTTCCATTACAGACATAGCTGCAAAGGCTTCTAAGATTTGGTCTTTAGTGATAGACATAACAAATGTTTCCTATTGTTCTGAATTCAATTTTAAAAAGCAGCCAGCTTGAAATTAAGCGGCTTCTTGTTTTTGATCGCGCAGGGCAGCCAGTGTACGAACGAACTTGCCAGCAGATGCTTCTTTCATAGTCATCATCAGCTGTGCCAGTGCTTCGTCGTATGTTGGCAGTTTCGCCAAACGATCAATGTCAGCTGCAGGGATGAAATTCCCTTCAAAGGCTGCACCTTTAACTTCGAAATTAGCTTGCTCTTTAGCGAAGTCTTTTAACAGACGAGCTGCAGCACCTGGGTGCTCGTTAGAGAAAGCAATCAAAGTTGGGCCAGTGAACGTTTCTGCTAGGCACTCAAACGCAGTACCTTCAACAGCACGACGAGCCAATGTGTTACGTACTACACGTACATACACACCTGCTTCACGCGCTTTTTTACGCAGACCGGTCATGGCACCTACAGTTACACCGCGAGAATCGGCGGCTACTGCAGATAGCGCACCTTTGGCAGCTTCGTTGACTTCAGCAACAATCGCTTTTTTGTCTTCGAGTCTTAATGCCATTGGCTTTACTCCTGGATTCTACCTAGGGTAACCCCTAGTATTTACCATACTAAATACTTATGTATTTAGTGACTTACGGTGCAGATTATCCAGTAAAAAAATTTAGCTGGGGCCTGACACCGTCTACGCAGGAAATTAAGTAAACTGTTAAAGTTAACACCTGCGGTCTTGGACGGAAGCCTAAGATTGAGCAGCTTAAATGCTGCAAAACTAGGCTTCAACCCACAAAGTGCGCGCATTATAGACTAATGCGCTCACCTTGTAAAATTAGTTAGCAGTATCGAGAGTCGCCTGATCGATAGCTACACCTGCACCCATAGTGGTAGAGATGCTAACTTTCTTCACGTATACGCCTTTTGCAACCGCAGGCTTAGCCTTTTTCAGTGCAGTGACTAACGCTTCCAGGTTTTCTTTCAATTGAGCAGGGGTGAAATCCACTTTACCGATGGTCGTGTGGATAATACCGTTCTTGTCGTTACGGTAACGAACTTGACCCGCTTTAGCGTTCTTAACAGCTTCAGCAACGTTTGGCGTTACTGTACCTGTTTTAGGGTTAGGCATTAAACCACGTGGGCCTAAGATTTGACCTAACATACCCACAACGCGCATTGCATCTGGAGATGCGATAACTACGTCAAAGTTCATTTCACCGGCTTTGATTTTCTCAGCCAGATCATCCATACCAACTAGCTCAGCGCCAGCAGCTTTAGCCGCTTCAGCATTTGCACCTTGTGTAAATACTGCAACGCGAACGTCACGACCAGTACCGTGTGGCAACACTGTTGCACCACGAACGTTTTGGTCAGATTTACGTGGGTCGATACCCAGGTTAACTGCTACGTCAACACTTTCAACGAATTTTGCAGTTGCTAATTCTTTTAACAGAGCAACAGCTTCGTTGATATCGTAGCTTTTAGTACCGTCAACTTTCTCGCGAATTACGCGCATGCGTTTAGTTAGCTTTGCCATTATATTAATCCTCTACAACCAAACCCATTGAACGCGCAGTACCTTCGATTGAGCGAGTCATCGCTTCAATGTCAGCACCAGTCATATCGGCAGCTTTAGTTTCAGCAATTTCCTGAATCTTAGCGCGAGCGATAGTACCCACTTTCTGAGTGTTAGGACGTGGAGAACCTGATTTCAGGCCTGCAGCAGTCTTCAATAAGAAAGAAGCTGGCGGAGTCTTAGTTTCAAAAGTGAATGAACGGTCACTGTAAACAGTGATCACGACTGGAATAGGCATGCCTTTTTCCATTTTTTCTGTACGGGCGTTAAACGCTTTACAGAATTCCATGATGTTCACACCTTTTTGACCCAGAGCTGGACCAACTGGTGGTGAAGGGTTCGCAGAACCTGATTTTACTTGTAGCTTAATATAAGCATCAATCTTCTTTGCCATCTGACATTTCCTCAGTTTGGGTTCAAACGCGCATCAGCGACATGCCGACATGCTCCCCCGAAAACAACGGGTGCGGATTATATAGAAATCCGCACCCGTTGCCAAACGGATTTTGTAGTTTATTTAATCAGCCTTTTTCAACCTGATTAAAATCGAGCTCAACCGGTGTAGAACGACCAAAGATCATTACTGACACTTTTACGCGGCTCTTGTCATAGTCCACTTCTTCAACGGTGCCGTTAAAGTCAGCAAATGGACCATCGCATACACGTACCACTTCGCCCGGCTCGAAAATAACACGGTGAGTTGGTGACGCGGTGGTTTCTTGAAGACGACGCAAAATGGCGTCAGCTTCACGATCTGAAATAGGCGCGGGACGATCTGAGGTGCCGCCAATAAAGCCTAAAACACGCGGGATGCTTTTCACTAAATGCCAGCTGTCATCGTTCATTTCCATTTGGACTAATACGTAGCCAGGGAAAAATTTACGCTCGCTCTTGCGACGCTGACCTGCACGCATTTCGATAACTTCTTCAGTCGGTACCAATACTTCACCGAAGTATTGTTCCATGCCATGCATCTTAATGTATTCAATCAGTGACTTACAAACTCGGCCTTCATAGCCAGAGAATGCCTGCACGACATACCATCTTTTTTTAGCTTCTTTAGCTTCAGTCATTCGAGGTGCCTATACGCCAGTGATAAAATTGACAATTCGCATCAACACCGCATCCATACCCCAAAGAACCAGAGCTAAGATACCTGTTGCAGCAAGGACAATAAAAGTGGTGTTAAGCGCTTCTTGACGCGTTGGCCATACAACCTTACGCACTTCAATTTGCGACTCACGCGCAAAAGCTAACGCTTTTTTACCTTTTTCTGTCTGCAGGGCAATAAAACCAGCAATAGCGAATGCAACGATAACGCCAAGCGCACGAATCACGGCACTGGCTTCGCTATACATTTGATTGCCAATAACAGCAGCGGCGAGCAAAATGATCGCAACACCCCACTTCACGAGATCCAGAGAATTGTTCTGGTTTTCAGTATTTGTTGTCATCGGTGATTCCGTTACTCAATACGGCCTGAGCTTGAGCACAATAATTAGGGATATAAGACCCAGTTACAATACGCTTGTTGATACTCTGCATTTCCGAACACCCTTAGAAACGCCAATAGCATAAACTCAGGGTCAAAAATCGGCCATAGATTGTATTCTTATTCGACGCTGTAAGCAAGGCTAGACAGCCAACTCAAGCATAATTCATGGCAAGTCATCGACCTAAATAAAAAAGGAAGCCTAAGCTTCCCTTTTTAGCAGTATAACTAATTCGCGATTAAGCGATGATTTTAGCTACAACACCCGCGCCTACTGTACGGCCACCTTCACGGATTGCGAAGCGTAAACCTTCGTCCATCGCGATTGGGCAGATCAGAGTCACTACCATTTTGATGTTGTCGCCTGGCATT
>NZ_JBOFMC010000389.1:0-3279 GCF_051658185.1 Shewanella sp. | reverse complement strand
AAACAAGACACAGAACCGGCGGCAGCAATTCAGAACAAAGAGGCTTCACAGCGTCCGAGTCGAACTGAGACAACCAATGCCCAAGCAAAAGAGCCCGCCACAAGAGCGGAGCGTAAGCAAAAGCCGATTGCGGCCAATGCGAACTCAAGTAGAGACACAAAACAGGCTCAACGGCAACTGATGGTTAACTTTGTGAAAGATTTGCCCATCTTACTGACCGATGGCAATTACCCAGATGTGGAACATTGTGTCGATGGTATTCGCGTCACGATTCAAACCTTACGCCAAGTCGCCAAGGAGCATGGCATTCCAGCCGGACAACTGCTTCGGGGGATTTCGGTCAGTGACCAATGCCAGTTCGATGAGGGTGAAACCGTTGTGTTTACATCTCACGTTGACAGGTTATCCCCATAGAAGTTCAGTGGATTGCTAACGGCTATTTTGCGGAGAGAATATGAAAGAGAGTGCATACAAAATGCCTTGGCGCACAAATTATGAGGCAATGGCAGCAGCAGGCTGGTTGTTGGGGGCTGTTGGAGCAATCGCCGCAGAAATGCTGACTGAGTTACCTCCAGAGCCATTTTGGTGGATGATGGGGATTTCTTCTGGTATGGCGATATACCGCCTGCCTGAGGCCTATCGTCTTTATAAATTACAGAAGGGACTTAAAGGTAAACCATTAACTTTTATGGACCTGTGTCATTTACAGAAAGTGATGGCAAAACATGCTGAAGAACTGTGGTTAGGTTATGGTTTTGAGTGGGACCAACGCCACGCTCAACGCGCTTATGAAATTTTAAAGCGTGATAAGCAAACCTTGCTTAACCAAGCCCATGGCAAGCAAATGGGTTCGACCTGGATCCATGGTGTCGAACCCAGAGAAGAAGATGTGTACCAACCGCTTGGACACACAGAGGGACACACCTTGATTGTTGGCACGACCGGTGCTGGAAAAACCCGCTGCTTTGATGCGATGATCACTCAGGCGATTTTGCGTAATGAAGCTGTGATTATTATTGACCCCAAGGGTGACAAAGAACTCAAGAACAATGCGCAGCGTGCCTGTGTTGCTTCTGGCAATCCAGATCGTTTTGTGTATTTTCATCCAGGCTTTCCTGAACACTCTGTACGGCTTAATCCCCTGAAAAACTTTAACCGCGGCACTGAAATTGCCAGCCGTATTGCGGCATTAATTCCCTCGGAAACTGGAGCCGATCCGTTCAAAGCATTTGGTCAGATGGCACTGAACAATATTGTGCAAGGGCTGTTGCTCACATCCCAGCGTCCCGATCTGAAAACCCTAAGAAGATTTCTAGAAGGTGGTCCAGATGGACTACTAGTAAAAGCGGTCACCGCTTGGGGGGAGCAAGTGTACCCCAATTTCAGCGTTGAGATTAAGCGTTTTACCGAGAAAGCCAATACCTTAGCCAAGCAAGCCATGACGATGCTGCTTTTCTACTACGAACGCATTCAGCCCGTTGCCGCCAATACCGATTTAGAGGGACTTTTGAGCATGTTTGAGCATGACAGAACCCACTATTCCAAAATGGTGGCCTCACTGATGCCGGTACTCAATATGCTCACATCAAGCGAGCTAGGCCCATTACTTTCACCTATTGCTAACGATGTTGATGACAATCGCTTAATTACGGATTCTGGACGCATTATCAACAATGCCCAAGTGGCGTATATCGGTTTGGATTCACTGACGGATGCCATGGTTGGTAGTGCGATTGGTTCGTTGTTGTTATCTGATCTGACAGCCGTGGCCGGTGATAGATACAACTATGGTGTCGAAAATCGCCCCGTGAATATTTTTATCGATGAGGCCGCTGAAGTGGTCAACGATCCCTTCATTCAACTGCTCAACAAAGGCCGTGGCGCAAAGATGCGCTGCGTGATTGCCACTCAGACCTTTGCGGATTTTTCCGCCAGAACTGGCAGCGAAGCTAAGGCGCGCCAAGTATTAGGTAATATCAACAACCTGATTGCACTTCGGGTGATGGACGCAGAAACCCAGCAATACATCACTGACAATTTGCCCAAAACCCGGTTGCAATACATCATGCAAACCCAAGGGATGTCGTCCAATTCTGATAGTCCAGCTTTATTCACCGGCAACCATGGCGAGCGCTTGATGGAAGAGGAAGGCGATATGTTTCCGCCGCAGTTGTTAGGTCAACTGCCTAATCTTGAGTACATCGCCAAACTTTCTGGTGGCCGCGTCATTAAAGGGCGTATTCCTATTCTAACTTACTCATCACAGGCAACGTAAGGAGTCGGTATGCATCATTCTGTTTGTCTGAAAATGACAACTCTCACCAGCAAAGAAATGCTAGCGCAATGGTTGCAGCATTACCCGCAGAGCAAGGAAAGGTTTAGATTGCTTGAAATCGATTGGCCTCATGCGTTGGCTGCTGTGCATTGCTTGGCGGACTATTTAACGGATGCGTTGACCTTAGATGGACATTCTATCTTTGATTTGTGTCTTTGTAATGGCTTAGGCAGCTATGAAGAAGTCTGTAGTGACGATGACACTGTTCGCCTTTGGCATTTTATTGAGGCGATGACTTGGACTGCCGCCAGTGCTTTAACGGGGATTCGCCTAAGCGATCCAGACCATTTTGAGTGGGCCGCGGTGGATGGCGTGTATTTTTACACCTGGATCCGTAATCGACCGAATAGGATGGTGTATTTGGCTGAAGGCCGCATCGATGTGCGCTACGTCTGTGGTCACAGTACAACAAAGCGACTACAACAAGTGATTAAAGCGCGAATTATGACTCCGACCGTAGCAGTCATGCTGGCGGGCATTGATATGGGTGCATAGCATGAGCAAACATAAATCGGTTTGGTTGCTGTGTTTGGCGTTAATGCTTGAAATTATTATCATTAGTGTACTGGTGCCAGGGGATTGGACAGGGAGGGTGATCAATAAAGAGAAGCAGATGATCCAAAATCAATTGGGTGCTGAGATCAGTCACTGGATAGGACAAACAAGCCATCACTGGTATCGCTCATGGATTGTGGATACTCAGATGGAGCAATCTATGCGTGATTTTTTTATTCCCACTGAAGAGCAGCGACTTCGTTCTAAAGGGATGGAGAGCATGGGGGGGTTTTGGTTTGTGTGGGTGGAAGACCGAATTCAGGCATTCTTTGATGTGTTGTACCAAGTGCTCACTCGATTTGCCTTGCTGATGGTGTGGTTGCCCTTTGTATTGATCCTATTGTTACCCGCGTTGTGGGATGGGCTAATGACGTGGAATATCAAGAAGA
>NZ_JBOFMC010000388.1:0-5315 GCF_051658185.1 Shewanella sp. | reverse complement strand
AGATGCGGTGAGCCGCTTAGTGAACGACTTGCTCTTGGCTCTCTAATGAATGTTCTACATAGTAAATTCCACCTAAAATCACAGCGCCGAAAATCACAATACCTAAGATAAGTCCTAAGTTTTCGCGGAGAAATGCTAGCATTTTAGTTGCCTTTTGCTGAATGAATTGGGGGTGCCAAGTGTTGTTCGGCCGAGTGTTAATCAACCAAGTGTTAATCAACCAAGTGTTAATCAACCAAGTGTTAATCAACCAAGTGTGCATCGTTCAAGAGGGCAGCGCCTACGTCGTATTGATTAGTTCAAGCATCGCGCTTGCGGCCCTTTTACTCACTGGACACTGTGCACTATAAATAGACTCACTTAAGTTAATCTTAATTCCATATAGGGCTGAATGCGTGATATGCCGACCAAGCGTGCTGATATTTGCTTATGAGTGATTGTGCTCGCCAGTGTGATTGCCCAAAGGTGTGATGGTAAAGCCTATGTAAAGGGTGTTGTTGCGTTGGCATATTGCATCTTAGGATTAGCCTGCATAAACTGGCGCCACTTTATGGGCTGTGAAAATGACAGATTGGCTGTGAGAATGACAGAGTGAGATTACATCGTCACATTAGACACGGGATAACGATATGGCTGGCCGCTATATTGGTGCTGCTGTCTTTTGTCGTCTCTGCTCACAGCGTGACCCATCTGGATGATGGCGCCAAGACCCACTGTACCTTATGCATTCAGCAACACCAGTTTAAACACATTTTATTAAGCCAACCGCTGCAACTCGATCCTGTGGTGCAGCAGGTCGAGTCGCTTGAGCGTGTGTTTACGATTTTCCTTTCCAAGCATGTCAGTGTTTACCTTAGCCGTGGCCCACCGGTTTAACTCTAAAGCAACGTTTACATTCTAATTTATTGTATTTAAAAATTAATTTTAGATTTTAATCCCTTGGTGACATTCGATAGTCACCGAGCGCTTGTTGTATTTGGAGATATTATGACTGTTGTTAAAACGCCCATTACTGTGGTGGCGATGGCCTGTGCGTGGCTTTCTTGTGGGGTGATATCGTGTGGAGCGATAGCGCAAGAGCCGAGTTTAACGAATCCCGCGATCAGCGCGGTGTTAAATGGTTATTACCAAACGGCAGAACGGCCATTGGCTGAAAGTGGCAGTGGCTTTGGCTTAGGTGAAACCGAGCTGGCCATGAGCGCCAATATTGACGATATGTTTTACGGTAAACTCACCGCGGTTATTGAGCTGCATGAGGGAGAGACTGAGCTCATTCTTGAGGAAGCTTTTATTCAGACGCTGGCGATGCCAGCAGGCTTTGCAATGCGTGCCGGTCGTTTCCTATCGGACATTGGCTATCTGAATAATCAACATTTACATACAGATGCCTTTACCGAACGCCCAGTTGCCTATCGGGCGTTTTTAGGTGGGCATTACTTTGACGATGGGGTGCGGCTCAGCGTTGTCGCGCCGACGGATCTGTATTGGACAATGGGGCTGGAGGCCTTTAGGGGTGAGAGCTTACGGGCAGATGATGACCACGGCGAGCGTGAGTTTAAAGAAGTGGGTGTTTACACCGTATATTCAAAAATTGGCGGTGATATCGGTGATAACAGTGCTTGGCAAGCGGGTTTGAGTTACCTGCGTAACGAAAATGGTCAACTAGCGCCCCATCACGAAGCTGGAGCACTGGCAGAGGTTGCTGAAGACGCTCACGATCATAGCCATAGGGCATCTTATACGGGCAAAAATACCTATGGTGCTGATTTTGTTTATAAGTGGGCACCTAATGGCAACTACAAGTATCAGAATGTCACCTTGAGTGGGGAATATTTTCGGGTGACCGATTTTGCCCCAGTGGGATTAGCCGCAGAGGATGCGCCGAGTAAGGATTATCATCAGGGCTGGTATTTGAGCGGAGTGTATCAGTTGACGCCAAGCTGGTCTGCCGGGCTGCGCTATGGCGAAGTGGATACTCAAGCACTTCATGATGAACATTTTCACGGACAAACGTTACAGGAATCAGAGCTGACATTGGCATGGCACCCTAGCCATTTTTCAACGGTGCGGGTGCAATATACTCACCAAAATGGGGTTAACTTCGACGGTATCGAAGACGATAACATCTTTACTCTTCAATATATTATGTCTCTGGGGGCCCATGGTGCGCATCAATTCTAAGTTACTCAGATGCCTTGGGGTAGGGTGCATGCTCACCTACACCGGCATGGCTCATGCTGAGCTGAATGTGTTTGCCTGTGAGCCTGAATATGCAGCCTTGGCCAAGGCGTTAGCGCCCACGGCGACGATTTACGCCGCGACCACGGCCTTGCAGGATCCTCATCAGGTGCAGGCACGCCCGAGTTTGATTGCCAAAATGCGTCAAGCGGATTTAGTGGTGTGTGCCGGTGCCGATCTGGAGGTGGGCTGGTTGCCTATGCTGCAAATGAAGTCTGCCAATGCCAAGGTGCTTTCTCGGGAGCAAGGACTCTTTTTTGCGGCAGAGCACATCGATACCTTAGATAAGCTGGCCACAGTGGATCGCAGTATGGGTGATGTGCATGCCCTAGGAAATCCCCATTTACACTTTGATCCTAAGCGGTTATTGCAGGTCGCCACCGCATTAAGCGCCAAGATGCAACAACTGGATCCTGAAGGTACAGCGGCGTATCAACGCGCACTGAGCGACTTTAGTGAGCGATGGCAGGCGGCGATTAGCCGCTGGGAGGCACAAGCTCAGGGATTAAAGGGCAAGAAAGTGTTCGCTTACCACTCTAGTTTTAAGTATCTATTTAACTGGATAGGGATAGAGCAGGTGGCGGATCTTGAGCCTAAACCGGGTCTTATGCCTTCTAGCAGTCATTTAGCCAGTTTGCTCACCCGCGCCGCACAAGGGGATATTTTGGCGGTAGTGGTGGCCTCCTATCAGGATGATCGCGGCGCCAACTGGCTGGCCGACAAAGCCAATCTGCCCGTAGTGCGCTTGCCGATGTCGGTTGGCGGCAATGATGACAGCCAAGATCTTTTTAGTCTGTACGACAGCGTTATCTCCCTGTTAAACGGAGTGAAATAGCACCTATGGCTGATTTCGCTGCGCTATTTGATCTGGAGCTGATGAGCATTTTACTCCCCGCGTTGGCGGCGGGGATGTTAGTGTTATCAACGCACATCGTGCTTGGGCAACAAGTGCTTAAACGTGGCATTATCTTTATTGATTTAGCCATTGCCCAGGTTGCCGCCCTTGGGGCTATTGTGGCTCACATGGATAGTCGCTTGGAGGCCATGCCATTTTCCCATGTGTGGATGCCAGCACTTTTTGCGCTCGGTGGCGCAGGATTGATTGCTTGGCTCGCCAAACGGATGGCGTCTGAATTGGAGGCGTTGATAGGTTGCTTCTATGTGTTATCAGCGGTGGCGGCGATGTTGCTGCTGGCCAATGATCCCCATGGGGCTGAGCTATTAAAGCAATTGATGTCGGGCCAAATCCTCTGGGTGAGTTGGTCACAATTGCTGTTACCTGCGTTGGTTTACGCCGGTGTGTTACTGGCGATTTTCCTGCGGCCAGCGATTCTGGATGGCGCCGGATTTTATCTGTTGTTTGCGCTGGTGATCACCCTTTCGGTGGAGTTGGTAGGTGTCTATCTGGTGTTTAGTACCCTGATTTTGCCCGCTTTAGCATTGAATAAATATCAGGGAAAAGGGCGGTTATTTTATGCTTACCTTGTGGGATTAAGCGGTTATCTGCTTGGGTTAACGCTGTCGGCCACATTCGATTTACCTAGCGGCGCGGCCATTGTCGCGACCTTAGCGCTGAGTGCTTGGGTATTTCGAGTCGGCTTACGTCAGCTAAAACCATCGCAAACTGGCATGAACGCTGACCTGTAAATCAAAGGGGTTTTGCACTAAAAACCACATAAAAACATAGAGTCATAAGCCATTTAGAAAACCATAGGCGGAGTGGAACGGCCATTCGCCTATGGTTTTTTTATGGGCGCCAGTCAGCTTACAGATGTAAACAATATATTGAGTCAGAGGACCATGGTGGCTATACTGTCGCCACTTTTTTTGTTGGAGTAAATTGTGCTGTTAATCGTCAGATCTATGCTGTTGGCGGTGTCTTTGTTGCTTGCCTTTATTTTTGGCGGATTGGTGTGTTTATTACGGCCACGCCACCGTGACAATGTACATATGTTCGCCAAGATCTTCTCATCGGTGGCGCCACTATTGGGGATCAAAGTCATCGTACGTCGCCATCAAGATGTGCAAAATGGCCCGTATATTTTCCTTGCAAATCATCAAAATAACTTCGATCTGTTCACGCACACTAAAGCGGTGCCATCGGGCACAGTGAGCTTAGGTAAAAAAAGTTTGGCGTGGATGCCATTATTTGGCCAAATTTATTGGCTATCGGGCAATATTCTTATTGACCGTAAAAACCGCCACAGCGCCTTCGATACCATGGCCAAAACGGTGGAAAAGATTAAGCAAAAAAGTTTGTCGGTGTGGATTTTTCCCGAGGGCACTCGCTCCCGTGGTCGTGGCCTGTTGCCCTTTAAAGCGGGGGCATTCCATACGGCGATTGCTGCCGGCGTGCCAGTGGTGCCCGTGTTGGCTTCTTGCCAAGGTCATATCCATTTAAACCGTTGGGATAATGGGGTCGTGATCATTGAAATGATGGCTCCAGTCCCGACGGCAGGGCTAGATAAGGCCGATGTGAAAGCCTTGTCGGCGCAGATTTATGACAGCATGGCCGCTAAACTGGTTGAGATAAATCAGGAGGCTAGCGCATTAATGGGTAAAACTCCTGTGGCTGATGACGTATAATAACGGCAATTTGCGCCTGAATGATCTTAAGATTGACCTTAACGGAGACCCATCCATGTCTATTGAACGCCTGTTAAAAGAACAGCTTGCTGAGAATCGCGATATAGTGCAAGCCCTGCTGGACGATGGCTCGGATCCCGATGCCGAATATACGATTGAGCATCATTTTTCGTCGACCAATTTTGATCGCCTAGAAAAAGCCGCAGTGGATGCGTTTAAATTCGGTTTTGAAGTGAACGATGCTGAAGAAATGGAGCTAGAGGATGGCTCGGTGATTTTCTGTTTTGATGCCATTGCCCATCATAAGTTGGATGTGGCCCTGCTGGATAAGGCCGCCGAGCAATTGCTGCAATTAGCGGCCAAGCAGAAGGTCGATTACGATGGTTGGGGCACCTATTTCGTTGGCGATGATATGGATGACGACGAAGAAGACGATGAAGAAGATGACGGTTTTCCCCATTAAGCCTTTATCTCATCGGTGTCAGCGTCGC
>NZ_JBOFMC010000387.1:0-6333 GCF_051658185.1 Shewanella sp. | reverse complement strand
ATTTGGGTATCTTCCGATGCAGGCACTTGCTTAAGCTGCCACCAAAAATATCTGTCTACTGCTGCTAAATCGCACATCGAAGCTAACGGCGGTATCTTAGATGGAAGCGATGCAGCCGATGTCCAAAAACGTGCATCTGAAAGCTGTGCAACGTGCCACACTCCAGCACAATTAATGGAAGCCCACGGCAATTAATCGGATAAACGTTACTGGGTAGTAGCGCGTTATTCCTAAGCTGTTAGGTGATTGAAAGAGAGCGGTTGTTACCGCTCTCTTTTTTTATGCCTAAATTGTCATCTCGCACTCATAAAATCATTTTTCCCGAGGGGCAAAACTACCACTTTAGAAATAGAAAGATCCAAGTCACACAATAGCAAAGGGCTTAAAGATTTTAAGAGGGTGTTAAGTTAATCTTTCTTTGGGGAATTCTATTTCCAGCATTCACTTAAACTCGCTTTAGTACACAAAATACAGCCATAGAATCTGTATGAACTAGAATATATACGTTTAAGTAATGCCAAACCTATGCAGGGAAAAAATGATGAACACAAAAAAATCTAAAATCGCACTGCTGCTGGCAGCCAGTGCATTCTCTATGGCCTTAACCGGCTGTGGTAGCGATGGTAAAGACGGTCCAGATGGCAATCCCGGTAATCCCGGTGGCGAGCCGGCTGGCACTATCACTAAGCTAAATCTGGATATTACCAAAGTCAGCTATGAAAACGGCGCACCCATCGTCACAGTGTTTGCCACCAACGAAGCGGATATGCCGGTTGTTGGTTTAGCTAACTTAGAAATAAAAAAAGCATTGCAATTAATTCCTGAAGGCGCAACAGGCCCAGGTAATAGCGCTAACTGGCAACAACTGGGTTCAACCAAGACCTTTGTTGATAAAAAAAATGGTTACTATGAATTCAGCTTCGGCACATTTGATGCTGACAAAAAATTTAATACGCAATTAACTCAGCGTTTTAACGTAGTTTCAGCAGCTGGTACATTACCAGACGGTACAACAGTACCTGTTGCAGAAATGGTTGAAGATTTCGATGGCCAAGGTAATGCACCGTTATACACCAAAAACATCGTCAGTCATGAGGTTTGTACCTCTTGTCACGTTGAAGGTGAAAAAATTTACCATCAGGCAACTGAAGTTGAAACCTGTATCTCTTGTCATACTCAAGAGTTTGCCGATGGCCGTGGTAAACCTCATGTCGCCTTTAGTCACTTAATTCACAATGTGCATAATGCCAACAAAGCGTGGGGCAAAAACAATAAAGTCCCAGAAGTTGCACAAAACATTGTTCAAGATAATTGCCAAGCTTGCCACGTTGAATCTGACATGCTGTCAGAAGCGAACAATTGGTCACGTATCCCCACTATGGAAGTATGTACCAGCTGTCACGTCGGGATCGACTTTGCTGCGGGTAAAGGTCACTCAACTCAGCTAGATAATTCTAACTGTATCGCTTGCCATAGCAGTGAAACCACCAAACAAATCCATACCAGCAAAAAAGCTGATAAAAAAGCCGTGATTGCACAGCTCGGTATGGAAGCGACATTAGTCGCTAAAGATGACAATACAGCCGTGTTAAGTGTCGCTATCCTAGATAAAGATGGCAAAGCAATAGATGCTGCTACTGTTCAAAATCAAATCAAACGCTTAGAAACCATCACTAACGTTGGGCCTAACTTCCCGATCATGGGCTATAACCCAAGTCCAGTTAGTGGCTATAAGAAAGTAACTAAAGACCTGATCAAAAATGGTTTATTAGAGTCTGGCGTGACTATCGTAGAAGGTAAGTTTACCTTTACCACACCTGCCCTTCCTTTTGGCGCAGAAGGCACTGACACAGATACCGCCTTTAGCTTCATTGGGTTAGAAGTGTGTAATACCGGTTCGACCCTAACCGCTTGTACGACAGACAGCACCACGACCAGCATGAAAGCGGAAATGGCCTTTGGTACTAAGTCAGGTAAAGCGCCTAGCATGCGTCATGTCAACTCAGTTGAGTTTGGTACTTGCCAAAGCTGTCACGGTGAAACCTTTGAACTACATAAAGGCTACCATGCAGGTTTTGTGATGACTGAACAACTGTCACACACTCAGGATGCCAACGGTAAGCCTATCGTAGGGGTGGATGGTTGTGTCGCTTGTCACACGCCTGACGGCACTTATAGTCCAGCCAACCGCGGTGCGTTAGAGTTAAAAGTACACAAAACCCACGTTGACAAGGCTTATGGCCTAATTGGTGGTAACTGTGCATCTTGTCACAATGACTTCAATCTTGACTCTTTCAAGAAGAAAGGTGCATTGAATACGGCCGCAACGGCCAGTGATGATGCGACAAAACCAGGCTACTCCACTCCTATCGCAGCTACCTGTACGACCTGCCATACTGTGGGTAGCCAATACATGGTCCATACCAAGGAGCAACTCGAATCCTACGGTGCCATTATTGATGGAGAGTACTCAGAAGCGAATGCAGCGGCGCAGTCAGAAACCTGTTTCTACTGTCATAAACCCACACCAACAGATCACACTCAAGTGAAAATGTAATTTGCCCAAGCGGGGGGAGCGTGCTCCCCCTTTCTTGAGTTTTGTTGGGACAAATTGGGAAGCCTATTATGAAGAACAGTCAAAAAATGAAGAACCTGCTGCCCGCATTCGCCATGTCAATGGCATTGTCAGCAGTACTGTCATTTGGCATTACCCCAGCGCATGCCGCTAAGTGGGACGCCAAAATGACTCCCGAGCAAGTCGAAGCCACCTTAGATAAAAAGTTTGCCGAAGGCAGCTACTCCCCTAAAGGTGCCGATACCTGCTTAATGTGTCACAAAAAATCTGAAAAAGTGATGGACCTATTCAAAGGGGTTCACGGCGCGATTGACTCATCAAAAAGCCCCATGGCGGGCTTACAATGTGAAGCGTGCCACGGCCCAATGGGCAATCACAACAAGGGCGGTAACGAGCCGATGATCACCTTCGGCAAGCAATCCACCTTAAGCGCTGAAAAACAAAACAGCGTGTGTATGAGCTGTCACCAAGATGATAAGCGCATGTCTTGGAACGGTGGTCACCACGACAACGCCGATGTCGCCTGTGCCTCTTGTCACCAAGTGCATGTGGCGAAAGATCCAGTGCTGTCTAAAAACACCGAAATGGAAGTCTGTACTAGCTGCCATACCAAGCAAAAAGCGGATATGAACAAGCGCTCAAGTCACCCACTCAAATGGGCCCAAATGACCTGTAGCGATTGCCACAATCCTCATGGCAGTATGACCGACTCCGATCTCAACAAACCCACAGTCAACGATACCTGTTATGCCTGCCACGCTGAAAAACGCGGCCCAAAACTGTGGGAGCATGCACCCGTCACGGAAAACTGCGTGACCTGCCATAATCCTCATGGCAGTGTGAACGATGGCATGCTAAAAACCCGCGCACCACAGCTGTGTCAGCAATGTCATGCCAGCGATGGCCATGCCAGCAACGCTTACTTAGGTAATACTGGAATGGGTGCGAATGTCGGTGACAATGCGTTTACTGGCGGAAGAAGCTGCTTAAATTGCCATAGTCAGGTTCATGGTTCTAACCATCCATCTGGCAAGCTATTACAGCGCTAAGGAGACGAGAAAATGAAATTTAAACTCAATTTGATCACTCTGGCGTTACTGGCTAACAGTGGTATGGCAATGGCTGCCGGCGGTTATGGACTGGCGAATGCCAACACTGAAAAAGTCAAAATGTCGGCATGGAGCTGTAAAGGCTGTGTCGTTGAAACCGGGGTATCAGGGACTGTCGGCGTCGGCGTGGGTTATAACAGCGAAGACGATATCCGCTCAGCCAATGCTTTTGGTAGCAGCAACGAAGTTGCAGGTAAATTTGATGCCGACCTTGCCTATGTGGGCGCCAAAGGCTACCGCGCCAGTGTTGAAGCCTATCAACTAGGAATGGATGGTGGTCGCCTTGATGTGAATGCGGGCAAACAAGGCCAGTACAATGTCAATCTTAACTACCGCCAAATTGCGACCTACGATAGCAATAGCGCCTTAACGCCCTATTCAGGCATAGGTAGCGGCAACTTAACCCTGCCAGATAACTGGGTAACGGCGGGTTCAAGTAGCCAAATGCCTTTGTTAATGGATAGTCTGCATGCACTCGAATTGTCGCTCAAACGTCAACGCACAGGATTAGGCTTTGAATACCAAGGCGAGTCATTGTGGAGTACCTACGTTAATTACCAACGTGAAGAAAAAACCGGCTTAAAACAAGCTTCTGGCAGTTTCTTCAATCAGTCGATGATGTTAGCCGAGCCGGTCGATTACACGACAGACACGATTGATGCAGGAGTTAAACTCAGGGGGGACCGTTGGTTTACTGCGCTTAACTATAATGGCTCATTGTTTAAAAATGATAACCAGCAACTGAGTTTTGACAGTGCCTTCAACCCCACCTTTGGTGCGCAAACCCGCGGGACTATGGCACTCGATCCTGACAATCAGTCACACACGGTATCGCTCTTAGGCCAATATAACGATGGTACCAATGTGTTATCTGGGCGTATTCTGGCAGGCCAAATGAGCCAAGATCAGGCACTGGTGACGGATAACTACCGTTATTCTAACCAGTTAACCAGTGACGCCGTGGATGCAAAAGTCGATCTGTTTGGAATGAACCTCAAAGTCGTCAGCAAAGTGACTAATGACTTGCGCCTAAGTGGTAGTTACGATTACCACGACCGCGATAACAACACGCAAATCGAAGAATGGACTCAGATCAGCATCAACAATGTTAACGGTAAAGTTGCCTATAACACCCCATACGATAACCGTAGTCAGCGTTTTAAAGTCGCGGCC
Organism: Shewanella sp.; assembly: GCF_051658185.1. Lineage (GTDB taxonomy): Bacteria > Pseudomonadota > Gammaproteobacteria > Enterobacterales > Shewanellaceae > Shewanella. The sequence continues at coordinate 1,476 of NZ_JBOFMC010000387.1, read as the reverse complement.
GACTATCGTATCAACCGGGGGATGAAGCTGGACGGTGGCTATGATTTCAAACGGGATCAACGAAATTATCAAGACGTTGAAACGACGGATGAAAACACCGTTTGGGCCCGTTTTAGAGTCAACAGCTTTGAGACATGGGACATGTGGGTCAAAGGCAGCTATGGCCAACGCGATGGCTCACGCTACCAAGCTTCAGAGTGGACCTCATCGGAAACCAATAGCTTGTTACGTAAGTACAATCTCGCGGACCGTGATCGCACTCAAGTCGAGGCCCGTGTTACGCACTCCCCTATCGAGAGCGTGACCATTGACCTCGGTGCGCGCTATGCCGTGGATGATTATACCGATACTGTGATTGGGTTAACGGAGTCAACAGACACCAGTTATGATGCCAATATCAGCTATATGATCACCAATGACTTACTGGCAACGGCGTTTTACAACCATCAAACCATTGAGTCTGAACAAGCGGGTAGCAAAAACTTCAGCACACCCACTTGGGTCGGAATGGTTGAGGATGACGTAGATGTCTTTGGTGCAGGGCTAAGTTACAACAACCTGCTTGAGAACAAGCTACGTTTAGGGCTGGATTACACCTACTCCAACTCCGACAGTAACACTCAGGTTAGACAAGCGATCACTGGCGACTACGGCGATTATTTTGCCAAAGTTCATAACATTAACTTATATGCGCAATATCAAGCCACCGAAAAAATGGCGTTACGCTTCGATTATAAAGTCGAAAATTATAAGGATAATGACGCCGCCAATGATATCGCGGTGGATGGGATCTGGAACCTTGTAGGCTTTGGCAGCAATAGCCATGACTACACGGCGCAGATGTTCATGCTGAGCATGAGCTACAAGCTCTAGTCCTTAAGCCCTCGCTGATTACCGTTTATAACTGCCTGCAGCGAGGCTTCTATTTAAATCCCTCGACATCCTCGAGGGATTTTTTTTGCCTTTACACAGGTGATATCATCGCCCTCTTAGGTGCTCACTAATTGACTACTGTGAATCAACAGCAATGCAGCGAGGACGCTTCAGCGGTTGCACTTAAGCGCTAACACTTAAGCAGCGGTAACACTATAGCGCTTGCCGCCATCGTTCCCGCACGCTTTGCCTAGTAAGACTCATGACGATGAATGCTAGCACCCAGTGAATGTTTTCAAGACATCTGCCTCTATTTTTGCATTCAAGCCGATTTACCGCATGTGACACATCATCATAAATAGGCAGCCTGCTTACTACCTGCCAGTGTTCGCATACATAGCGCGCATCCATGCTTTGCCGTTCGTCATCGGCGACTCCCCCCCCTAGCAAGCGTCAGCCATGCACTGCCCCGCAGGGCATTTAATTCTTGCTGCCCAAAAGCGCTTGCAGTAAAGTGAGCTCCTTTTAGTTCATCCGCCCAGACTGTTCCCCTGAGTCACAGATGTTGTTGTCTATGATATTGTTGTACTCGTTGAACAGCGC
>NZ_JBOFMC010000386.1:0-4796 GCF_051658185.1 Shewanella sp. | reverse complement strand
GCGTGGTTTGGAGATCATGCAGGACAGCAAGGCCGATGCCTTGCGCAAAGAACTTGAAGAAGGTATGAAATCTTTCGCATTGTCGATTCTGCAGAGCGAATCAGGCATTGCTACAGCAGAAGAAGCCAAGCGCGAGCAGGCCTTCAATACCTTGGTAACATTCATGATGAGCTTCGCCAGCCGCACCGGGGTACGCGACCGTCTCAATATCTTTACCACTAACTACGACCGATTGATTGAGGCGGGGGCCGAACTGGCTGGACTGCACCTGCTGGATCGCTTCTTGGGTAACCTGATGCCAATCTTTCGCTCGTCTCGACTCGATCTGGATATGCACTACAATCCACCGGGTATTCGAGGAGAGCCTCGTTATTTAGAAGGAGTAGCACGTTTTACTAAGCTCCATGGCTCTGTAGACTGGGTGCAGACAGGCAAGGACATTCGCCGCATCGGTCTGCCGTTTGGGGCCAAAAATGTTACTCCCTACATACAGGCACCGGGACTTGGAGGAGTAAATGCCAACAAGTTGATGATTTATCCGAATGCCGCCAAAGACCGTGAAACCGCCGATTACCCCTATGTGGAGCTGTTTCGCGATCTGGCTGCGGCCGTTTGTCGTCCTAACAGTACCTTGGTGACCTATGGCTACAGCTTTGGCGATGAGCATATCAACCGCGTGATCCGCGACATGCTGACCATTCCGTCAACCCATCTGGTCGTTATTTCTTACGACGATCAGCTTGGGCGCATCATGAAAACCTATGAAGAGATGGGCAGACCCTCGCAAATCAGCCTGTTGATTGGCCCAGCATTGGCCGATCTGGCGACATTGACTGAAAACTATTTACCTAAAGCGGCGATAGATAAGACGACCTTCCGCATGAGTGAACTACTTAAGCAACGCTGGGGAACTGTGCAAGCAGACGATGCCACAAAACCGCTCGCAGTGTCAGGCGATGTAGCTACAGATCTTGCTGTGACAGGGGCGATAGCATGACGCTTTCTCCTTTAGCTTTTGCTGATTCACTACGTATTGGTACCGTTGATTTTGTTTCCCCTGATGAAATTAAGGTGTTACTCGATATTGAAGCGCCAGATGGTGTGGCGCTAAATACCGGTACCCCTCGCGCATTTCCTAGGGTTAATGGTTATGTGCTGATCCCCAGTGATAATGGCCAACTTGTGGCTCAAATCGAATGGATCACGATTGAGCGATCGCCTTATCCAAAACGCAAAGGAATGCAGGACTTTGGTCTGGTCGATTTGCCCTTCCCACTGCGTAAAATGAGCTTGAACCCATTAGGTGTGCTGGCTCAAGGTAGCAAGAATAATCAAGGTGAGGATCAGTATCGCTTTAGTCGTGGCGTTGAAAGTTACCCCACAGTGGGAGATGCCGTGCTGCTGCCTACGCCAACTCAGCTACGCGCCATCGTTGAATCAGGCGATCACCGCCACGTTAAAATTGGCACGAGTCCTCTTGCAGCCAATGCCGAGGTAAAAATTGACCCAGATCGCCTGTTTGGTCGTCATTTGGCCGTATTGGGTAATACCGGTAGTGGGAAATCTTGCTCGGTGGCAGGCCTGATCCGTTGGTCTCTGGAGGCGGCGGAGAAAAAACGAGGCGCGAAACCAAACGCACGCTTTATTGTTCTTGACCCTAATGGTGAATATGCAAAAACCTTTCAAGATCTGGGAGACGTGCGTGTGTATGCGGTTGAGTCCAGTGAAGGCATTGAGCAGCTGCAAGTCCCTTTATGGTTTTGGAATAGTGCCGAGTGGAGTGCGTTTACTCAAGCAAGTGAAAAAGCACAACGTCCGCTGTTACGCAGGGCTCTTCGAGAGATGCGCAGTAGTACCGATGTAACAGAAGATGCCATCTTTACTCTTCGCCGAAAAATCAGCTCCATTTTAATCACCTTGAAGGCTCAGCTCCGTAATGGTGATAATTATGAAGGCTGGAAGTTTGGTCCCAAACTGCAGGCCTTTGTTGAAGACCTTGAAACATATATTCAGGAGTTTTCTACCCACGGGGATGATTTGGAGTTACTTACCAATCAAGTACGCGCACTACTAAATCGACCGCAGCAAACCTATCGGAAACAAAATGGACAGACCGGATACAATGACTTCCCAGCGACTGCGGTAGATGCTGTAATTTCCCATTTTTACGGGTTTCTTACGAGCATTGGTGGGATCGTTTATCAAGAGGGACCCAACGAGGATGCACCGCTACCCTTCAATGGTGCCCAATTTGCCGACCATCTGGAAACATTGGCTAGTCAGGAATCAAATTCACAATATTTTGACTTCTTGATTATGCGAATCCGTACCATGTTATCGGATTCGAGAATAAAACAGATTGTGACAGGTATGGACGATATGTCCTTGGTTGACTGGCTTGAAAATCATATCGGTGACAATCAAGCCTCCAATGGCTCGGTGACCGTTATCGATCTTTCGCTGGTGCCTGCCGAAGTGGTGCATATTATTACCGCTGTGATTGCGCGGATGACACTCGAATCTTTGCAGCGCTATCGAAAATTAAATCATGGTAAAACGCTGCCCACCGTACTGGTGATGGAAGAGGCGCATACCTTTATTAAGCGCTATAAAGAGGATGCTGAAAGTGCAAATTCCGCCGCCATCTGCTGCCAGGTATTCGAGAAGATCGCCCGTGAAGGTCGCAAGTTTGGGCTCGGCTTGGTGCTCTCCTCGCAGCGCCCCAGTGAGCTCTCGCCAACCGTGCTCTCCCAATGCAACAGCTATTTACTGCATCGCATCAGTAACGACCGCGATCAAGAGCTAGTTCATAAATTAGTGCCTGATAATCTGCGTGGATTGCTACGCGATTTGCCATCGCTACCTTCTCGCCACGCCATCTTGATGGGTTGGGCTAGCGAATTGCCTGTGTTGGTACAAATAAATGCCTTGTCTGAGGCGCATCGCCCTAAATCCGATGATCCCGATTTTTGGGCGGTTTGGTCGGGTAAAGACAATAAAGGCGAGGCGGTCGAGCGCACAGTGAATTGGAAAAAAATTGCAGACGACTGGCAGCAAGTTAGCAGTGAAGACAAGCAACTAAATTCAGATCAAGAGGTGGCCAATGAGCCAACAAGAAAATAACAACATGCAACAACACTTTTACCGCGCCTCGGCAGCGGATTTTGGCAAAATCCCGGGGAGCCCGGTGGCGTATTGGGTAGATGAGAAAGTAATGGACTTGTTCAAAGCTAATGAGTCTTTGGGCAAAACGACAAAACCGATGATCGGTATGAGAACGGGTAATAATGATAGATTTATGCGTTATTGGTTTGAGGTGCCAGTATCTAACGTAGAATTTAATGCTAAAAATGCTGAATTTGGGAGGGAATCAGGTAAGAAATGGTTCCCGTATCAAAAAGGGGGGTCTTTTAGACGATGGTATGGTAACGTCGAGTATATTGTTAATTGGTATGATGATGGTTATGAGATAAAATCATCTACATTAGAAAAATACCCCCAATTATCATGGGATAATTTGGGTTGGAAAATTTCTAATGAAAAGCATTTCTTTAAACCTGCAATAACATGGACAGCGACTAGTTCATCTTATTTTGGTGTTAGATTTTCTCCGCAAGGTTGTTTGTTTGATGTTAAAGGTTCATTTTGCGTACCCAATGAGAGCGATTTGCATATTATTTTGGGTGTAATGGGGTCAGTATTTGCATCTAATATATTGAAGGTGTTAAACCCTACGATTGAGGTGCAGCCCAGTGACATTAGCTTAATACCGCTTTTAATGGATAGATTAAAGCCTGTAAGAAGTTCTATTGAACAGCGTGTAAGAGAATTAATAGAGATTTCTAAACTTGACTGGGATTCTTCTGAGTGTTCTATGGACTTTGCTTCAATGCATCTCATTGGTAAGGCTTGTAATCTTATTAACTCAGTCAATATAGCAAATGTTTACCAAGAATTTATTGAAAGAAACGAACGGCTTATAAGTGCTTTTGCAACATCTGAAAAAACCCTTAATAGTGAAATTACTAATGCATACGGTATTGCGGATCTATATGACGTTAATACACCATTGAATATGTTGACTCTTAATGTAAATCTAGCCTATCGATATAGGGGTAATTTATCTGATATTGAAAAAAATCAAAGGTATCAGTCCGATACCATCTGCGAACTGATCTCCTACGCCATCGGTTGCATGATGGGCCGCTATTCGCTCGACAGTGAAGGGCTGGTTTACGCTCATGCCGGAAATGAAGGCTTTAAAGCGCTGGTGGAGGACGGGGCCTATGCCACCTTTGCCGCCGATGACGATGGCATTTTGCCGTTAACCAGCGAGAACTGGTTTGCAGATGATGTGGCAGCGCGCATCGAAGCCTTTGTCGCCAGCGTCTGGGGTAAAGAGCACCTTGAAGAGAACCTTAACTTTATTGCCGACAGCCTGACCCTCTACGCGCTGAAGCCGGTGAAAAAGGGCGGCGAAACCGCCCGCGAGACCCTGCGCCGTTATCTCTCAACCCAGTTTTATAAAGACCACCTGAAAACCTACAAGAAGCGCCCGATCTATTGGCTGTTTAGCTCCGGCAAGGAGAAGGCCTTTGAGTGTCTGGTCTATCTGCACCGTTATAACGAGTCCACCTTGCCACGCATGCGCACCGAGTACGTGACGCCGTTATTAGGCCAACTCACCGGACGTATTGCACGTTTAGTGTTGCAACAAGCTGATGCCAGCACCAGTGAAGCCAAGCGCTTAGAAAAAGAGCACGTTCAGCTCAGCAAACAATTACAAGAACTGCGCG
>NZ_JBOFMC010000385.1:0-8095 GCF_051658185.1 Shewanella sp. | reverse complement strand
CCGAAGCCAATGGCGTGACCGACAATCCGTTAGTGTTCCAAGACACCGGTGACATTATCTCCGGCGGTAACTTCCACGCCGAGCCTGTGGCGATGGCCGCCGATAACTTGGCGATTGCGATTGCCGAATTAGGCGCGATCGCTGAGCGCCGTATCGCGCTGCTCATCGACTCTAGCCTGTCTAAATTGCCGCCATTTTTGGTGAAAAATGGCGGGGTGAACTCGGGCTTTATGATCGCCCAAGTGACCGCGGCAGCATTGGCCTCTGAAAACAAAACCTACGCCCATCCCGCCTCGGTAGACAGCTTACCCACCTCGGCCAACCAAGAAGATCACGTCTCCATGGCGACCTTCGCGGCGCGCCGTTTGCGGGATATGAGCGAAAACACCCGCGGCGTATTAGCGATTGAATTGTTAGCGGCCGCCCAAGGGTTGGATTTTCGTGCGCCATTAATGCCAAGCAAGGCGGTAGCACTGGCGAAGGCCGAGCTACGTGAAGTGGTGGCCTACTATGATAAAGACAGATACTTTGCGCCGGATATCGAAGCGGCCACGGATCTGCTTTACACCGCCAGCTTTAATGCGTACCTGCCCCAAGGTGTGCTGCCGAGCTGTTAACAGTTCGCGCGCATGTGCGTAGCCTAAAGCACAGGCCTTATGGCTTGTGCTTTTTGTTTTTTAAGGGGGGATTTTAGGCGCTTAGGGCGCGGGTGTCAGTGCGGCTGCATGGCGCTCATGGCGCTCATGGCTCTTATGGTGATTGGGCGCTGAATGCCTTAGAAGTTCATCCCCAGTCCGAGGGTGTAGTTGCTGTCTTTAATGTTGGTGATGTCGGTCTTGGTTTCGTTAAGATCGTACTTGAGGGTGAGGTAAACCCGCTGAGTTAATAGATACCTAAGCCCCAGCGTAGAGTTAGCAATGTAATCAATGCTTGGGATTTCAGGAAAGGCCATTTGCAGATCCGCATAGGTTTCAAGCTCGCCGCCGAGCCAATATTGCTTGTAGTTTAGCGCCGTCGCCCAGGCGTAGAGATCAAATTCAAAGTACGGGGTGTTTACCCAAAAGTGGTTGTAGGTGAGTACAAAGTCTAACTTGTTGCGGCCCACCCCCCAGAAACGGTGGCCCGGCCCAACGGCGATATAATAGTTTTTTTGTTGAGTGCTTAGGCGATCTTCCTCATAAAAATCTTCCTGACGTAGCAGCCAGTGTTCGCTTAGCAGATAGTCCAAGGTGTAGCGTCCTTCAAAGCTGTGACGCTTGGGGGTGCTTTCTTCGGTCTCGTAACGGAACTCGCCCTTAAGATCATGACGCCAATTTAAGCTTTGGAGCGTCATGTCACCCTTGGCGTGGAGCTTCTGGCTGTGGGTGGTATTTTGGGTAATGTCGATGGCGGCTTCAGCGCTGCCGCTGAGCAGCCAGTCGGTGCTTGCCTCAATGGCCGAGTATCTGATCTCGTTTAGCGGCGTTAGCTGTCCGTTAATGATGACAAACCGTGGCTCGCTGGCGGCGCTGATGGTGACATGTTCAAGTGAGCGGTTAACGCTCCAGTGTCGGCGCTCGTCGGTCTCAAGGCTGCTAATCGCGCTGCGTGCAAGGGTGATTTTCCCCGTATAGCTAGGCTTAAGTGTGAGTTGCTTGTCATCTAATTCAATGATTTCGCCTGTTATTCTGTCACCATTGATGAGAAATACGGTATCGGCGTAACCATATTGGCTTAGGATCGAAAGCGCAGCAACGAGGCTTGTGGTGAGATACGACTTCAGATTTAGCATCCTGTTTCTGCTGGCACAATGATAACTCGGTTCGGGCCATTTTAGCCTATGTTGCTTGCAACAAGGTAATCACATTTTATCAATATGTTCGAACAATGCTGATGCCCCTGTTTTGCCAATATGATGACTCCTTTGGCCAAGGTGAGGCTTAGCGCGATTCAATTTCAGTGATACTGATAGCAATCAGCTGTTGTTGCCATTGGGCTTTATCGATGCCGTCGACCCAAAGGATGCGGCTCTGGCGCTGCTCGCCTTTGCGTAAATAGGTTTCTGGCATACGCGCAATGGCTTGCCATATTTTGAGTTTTTCCGTTTTCAGTAGCGAGCCGTTATCGGCAAAGAAGCGAGCTTCTAGCACCACACTGGTCACATGCTCGCCGCTGGTGCTGGCCAGTTCAAACTGGAGGCCCAGTTGATCTTGGTTCCATTGACTGTTGGCTACGTTAACTTTGATGCCATCTTTGGCGGTGGCGCGAATGAGCGCGGAGTTCGCCATGGCCGACGCACTTAGGCGGGGGAGTGGCGGTGTGGATGCCGCCTCCGTGACGGGGCTACTGACGCTGGCTTGCGCGTCGGTGAGCACGTATTCCCAAGTAAAATCGTCTTTGAGTCTGACTTTGGCTCCATTGTCGAGGGTGATATGCGCCACATCTGCGGCGTGAACCCAGGGGGATAATGACAACAAGAGGAGTGCGCTGAGGCGATGTGGCATTGGCATTGGGATGGTGGCTCCGATAAGCGTCTGGATTGCGATTTTGCTTAAGATACACAATTTCGCGAGGAGTGGTCAGTGTCTAAGTGATGTTTTGGGGGAGAATGTGTGCCGCCGGGTTACGTGATGGCGATATAGGGTAAGGCGGCCCGTCATGGACCTTGGCTTAATGGAGCATGGCTTAATGGACCTTGGCACTCGCTGAGCTTGGCTCCGTAACGTGAGGAGGGTTGTCAAATCAACATGAAAGCATATTAAAAACGGGCTCGCGGTGGCATGCTAGCCCATGTTAATTCAGGGGCTGGCAATTGATGGCCTTAGTGTAATTTTCCTATGGTGTATGTTGGAGTGATATTGTGGATCAAGAAATCAGGCTTGAAATTTCCAAATGGTTGGCGGGCTTTGGGATTGATAGTCAGCCTTCGGATGCGATCTCCACGGCGATTATGATTTGTGCCTGTTTAGTGCTGGCGGCCATTGCCTATTTAGTGGTGCGCCGCGGGGTGATCCGCGCCGTTAATGCGGTGATCCAGCGTTCTAAGGCCACTTGGGACGATGTCTTTATGCGCTATAAGGTGCTTGAGAAGTTGGCGATGGTCGTGCCCGCTATCGTGTTGAATATCCTTGTGCCGATTGCGCTGACCGCCCATCCATTGTTGAGCGGCTTAATCGACCGATTATTGAGTATTTGGCTGGTGGTGCTGATGATCCGCGCGGTATACGCCGGCTTGGATGCGGTAGATGAAATCAGTGATATTAATCTGGTCAGTCGGCGTCTGCCGGTGAAAAGCTTTGTGCAATTAACCAAGCTGTTCTTATTTTTTGTTGGGCTGATTGTGTCAATCTCGATCCTCGCAGAGCAATCACCCGTGTATTTCCTCAGTGGTTTAGGGGTGGCCACGGGTTTTGTGATGCTGGTGTTTCGCGACACGATTTTAGGCTTTGTCGCCGGGATCCAGTTAGCGGCAAACCGTATGGTGAGCAAGGATGATTGGATCCAGATGGATAAATACGGCGCCGACGGTGCGGTAGAGGAAGTGTCGTTAACGACAGTTAAAGTGCGTAACTGGGATAAAACCATCACGATGATCCCTGCCTATGCGTTAGTGTCGGATGCGTTTCGCAATTGGCGTGGCATGTCAGAGTCGGGCGGGCGGAGGATCAAGCGGGCGGTGCATATTGATATTAACAGCATTGCGTTTTTGACGGAGGAGGATTGCGCTCGCCTGAGTAAAATCAACTGCTTAAAAGAGTATTTTCCGGCAAAAATCAGCGAAATTCAGGCATCTAATGCCAAAGTGTCTGATCTGGATATGAAGGTGAATGGTCGGCATTTAACCAATGTCGGTACCTTTCGCGCTTATTTGCAGGAATATTTACAGCGCCATGACAAGGTGCACAAGGGGATGACCTTGATGGTGCGTCAGCTTGCGCCGACCACCGAAGGGTTGCCGCTAGAAATTTATATCTTCACTAACGATACCCGCTGGGCATTTTATGAGGCTATTCAGGCGGATATATTTGATCATATTTATGCAGTATTGCCAGAGTTTGGCCTGCAGGCGTTTCAGGCGCCCACAGGCAATGATATCCGCAGCTTAAAATCAGTGAAGGTGGAGGGTTAATCTCGACCTAGCAGGACCGCGGCGAGGGTCAAAAATACGCCGCCGCTGGTGCGATCAAACCAATGCAGCTTATTGTTTGCCTTAAGGCTTGGGGCAAGGACGTTGGCCATGGAGGCGTAGATCATCACGAAGGCAAAATCCACCACGGCCCAAGTGAGTGCCAAAATGGTTAATTGCGGCAGCTGCGGCGCGGCGAGATTAATAAATTGTGGGAACAGCGCGGCAAAAAACAGCAAATCCTTGGGGTTGCTGATCCCCACCCAAAAAGCTTGCTTATAGAGTTGGAAAGCGCTGCCTTGCCCGGGAGCGGTGGCCATGGCAAGCGGCCGATCGTGAGGCGGGGTGAGTAGCAGCTTTATCCCTAAAAAGACGAGATACGCCGCGCCGCACCATTTCAATAAGGTAAAACCATACTCAGAGCTACCGATAATCGCCCCTAGCCCTGCGGCGGACGCCATCATGAGGATAAGGGCGGCGCTCACACTGCCAAGGCCGGTGGCAATGCTGCGCAATTTGCCAAAATGGATGCCGTGGGACATCGATAATACGGCGATGGGGCCGGGTGACATGCCAATCAATACAATGGCAAAAACATATAGTAACCAAGTCTCTATCTGCATAACTGCGCTCTTATTCGGGTAAGTGGTTCGGCTTAAGGTTTGGCATTGGGTGTAAAATCGGGGATATCCTTGGGGTGACGCCCCCGGATCTCACGGTAAAATGCGATGATGTCGATCATATCCCGCATCATGTCGCCGCTGGGCTGTAATGGTGCACGAATAATGATATTGCGGCGGCTAAAATCCAGACCCACAGCCACGATGGGCACCTTGGCTTGGCTGGCAATATAGTAGAACCCGCATTTCCAGCGTGTTACTGCGCTGCGGGTGCCCTCGGGAGCGAGGGCGAGCTTGTAGTCGGGCACGGTCGCAAATAGCTGTACCGCAGAATCCACTAAATTATTGTTTTTACGCCTGTCAACCGGGCTACCGCCAATGGCGCGAAACAACCATCCCCAGGGCGGAATAAACAATTGGTGCTTACCTAAAAAATGGATCCGCGTCTGTAAAGCGCCACGGGCGAGTACGCCGATGATAAAGTCCCAATTACTGGTGTGGGGCGCGACAATCACGAGGTATTTAGCCTGGGTTGGCAATGTGCCGACGATTTTCCAGCCGCTGAGGGTCAGTAGCCAGCGGCACAATGCGGCGAATCCTTGTTTGATCATGGGTTTTCCTATAAGCCGTTCCACGCCAAGGCGCAAGGCGGCGCGGTGCTGTTAATCTAAAGCCTAATAATATCATAACCTTGTTGAGGTGTTTTTGCTGCCTCATCCTCAATACTGGCGGCCAGACACTTAAGCGTTAGCCTGCGCCTAAGACGCCGCGCAGTAAGGTGCGACAGACAGTTAGGCACGACAATCTATTTCAAATTGCTGCTGACCAAGTTGCCGACCTTTGCCATCGTAACGCACCTCGGTAAATTGCAGTCGCCCTTGGGTATCTTGCAGTAACACGCTGGTGGAGCGTGTACCGTATTCTGGGTGGCGAATGTAAATCGCCGCTAAGCGCCGTTCCCATTCGAGTCCGACGCCAGTATTGGGCAGTTGGTGATCCTCGGGGCGAGATTCATCGCGCATCAGCTGGATAAGTGCGGCGACATCCAGGCGATCGGCGCCGTTGATCAAGGTTTCTAACGCCTGCTGGCCTTTAGCCATCTTGGGCCAAATATCATCAAGGGCACCATTACTTAAGGCATGAAAACCGGCGGTTAACTTTATCGTTTGCCGTTGCAGGCTGTTAAAACAAAAGAGCTCGTCCCCTTGGCCAAACACTAAATTAAAGGGCTGGTAATGATGGCAATTTTCGGCGAGCCAGTTTGGGCAAATCAGCGAGCCTGAATGGAGCGCTTTGACGATCAATTCGCCACGGCTACACATCGCCTCGCGGTGTTGCCGAGGGACGCGTAAGTTGGTGACGCCCGCAAGTTGCCCTTGGCGGTTGATGCCAAACCAAGTGCCGCCGGCCTGCAGGTCTTTGCCCGCGAGGATATTGTGCTCTGGCGGCCAAAAGTGTGCTGGCGCTGTGGGCCGGTGATGATACTCATCGCGATTAGCGCAAATGATCAGGGGGTAGCGTGGGTGGGCATTAAGGGCGATAAAGAGTATGCACATAGCAGGCTAAATTAAGCTGACGATAGCGTTAACTTAGCCTGTCTGGCTCGAAATGCCCAGTATTAGTGATGATGTTTATCTTTGCGTGGCGCCATAGCGGCATCGTGGCCATGATCATGACGATGACCATGCTCGGTATGGTCATGTTCAGTATGACTATGCTCAGCATGGCCATGGGGCGCATGGCTATGGCGCAATGCGTGATGGTGCTTAGGCTTACTGAGCATGAGGCGGCGTAAAAATTGGCGCGGCCCTAAGCGCAGCAAGCTGGCGGCAAACATGGCGGATAAGATCAGTAGCGCCACGAGGTTGACCATTTCTGGCAGCGTGATAAGTGAAAACCACAGCGGCAAAGCGCTCGCCGCCAGCAAAGCGAGGGCGATGATGGTAACCAAGGCCAGCCTTTGCGGCCACGTCATTAAGCTTAATTGGGCAATATTGAGAACCGGCGCGGCAATCAGCGGCAAGATGATTGCAATGGGGCTCCAGCCGCTATAGGCCAGCGCGAGTGCCAATACTGCCGCCCCTAAATTACAAAAGCGCATCGGCAAAAAGACCAGCAATAGGATAGCTACCTGCAGCATCGGGTGATTTAACGGCACCGAGGGATGGCCGATAAGATTGACCAGCACTAGGCTGAGTAAAATCCATGGCGCGCTGCGATCCACTAAATGGGCAAAGCCAAACCCGAGGGCGTTAATGGGCTGCGTGGGATGCGGATCGGTGATATCGACCTTGGCATAGGCAAGGTACACACTCAGCAGCAGGGTGACGCTAAGCTGCATCAGGGCTAACCAAGGTCCGAGTAAGAGGGTGGTGATCACCAGCGCCTCTGGGCCCGCTAAACGTTGTAACCAGCGACTGGCTAAACTGTGGTTATGCGGCGTGAGGCCCCATTTAAAACGTAGTGCAGCGGCGGCATAGCTCAGCAGTAGCACTGGCGCTAAGGTCAGCAACCAAGTCATTAATTGTTCAGTGGAGTGATCGTGATGGGCGTGGTCATGGCCACCGGTTTCCATCAATAGCAGGATCATCAGTAACCCAATCCCCATGAGGCTACCGATACCCGCTTGATACTCATGGCGCTGGGGGGTGGGGTGCTCGTGTGGGCCATGGGGCTGATGTAGCACCACATGCAAAATCGAGCCGGTGATAAAGGCCTGAAGATAAACAGTATCATCAAGGCTGACATAGGGTAAAAATTGCTCGCTGGCAAAGTAACCTAGGGCGGTAAACAGCATAATCACCGCAAATAACAGCAAGGTCCAACGGGCGCCAAGGTGCGGCTGCAAGACCCACCAAATGGCAAAACCAACCGGTAATTGGTGCAAGATCACGCCCAGGGCGAGCAGGATAGAGTTACCCTCCTGCTGCGCTAACACCATGGCGGTACCATCGGTGATGGTATGCAATAACAGGCCAGTGATACCTAAAAACAGGGTGAAGTTATGGGTCATTTCAGAATAGCGATGGAATAGCCGCTCGCTTGCGGTTGGGCCCCATAGCCCGAGAACGACAAACACCATCGCCAGTATGCCGCCATGCTCGAGTAATTCCGGCAAAATATGGATCAGCACTAATCCGCCGAGGCTGACGAAGATAAAGCCATCGAGCCCCTTTTGCAGTCCGCTGCTTGAGGCAAAGTAGCGATAACAAAGTGGCCCAATTAAGAGTGCAATACAGCTAGCAAGAAGATAGAGCATGGATCCCACGGAAATTTTGCTTAAAAAACGCCGTAGTATACCAGTTGCAGCGCAAATGAGCAGTGCCATACGGGTAATTTACCAAACTGACACGGCGAAGTGGCTGGCGTC
>NZ_JBOFMC010000384.1:0-2564 GCF_051658185.1 Shewanella sp. | reverse complement strand
CTCCCCGATGAACCGACACTCTATATCAGTGGTGATACCGTACTGACGGCGGATGTAAAACGAGCACTGACGGAGTGTAAACCCGATATTACCTTGGTGGCTGCAGGAGAAGCTCAGATGGATGTCGGCCAACCCTTATTGATGTCGATGGCCGAACTACTGGAATTTATCGCATTATCGCCCGGCAAAGTGATTGCCAATCATATGGAGGCACTCAATCATTGCCCAACCACCCGGAAAATATTGGCCGAACGCTTAGCCTTGGCGGGGTTAACCGATAAAGTATTGATCCCCAAGGATGGCGAAACCTTGGTATTGAACTCAATGGAGCTCTAACGCCGAGTAAAAATCCAGACCAAATCAAATTATTCATTAAAATTAGCCGCTCAGCGAAATAACAAGATCTCAACAACAGCACACGCCTTAACTAAGCGGGGAGTATGGGCCCAAACTCGGAACGTACCTCTGACGCACTCAGCCCAAAGATTATTGGGCTGAGTGTTAAACCATTAAGACGCGCTAAGCTAAGGCGTCGTGACTTTCCCAAAATGACGCTGAAGTCTGATAAATCATCTTCTTACTCATGCCACCATCAATGACCCAATTCGCGCCATTCACAAAGTCATTGTTAGGCTCGGCCAAAAATACACAAGCACGGGTGATATCATCGGGACGGCCCACTCTGCCACTGGGATGCTGCTGATGATCACCTTGAGAGAGGCTGTGATAATCCTCGGCTTGGATCCAGCCCGGGCTAATGGCGTTCACGGTGATCCTATGCTCAGCCAACGACATCGCCAAGGATTGTGTCAAGGCCACCAGCGCCCCCTTTGAGGCACCGTAGGCGTCCCAACCTGGCTCATTTTGCTGCCAGCGAGTCGAGGCAATATTGATAATCCGCCCATAGTTAAGCGCCCACGAAGGCTTAACCGACTCGTCATCGCTTACCCATTTGTCGTTATTCACTAACTGATTCGACTTAACAAATTCCTGGGCGCAAATCACTGCAGCGCGCACATTCACCGCCATCACCTGATCAAACTCCGCCATCGTTAATTGCGTAAAATCCGTATGAAACTTACTAATAGCGCCATTATTAATCAGCACCTGCAGGCCGCCATACGCGTGGGTGACAGTGGCAAACAAGGCACGAATGGCCTGTTCATCCCGCAAATCGAGCACATAAAAGTGAATATTTTCCTCATCAAACGCATAAGGCGTTTGATCAGTGGCAATCACTCGATAACCTGCACGAGCAAATCCGCGGCAAAGATCACGGCCAATGCCGCCTGCGGCACCAGTGATAAAAGCGATAGGTTGCTGGCTCATTTATTGTCCCCCGCGCCCAAACGTAAACGCTTTATCAAGGCCGAGACTTCCTGCGGCCCCAAACCATGTTCAACCCCCTCGGCAAATAACTCGGCCGCAAAACGGGCAAAGCGCGTATCAATGTTGGTGGCCGTGGCGTGCTCTGCCAAACGAGTGATGGCCGCGCTCCACGTTTTAAGGCTAGCGTAAGGCTGGTCAAACTGACCATCGGCAATGGTTTTACCAAGATGGGCGACATCACCCCCTAAAATGGGAGATAACTGCTTAAACTGGGCGCAGACCTTATCCACAGCTAACCCCTCCGCCTCACAAATCAACGCCCCATGCAAAGCCCCGATAAGCCCCCCGGCAAAATAAGCGGCCACCGCACAATCCTGCGCTGGCGCGGCGCCGACAGCCTCGCCTAAGTGCTCAAGCGTTGTCGCCAACTGACGCAGCAACGGCTCTGCCTCAACAAAAGCGCCGCGCGCACCAGAACATATGATGCTCGCCTCGGCACTGCCAATTTGCTCAGGAAAACACAGGATCGCCCCCACCAAGAACCGCGCTTGGTGAGCATGACACCAAGCTTCCTGCGCCCTTGCACCTTGCGGGCTACCCGTCGAGAGCTGTACCACTAATTTACCCGATAGCGCCTGCTCGGCCTCCTCGAGTAAAGTTTGGCTCACGGCATAATTATCCACACAAATGAGCGTGATAGGGCTCGCACCGATGGCTTCCTGCACATTGGCAGCGCATGTAGCACCAAGCGCCTGTAGTGGCGCGGCCTTATGTGGAGTGCGATTCCAAACGGTAACCGAGTGCCCAGTTAACAGTAAGCGCTGAGCTAAAACAGTGCCCATTGCACCTAAACCGATAATAGAAAGCTGAGTCATTAAGACATCCTTAATACTGATGGCCCCATCCCCACACTAACGTCTAACGTCTAACGTCAAATCCATTCAGGGGATAAAGGAAGAGAAAAGGAGAGATAAAGAAAACTGCGATAGGTAATACGAATACCACATACGCGGTTAACGCCCTCGAAAAACACTATATTGGCGGTTAGCGTCGCTGTAAAATGGCTTTTATCACTTACTGCTATAGATTAAAACTATGGAAAGCCATTTATGGCTCGACGTATAAGCGGAACAACGGCATCTATGCCATCAATACTTACCGCGATGACCATGCTGACTCCCCCTTAAACTTCCAGCGCTATCGCGATCAAACGCATTTCGGGGAGTAAGCATTGA
>NZ_JBOFMC010000383.1:0-8041 GCF_051658185.1 Shewanella sp. | reverse complement strand
AAATTGGCGCCCGAGGTAAAAGTGAATGCGATTGCCCCGGCGATGATCCTCTTTAACCCATGTGATGATGACGCTTATCGACAAAAGACCTTGGCCAAGGCTATGTTGCCCAAAGAAGCCGGTAATCAGGAGATCATTGCCTTAGTGGAGTACCTGCTCAATAGCCGTTATGTCACCGGGCGCAGCCATCATGTCGATGGTGGCCGGCATTTGAAATAAATAAGAAGCTAGATTTTAGATCCTAGACCCTAGACCCTAGACCCTAGACACTAGAATCTAGTGACCTAGCACCTTCTTTATTCAAAACGTCCATACCCGACTCGGGGTGATGATAACGGGTAAGGGCACATCCCAATGTTCGCAGGGCAGGCTTGGCACTTGCTGACAATCATGGGCATACCCCATGGGCAGCGGTTGGCCGTTGTCCTGCCAATTGGCCAGCGTTCTGTCGTAATAGCCACCGCCCATGCCCATGCGATTGCCTCTAATATCAAAGGCCACGAGCGGGGTAACGACCACATCAAGACGCTCGATTGGCATCACGCGCCGCACATCCAGCTTAGGTTCTAAAATGCCGTATTGATTGGGCTGCATCGGCGAATCCGCGTGGTAATGCAAAAACAATAATTGCCCGGCAGTAAAGGGGTGGAGCCTCGGCAGATAGGTGTGAATACCAAGTTGCCAAAGCGCCTCGATAAGTGGCGTTGTTGCGAGTTCACCATCGTGGGTAAGGTAAAGCGCGACATGCTGAGCCTTCATCGCCAGTAGCTTTTCGAGCATCCGCTGACTGGCGGCAAGACTTGCCTGTGTTTGCACTTCCAGTGGCAGCGAGCGACGGGCCAAGCGCACCTGTTTACGTAACTCGGCGCGGCTTAGATTTGGGCTGAGCGTGTGAGCGTCAATTTCAGAGTGCGTGCTGTTGGGCGCACAGAGCGTTGAGCCAGAGGCGGAGGCGGAAATGTTTGACGTTGTTGCGGTGATAGACATAAATAAGATGCTCCCCAGAATGCCGCTACCGGTGTAGCCCTTGAACCGTAGGTTCAAGGCGGGTAAATGATTACCTCCTAAGGCTTCTCGGTACGAGCCGAGCCTGCTCAATGTCAGTAAAGCATTCACCCTGAGATCAAAATTATCGGCACAGGGACATTACCAGTTGGCCTGCATCCCAGGGAGCAAAAACGGTATCGAATCGCTAATCGTATGGCTTAAAAGTATAGGCCAAGTTAGCCATTCACTGTGCAATTCATCATGGTTAAGGTGCTTAGCACGCGATGTCATGTTGAGGTGCTTGGCACCTTGCAGCACAGTCTAAAACTATTTGGTTAAACGCTCAACTAATCGGTTGAACGCTCAATAAGGGCATTTTCAAGGGTTGACTGCAACAGGCTGATGCGGTCATCCATTTGTTTCATATAATGCTTATTTTTTTGTTTTTCTTGATACAACTCGTGGCCAATATTCAGCGCCGCCATGATAGCAATTTCTTCGCGGCTTAAGCTGTTGGTGCGGTTTTTCATCGAGGTGAGCTGCTGTTCAACTCCCTGAGCCACAATCCGCAGGGCATCCTCTTGTCCTTTCGGGCAGGCGATAGAGTAGGTGCGCCCAAGTAGGGTGATTTCTACTGCACTGTTACTCATGTCGCGGTGGATCCTTTTGTTGGCATCAATAGGGCGGACTATATAGGGCTGATATTAAAAGTGCAAGGCAAGCGGCGAAGGGATTGCGTAATCGCGGTTTTGTTTGCTGCTTGTGTGAGCAGTTGCTGGAAATTTTCACTTGCGCCCCAAGAATGTGGCAACAGTGTTGGTTCAAGTCCTTATCTCTGCTAGCATTGCTGCTAGAAAATTCTGATTGGGATCTTAAGATGGCAACCCCTCCTTCGTTACGTATCGAAAGCTTAAGGCTGGCCTTAGCGGCGGCTGAAATTGGTCAGCATCCGGTGGAAGTGCACGGTGCCCTAGTGGGCTTAATCTGCGGGGGCGTTGATCAACAAGGTGATCTGTGGATTAAACCTTTGTTTGATCTGATGAACGATGGCCAGCCCTTACCCGCGCCATTGCATCAATTAGTGTGTGAATTATTCCAAGACTCCATTACCCGTTTGGTGGATTTTGAGTTTGGCTTTACGCCGTTGCTGCCCGAAGAGGAAGAACCCTTAAGCCAAAGGGTGGAGGCGTTATCGCTTTGGACCCAAAGCTTTTTAACGGGCATTGCGATTATTCAGCCCAAGCTCAATCAGGCCTCGGATGAAGTGCGTGAAGTGATCAAAGATCTCGCGGAGATCGCTCAGGTCGAATTTGATGTGGTCGATGATGAAGAGTCAGAAACCGCCTATGTCGAACTGCTCGAATTTGTGCGTATCGCCGCCATTATGTGTTACTCCGAGTTTGGCCCAGAGCCGAGCCTCGAAGAGGGCGACGATCCTGCGGTGATCCATTAATTGTCGGCGTTCCATTAAGCACTATCATCAGCGGCGCTAACCGCCGCTTTTTATCTGGTTTACAAAGCTAAAATCCTGATGGCGAAACGCTTTTAGCCATGCCATCGCTTGAATGAGACCCCCATGACGGTAGCAGAGCACATGGATAATTCAGTTCAACACGTCGATATCGCCATTGTCGGCGGCGCCATGGCGGGGGCGACCTTGGCACTGGCCCTCGCGCGTTTAGCAAGCACTCAATCGCCGTTGTCTATCGCCTTAGTCGAAGCGCATCTTCCCGATAACCGCCATCCCGGCTTTGATGCCCGCTCCATCGCCATTGCCCATGGCTCAATCTTTGAGTTATCCCGTTTAGGCTTATGGCCAAAACTGGCCCATTTAGGTACGGCGATTACCGATATTCATGTGTCCGATCGTGGCCATTTTGGCATGACAGAACTCAATGCCGCCCAGTTGCATGTGGATGCGCTGGGTCAGGTCGTCGAGCTTGAAAGGGTCGGCCAAGTGTTGTTTCGCGAGCTGCGCCAAACCCACGTTAAGCTCTATTGCCCAGCCAAACTCGCGCAGTTAATCCCGGATATCGACAGCCATACGTTAGTGTTGGCGTCTGGCGAGCGCATTTGCGCGAAACTGGTGGTCGCCGCCGATGGTCTGCAATCTCAGGTGCGCAGCAGTTTTAATCTGCCCATCACTCAAGTTGCCTTTGGGCAAACGGCGATTATCACCAATGTACAAACCGATAAGCCACATCAGCATTGGGCCTATGAACGATTTACCGAAACCGGCCCGCTGGCATTATTGCCGATGGCCGCTAGCCAAGGCCAGCCGCGATTATCCCTCGTGTGGGCGCTGGATGATAGCCGCGCCCAAGCGCTGCTCAATGCACCCAAGGCCGAGTTTTTAACGGCGCTGCAGTACGCCTTTGGTTACCGTGCGGGGCAGTTTATCGATGTGAGCGAGCGCCATGCTTATCCGCTAAATCTGTCGTATATGCCAAGGCCAATTCACCATCGTTGTGTGTTTATCGGCAATGCGGCGCAAACGCTGCACCCGATTGCGGGGCAGGGCTTTAACTTAGGCCTTAGGGATGTGGTGAGCCTGCTTGACGTGCTCAAAACTGCGCGAGCACAGGGCGAAGATCTCGGCTCTGCCGCCGTGACCCATGCCTATCTTCATGCCCGTGAGCACGACAGATACAGCACTATCCGCAATATTGAATTTTTAGTCCGTGGCTTCTCCAACCCATACTGGCCGTTGGCCCTTGGGCGTAATCTGGGATTACGGCTGTTGTCTTGGTTCCCGCCGCTGAAAACCCCCGTCGCTCAACACGCGATGGGTTGGAAATAATCATTACAGGTATCGCAACGCGAAAAGGATGTACCCATGTTAAGTTCACAAGCCTATGACATTGCCATTGTGGGTGGCGGCATGGTGGGACTCGCCACCGCGATAGGATTAGCGCAGGCTGATTTTAATGTCGTCGTGATTGATGCGGGCCACACACAGGCCGTGAGCGGCGAGCCAAGATTGCGAGTGAGCGCGATTAATAAGGCGAGCCAACGTTTGCTCGAGCACCTCGGCGCTTGGGGGTATGTGGATATGGCCCGCGCGACGCCCTATCAAAAAATGGCCGTGTGGGATAAGGACGGTTTTGGCAAAATTGGCTTTGATGCCAGTAATCTTTGCGAGCCAAGTCTGGGGACCATTATTGAAAACGATGCGATTAGTTTTGCGCTGGCCAAACGCGCTAGCGAGTTTGACAATATCACCCATATCGAAAACCAACGCTTACAACGCATTGCCTTTGGCGAGCGCGAAGCGTGGCTGACCTTTGCTCAGACCTCTGCTCAGACCTCTGCGCATGGTGCCGATGCTGGCATTGAAAGTGTCAGCGCCGCCCTGGTGATTGCCGCCGATGGCGCCAACTCTTGGGTACGCGAGCAATGCCAAATCCCATTAACTTTTTGGGATTATGGCCACCATGCAATCGTCGCGACCATTCGCTGCGAATTACCGCACCTTGCCACTGCTCGCCAAGTGTTTTTGCAAGGCGGTCCGCTGGCCTTCTTGCCATTATATGAAGACAACCTCTGCTCCATCGTCTGGTCAGTGCCGCCCGAGCGCGCCACAGAATTACTGGCAATGGACAAGGTGCAGTTTGAGCGCAATCTGACCGCCGCCTTCGATGGTCGCCTCGGTATCTGCACCCTGGAGAGCGAGCGCCATACCTTCCCCTTAAGGATGCGTTACGCCCGCCATTTTGCCCGCCACCGCTTAGTGCTCGCAGGCGATGCGGCTCACACCATTCATCCATTAGCGGGCCAAGGGGTGAATCTTGGCTTTTTAGATGCCGCCAGCATTATTGAAGTGATCAGTAACTTACAGCAAGAAGGTAAAGATATTGGCGATTATGCCGAGCTGCGCGCCCTAGAGCGTTGGCGCAAGGCCGATGCCATGGAGATGATCGCGGCAATGGAAGGCTTTAAGCGCCTGTTTGAGGGCGGTCATCCGCTTAAAAGGGCGGTTCGCGATCTGGGATTAAACCTCGTTGATAATGTCGCTGGGCTGAAAACAGTGTTCATGCAACAGGCCATGGGCAATAAGGCGGGGCTGCCAAAGCTGTGTCGCTAACGAATGAGGCCATGCCACTGTCTATCATGCCCCAATCTGCTATCTGCTATCTGCTATCTGCTATACCGCAATCTGCCATACCACCGCCAGCCATGGCGGTGGTGCGGCGTGGGCGAGGCTGCCTTGGTCGAGGTTGCGCTAATGTAATCGCCATGGTCGATCATCGCAGCATATTGGCGCTAAGCTGAGCAAATGAGCCGTTCGCCTGTAAAAAAATTACAGATAAAGATAAAAAAATCTAATGCGGCCAGCTTCGGATTAGAAAAATCTCCTGTATACAAATTTGTGACGCAAGGTATAATTTCGCCGCATTTTAGACCCTAGTATCGATATCCATCGGGATAACGAACCGGTTAATGTAGAGCTAATCAGGTGTGACCAACAGGCCCCTTGATGCAGGAAGGCTCATTCCTTTCCCATTGCAGCCAGCCTTGCACCCATGCAAAGCGCTTAGGCATAACGCCTAAGCTGCGATGCCAGTTAGCCCAAAAACCGGTGCGTTAACCGGATTGATATTACCCTACACTAGGCACAGACCTGAAAAAGGCCGCACAAAAGGGATAACAATGGCTAATAAAACGATATTGTTTAACAAGCATTTAGAGTCAAATGCTAAGATGGTCGATTTCCACGGTTGGGATATGCCCCTCAACTACGGTTCACAAATCGAAGAGCACCACGCCGTACGTCAAGACGCCGGGATGTTCGACGTATCCCACATGACGGTCGTGGATGTGGTTGGCCCTGATGCCTGTGCATTTTTGCGTAAACTCCTCGCAAACGACGTGGCCAAACTTAAAGTGCCAGGTAAAGCCCTGTACGGCGCCATGTTAGATGACAACGCTGGCGTTATCGACGATCTCATCACTTACTACCTCACCGACACTTTCTACCGCGTGGTCGTTAACAGCGCGACCCGCGAAAAAGACTTAGCGTGGATCGCCAAACAATCCCAAGGATTTGATGTCACCGTGACTGAGCGCCCTGAGCTGGCGATGATCGCCGTGCAAGGCCCTCACGCTAAGGCCAAAGCCGCCGCGGTATTCAGTAGCGAACAAAATGCTGCGATTGAAGGCATGAAGCCCTTCTTCGGTAAGCAAGCGGGCTCACTGTTTATTGCCACCACAGGTTACACCGGCGAAGCGGGCTACGAGATTATCGTGCCAGAAAATGAAGCCGAAGCCCTGTGGCAAGCACTGTTAGATCAAGGCGTTAAACCCTGTGGTTTAGGCGCTCGCGATACATTACGTCTCGAAGCCGGTATGAACCTCTACGGCTTAGACATGGACGAAACCATCAACCCATTGGCCGCCAACATGGGCTGGACCATCGCATGGGAACCCACCGACCGTGACTTTATCGGCCGCAAGGCGCTGGAAGCCCTGCGCGCGGCAGGAACCGACAAACTTGTCGGTTTGGTCATGGAAGAAAAAGGCGTATTACGCCATGATATGCCGGTATTTTTCACCGATGCGGCAGGCGTAGAGCACCAAGGCGTTATCACCAGTGGGACTTTCTCGCCCACATTGGGCTATTCTATTGCGATGGCGCGCGTCCCAAATGCGATTGGGGATACGGCACACGTTGAGATGCGCAAAAAGCGAGTGGCAGTGAACGTGGTAGCGCCAAGCTTTGTACGCAACGGTAAACAAGCATTTTAAAAAAACGGAACAAGGACCAACAATAATGAGCAATATTCCGACAGAACTGAAATACGCCTCTTCACACGAATGGATCCGCAAGGAAGAAGACGGTAGCTACACCGTAGGGATCACCGAGCACGCCCAAGAATTACTGGGTGACATGGTGTTCGTTGAACTGCCAGAAGTGGGTGACACTGTCACGGCGGGTGAAGACTGCGCTGTTGCAGAATCGGTCAAAGCGGCTTCTGACATCTACGCGCCAATCTCGGGTGAAGTGATTGCGGTAAACGAAGCGCTGGAAGACTCGCCAGAATTAGTGAACAGCGACGCCTACGGCGAAGGCTGGTTCTTCCGTGTGATGCCTTCTGATGAAGCGGAAGTTGACGCACTGCTGGATGCTGAAGGTTACCAAGCCGTAATCGACGAAGAATAGTCGTCGATGCCAACAAAGCCCCAAGGGGCTTTGTTTGTTTTAGCCTAAGTTTGACATAACAATAGCGCGTTTATCAGTACCCTACAGTTCTGACTCGCGGCAAATAGAACAAGGTTTATCATGAGCAAGCAAACCCTCACTCAGTTAGAACAGCACGATTTATTCTTGCGTCGCCATATCGGCCCCGATAGCCACCAACAGCAAGCCATGCTCAACTACGTTGGTGCTGAATCTTTGGATGATTTAACCGCGCAAATTGTGCCTGAGTCGATCCGTTTACCCCAAGAATTGAGCATTGGTGATTCCTGCTCCGAAGCCGAAGGCATTGCTTACATTCGCGGTTTAGCCCAGCAAAACCAAGTCTTCAAAAGCTACATTGGTATGGGTTACTACGGCACGCAAGTGCCGAATGTGATTTTGCGTAACGTCTTAGAAAACCCCGGTTGGTACACGGCCTACACGCCTTATCAGCCTGAAATCGCCCAAGGCCGTTTAGAAGCCATTCTTAACTTCCAACAAGTGTCGATGGATTTAACCGGCTTAGATTTAGCCTCTGCGTCACTGCTGGATGAAGCGACCGCCGCGGCCGAAGCCATGGCGCTGGCTAAGCGTGTATCTAAAGCCAAAAAAGCCAACATCTTCTTTGTGGCCGATGACGTGTTCCCACAAACCTTAGACGTCGTCAAAACCCGCGCTGAGTGTTTTGGTTTTGAAGTCGTGGTAGGTCCTGCATCAGAGGCCGTTAACCACGAGCTGTTTGGTGCTTTGTTCCAATATTCAAACCGTTTTGGTCAAATCACTGACTTCACTGACTTATTCGCCGAATTGCGCGCCAAGAATGTGATTGTGACCGTGGCTGCCGATATCATGGCCTTAGTGTTACTCAAATCACCG
>NZ_JBOFMC010000382.1:0-8484 GCF_051658185.1 Shewanella sp. | reverse complement strand
CGTTTTGGTATTGGCGCTAAAGGTCTCTCAGGTGAAGGCTATAAGGGCCACTCGTTCTGGGATACCGAAGTCTTCATGTTGCCGTTTTATATCTACACCATGCCCGAGGTTGCCCGCGGCCTGCTGGAATATCGCTACCAAACGTTGCCTGGTGCGCGCAAAAAAGCCCGAGATAATGGCTATATCGGGGCGCAATTCCCATGGGAGTCGGCCTTAAGCGGAGAAGAAGTGACCCCTGTATGGGGCGCGGTGGATATTGTGACCGGTAAATCGACCAAGATCTGGTCTGGATTTATTGAGCAACATATCACTTGCGATATTACCAATGCTGTGTGGCAGTACTACCAGATCACCGGCGATCAAGTCTTTATGGATGAGATGGGCTACGAGATCATGTTTGATACTGCAACCTTCTGGTGCAGTCGTCTTGAGTGGCTCACTGATCGTAATCAGTGGGGCATTTGCAATGTGATTGGCCCTGATGAATATAAAGAGCACGTTAATAACAACGCCTTTACCAACTATATGGCAGTGGAAAATATTCGCTTAGCGATTCGTTATTACGATGACTTGGCGAAAAATAATCCGGCTATTTTGGCGCAACTTGAAGCCAAGTTAGATTTAACTGCCGCACGTAAATTATGGTTAGAGCGGGTTGAGCATATCTATCTGCCACAGCCGCGTGCGCAAGATAAAGTGATTCCACAAGATGATACGTATTTGCAAAAAGAGATCATTGATCTGACAAAATACAAAGAGCAGCCGTTTGTGGGGGGACTGTTCCAAGATTACAACTTAGAACAAGTCAACCAGATCCAGGTGTCTAAGCAAGCCGATATCATGGTGCTGTTTTATCTGCAGGAAGCCAAATTTGATCTTGCGACGAAAGTGGCTAACTGGAATTACTACGAGCCAAAAACCCTGCATGACTCCTCGTTAAGTCTGTCCACACATAGCGTGTTGGCCGCCGATGTGGGTAATGGCACCTTGGCGTATGACTTATTTGCACAAGCCGCAGCTATTGATATTGGCCAAAATATGAAGAGCTCTGATCACGGTATTCACGCCGCATCGATGGGCGGAATTTGGCAGTGTGTGGTCTGTGGCTTTGGCGGGGTACGTTTGCTCGATGGCACCTTGCGAATTAAACCTAACCTACCGGCGCAGTGGCAACAGATTAATTTCCCATTGTTCTATCAAGGTCAGCGTTTAGAGATCAGTGTTGATAATCAAAGTGTTTCTATTGTGCGTCGTGAAGCCGGTGCGCCATTAGAAATGGAGATTTTTGGCCAAATGCGTGTAATTGACCAAGCTGAGGTGCTGTTTCGTGTGTAAAGCATTTATTTTTGATTTAGATGGTGTGATCACCGATACCGCCGAGTTGCATTATCAAGCGTGGCTGAAAATGTCCAATGAAGAAGGCTATTACTTTGATCGGGAAATCAATGAGCAGCTGCGTGGTGTGTCTCGTCGTGCATCTTTAAATATAATTCTGGCTGGGCAAGCGATTAGCGATGATAAAGCCGATGAGTTGATGACGCGCAAAAATGGCTATTACTTGCAATTACTAGAAACGCTAAGCCCCAGCGATGTACTGCCTGGTATGCATAATTTGCTACTGGAATTAAATGCACGTGGCATTAAAGTGGCGCTGGCCTCTGCGAGCAAAAATGCTCGGCCGATTTTGCACAAACTGGGCTTAATGCCGCTGTTTGATGCCATTGGAGATGGCTGGTCGGTGGCTCGCTCGAAACCGGCTCCGGACGTGTTTATTCATGCCGCTGGGCAAGTGGGCATTAATGTGCACGATTGCATTGTGGTGGAAGATGCTGAAGCCGGCATTGAAGCGGCCAAAGCCGCCGGTATGCAGGTGGTCGGCATTGGCCCAATGCAGCGTATCGGTGCGGCGCATTGGTGTTTTGCTGATACCTGCGAGTTAAATCTGGCGCAGATACTCGGTGAGCGTAACGCCGCCTAATGGACGGTTGGGGGTGCATGCACCCCCACATTAGATGGAAAGGGATTGCATATGGCTCAGTTAGAACTGCGTAACATTAATAAAGTGTATGAAGATGGCGCGCACATTATTAAAAATGCCAATTTAAATATTGAAGATGGAGAATTTACCGTTTTTGTTGGCCCATCGGGGTGCGGTAAATCTACCATGTTGCGTATGGTCGCGGGCTTAGAAGAAATAAGCTCTGGCGATATGAAACTTGATGGTGAAGTGGTTAACCATATGTCGCCAACAGAGCGCGGCATTGGTATGGTATTTCAGTCTTATGCGCTTTATCCGCATATGACAGTGCAAGAAAACATTGCCTTTGGTTTAAAGTTGGCCAAAGTGCCAGAGAAAGATATTACTCAGCGCGTAAGTGATGTCGCGGACATGCTGGAATTAACCCAGTTATTAAAGCAGCGACCCAGCCAATTATCCGGCGGTCAACGTCAGCGTGTGGCTATTGGTCGTGCTATTGTGCGCAACCCAAAGCTTTTTTTATTAGATGAACCCCTGTCAAATTTAGATGCTTCATTACGCGTCAGAATGCGTTTGCAATTAGCCGAATATCATAAAAAGCTAAAATCAACAGTAATTTATGTAACCCATGATCAGGTTGAAGCGATGACACTCGCCGACAAAATCGTGGTCTTAAGAGGTGGGCAAATTGAACAAGTGGGGTCGCCATTAGAATTATATTATTTCCCACAAACGTTGTTCGTCGCTGGATTTATTGGCTCACCAAAAATGAATTTGTTGCCGGCGACATTAAAAGCCGCTACGCAAAATCAAGCTATCGTTGAAGTCGGTGACTACAGTTTTGGGGCGGATGTGGATGCCACCTTAGCCACGAATGGCGCACTGATGACATTGGGCATAAGACCTGAAGATATATTGCTTGATGCGCAAGGTGTTGGCGTGATTGTGGAAGGTGTGGAACGTTTAGGTACCGAATCCCTGCTTTATACAACTTTAGTGCATGGAGGGCAAGAGGTGTTGGTGCGCGTACCGGGCACCCTAAAAGTTGAATTAGGTCAGCGCCTTGATATTCGTATTCCTGCAGAAAAATGTCATTTATTTGACAATAAGGGTAAGGCATTTAATCGAGGCCGTACACTGGCGCAATTGATTACGCCACCACCCAAGCTAAATTCATAACCATATAACAATAAAATATAACCCTCTTTTTATGAGGGGGTTGCTTGCCAAATAAAAGGATTTAATCAATGACAGCTAAATTTAATTTAAATACCTTTGCCGTATTAGTCGGCGCGATCATGCTTAACCCTGCAGTAAAAGCAGATGAAGAAATAAATAGCGAAAATTCACATGGCCGAGAGCGTAGCATTGCGCTGAGTGATAAAGTCTCCCAGCTAAAAGATGAATATAGCACCGCTGAATTATTAGCCGCATTAGGCCAGTCAAAGCAAGATGAAGGTAAATTCCATGGTTCGCTAGGATCAAACATGGAAGTTGAGCATGTCGACCGTGAGGATGGTTTAGCTGAAGGTAAAATAAAGTTCACGTTAGCCCAGGGTAATTTTCGCCATGATGATCTCCAAGGCTGGGATTTCGGTTTTTACTCTGGTAGAGAAGAGCTATACAACGGCAATATTACCCATGCAAATTATAATCGTGGTGTAAACTCAATTCATGAATTATTTGTAAATCGCACCTATAAAATGCAAAGCGGTTATTATGGTTGGGGCACAAAGTTGGCTATGGAAAGCGCAGATAAGCGCACCACGCCAGAAGTGAAAATTTTTGGTGGCTATAACATAACTGAACGCTTAACGGCTAGCGGTTATGCCATGTACCACGTCGAATATAAGCGTAATGCCGGTGAATTTGATTATTGGGAAATGGAGCCTGGTTTAGGTTACAAACTCAATGAAACAACGGGCATGTGGCTTAATGTTCGTTACCAAGAAGGTCAATGGCAACCAAAATCTGGCAACAATGAAAATGAGCGCGAATGGTTTATCAAACCAGGGGTTTGGCATAATTGGGGCAAACTGACCACGTCATTGTGGGGTGAATTTGGCATCTTCGATAAAGAAAAAGATGGCAATAGCGATCCTTTGTGGCGTGAAAAATATGCAAAATATGGTGTATCGGCTAATTACCCATTGACCACGGCTTGGAACGTATTTGGGGAGTTTAGCTATAAGAGTATTTCATACGATAACTATGACTACAATAATGGCGGCAAAAAAAATCGATTTGGTGGCTATATTCCATTGTTTGTGCTTGGTGTGAATTATAATTTTTAATTAACTTAAGTAAATAGTAACGGCGGCTAAGTGAGCTGCCGTTACTGTTATTGGTTTAGCAAGGAGCAAGTAACTAATGACAACGGTCCCCCTATCCGGTCAACTGGCAGATTTGATCCAGACTGTTAAATGGCCTAAAATGCGTAAAGATGATCGTGAATTATTCAAACAGCGTTGGCAGTTGCATGGTCATGAGTTGCTTAATCATTGGCAGCAATTATATTCAAATGCTAACCTCGCACTGCATGATCTTATACAAGTGTTAGTCAATGGTTTTGCGCAGCGTAGCCGCAGCCTTAAAGCATTGGACGCGGCCCGTTTAGCTGAGCCCGATTGGTTTAGACGCAATGATCGGGTTGGCATGGCGATGTATGTTGATCTCTATGCCGGTGATTTTCAGGGCTTAATAGCGAAGATCCCGCAATTACAGCAGCAAGGTATCAACTATTTACATTTAATGCCATTGTATTTATCGCCAGAAGGTAACAGCGATGGCGGTTATGCCGTATCTGATTATCGGCAAGTGGATAAAAATTTAGGCAGCAATAAAGATTTAGCCCAGTTAGCGCAGGCGTTGCGCACGGCGGGGATTTCTTTAGTGCTGGATTTTGTATTTAATCACACCGCCGATGAGCACGCCTGGGCGAAAGCGGCCCGTCAAGGGCAAGCGCCTTATAATGGCTATTACTATTTTTTTGACGAGCAAGCTGAGGTTGATGCTTATAACCAGACTTGCCGAGAAATTTTCCCCAGTGTGCGCCGAGGTAGTTTCACGTATTTATCTGATGTCAACAAGTGGGTTTGGACGACGTTTAATAGTTTTCAATGGGATTTAAATTACCGCAACCCCCACGTTTTTACTGCGATCACAGATGAAATGCTTTATTTGGCCAATATCGGTTGCGAAGCACTGCGTCTTGATGCGCTGGCTTTTATATGGAAAGAAAAAGGTACTCTCTGCGAAAGCTTGCCGCAAGCACATACCTTGATCCGTGCGTTTAATGCCTGCTTACAGATTGTGGCGCCTGCGGTGGTGTTTAAATCCGAAGCGATTGTGCATCCAGATGAAGTGGTAAAATATATCGACAAGCAAGAGAGCCAACTCTCTTATAATCCTTTGCTTATGGCACTGATGTGGGAAAGTTTGGCAACGCGGGAGACTAAATTATTAACCGCTTCACTTAAAAAAAGCTTTGCTATCAGTGAGGCGTGCAGTTGGGTGAATTATATACGTTGCCATGATGATATCGGTTGGACTTTTGATGATGAGATCTCCGCAAGTCTAGGTATTAACGGTTATGATCACCGGCGTTTTTTAAATAATTTTTACACCGGCCAATTTGCTGGCAGCTTTGCCAAAGGGGTGCCATTTCAAGCTAACCCAACCACCGGTGATTGCCGTGTGTGTGGCTCGCTGGCCTCACTGGCCGGTTTAGAGTGTGCGCTGGAAAATAAAGACCAAGAGGCACTGCGCTTAGCGCAAGGACGGATTTATTTGCTAAACAGCCTTATTATGAGCATTGGCGGTATCCCATTGCTATTTCAAGGCGATGAGGTAGCGGCACTTAATGACTACCGTTATCTGAACGATGAATTTAAACAAGAGGATAGTCGCTGGGTCAATCGCCCTGATCTTGCCAGTGGCTTGCCGTTGTCTTTAGCGCAACAAGAAATCGCAACGAAACTAAGTGATTTAATAAAGCTAAGAAAATCTCTGCCGGTATTAGGTAACGCCAGCACGATGATATTAGAGACGTATCGGCCATCATTATTTGCCTTTGTTCGTGCGCGTAGCTCGGGTGATAAATTATTGGTGATTGCTAACTTCAGTGAGCAAGCTGTCTCTGTGCCTAGTTCGATTGGTGATTGTGTTGGGGGGCGCGTGCTCACCGACCAATTAAGCGGAGAGAAAATAGGTGGCGATGAATTTACATTTATGGCTTACCAAGTGCGCTGGCTAACGTTGCAATAAATAGGATCAAAGGCAGGCCGCTCAAGCCTGCATTTTTGTTATTACATAAATTGGGGTTAGGTCGGCAGGGATGAACGAAAATATAAACCTATTATTAGCTTCGCTCGGGGGCAAGCAGAACATTGTGCAGACGGCGCACTGTTTAACCCGCTTGAGAATAGCGTTGCAGGACCCAAAACAAGTTGATATGGCGATGATTAAGCGCCTTACCGAGGTTAAAGCATGCTTATTACAAGGTAATGAATGCCAAATTGTGCTGGGCATGCAGGTTGAGCAATGGTTTTGTCAGCTCAATCGCCAACTTAACGCCGCGCCATCAGAAGCGCCGCACTCACCCCATCACAGTGCTGCGACGGCGAATACGCGCTGCTGGGCGGGAGGGCGAAATCAATGCGCCGCGCTCAATACGCTTGTGGCGCGAGCGTTAGTGCCGCTATTTGGTTTTTTATTTTTTTCTTCGCTGTGTTTAGGTCTGCAGCAGGCGTGGTTGCTGTGGGGCGAAGGCGTATTACTGCCGGTATCACTGGCACGGGTTTGTCAAAGTTTGCCTTATCTTGTGCCGATTGCGTTATGCGCTGCCGCGGCGAACGTAACGGGAGGCAATTTTGCGCTCGCTCTGTTGCTGGGGGTAGCCTGCGTATGTTACGCCCACCCGCAAGTGTTGCCATTTACCGCGGGAGAGCCGACGGCGTTGGCCGCCGGCTTAATTCTTAGTAGCTTACTTGTTGGCGGTGTATTTGGTTTTATCGAATCGAGGTGCCGGCAACGGACCGCACTGCATTGGGGCAATGTGGCAGCGCCTGGTTTGGCATTTATCTGCAGCTACGCCCTAGTGATAGTGCTATTGCCGGTTGTTAATGCGGGCGCGCAAGTAGTCAATCAGGCGCTGCTTGGTGTGTGGCAAAGCGCTTATGGCGCCTTAGTGGGCGCGCTATTTGCCGGTGGCTATGCGCTTTTGGCGCGGCGTGGACAACATCACTGGCTGACGTTGCTGGATTTGCAGCTATTTATTGTCCATGGTTTTGTACTGCTATGGCCGCTGATTGTACTGTCTAATTTAGCGCAAGCGGGAGCGGCGCTTGGTTGCAGTTGGTTCTGGCCTGCCCGAGCGCGGCAAACTGCACGGGCGGCGGTCAAAGATGCGCTTTGGGGGCTCACTGAGCCAGTGATGTATAGCATTAACTTAACCTATCGTTATCCATTTTATTGCGCGCTGTTTGGTAGTGCGCTAGCAGGCTTACTGGCCAGTTATTTTTCACTGACCGCTTTTAATATCGGCAGTGGGGGTTGGCTGGCGATCGTCAGTTTACCTGCTCGCGTGTGGCCGACATTTTTCGCTATTGCCCTTTTGGCCTTTGGTGCGCCATGGCTTGGTTGCGTGCTGTATTCCTCTCCTTTGCTGAACAATAGGGTAAGTAATGCATCATAAAATAATTAATACAGCGCACTGGTGGCAAAGCGCAGTGATTTATCAGATTTACCCTAAATCATTTCAAGACTCTACCGGCAGTGGCATGGGCGATTTAAGGGGAATTATTGCCCGCTTAGATTATCTTGCTGCGTTGGGCATTGATGCGATTTGGCTAACACCTATTTACACCTCGCCGCAGGTAGATAACGGTTATGACATCAGCGATTACTATCAAATAGATCCACGCTTTGGAACTTTGGCTGACTTTTCAGCCTTAGTGGCGGCCGCGCATGGCCGTGGTATACGCATCATCATGGATATTGTCGTCAATCATACCTCGACTGAGCATAAGTGGTTTAAGTACGCGCAAGGTGATCTACAGAGTCCCTATCGGGATTATTATATTTGGCGTGATCCGGTAGATGATCACGCGCCAAATAATTGGGTATCAAAGTTCGGTGGGAGTGCGTGGACTTTGGATAAACCCAGTGGGCAGTATTATTTGCATTTATTTGCCAAGCAGCAGGCGGATTTAAATTGGGAAAATCCGGCGGTGCGAGATGAAGTAAAAGAAGTGCTTAAGTTTTGGTCAGCGCAGGGCGTTGATGGTTTTCGCTTAGATGTGATTAATTTAATTTCTAAGTCGCAAGACTTTGCAGATGATTTATCTGGTGATGGGCGACGTTTTTATACCGATGGTCCGCGGGTACATGAATTTTTAGCACAATTAAATCAAGCGGTGTTAAAACCGCTGGGCGCTATGACGGTGGGCGAGATGTCGTCAACGACGCTAGCGCATTGTCAGCGTTATGCGGCACTCACGGGTCAT
>NZ_JBOFMC010000381.1:0-2119 GCF_051658185.1 Shewanella sp. | reverse complement strand
GCACAAAAGTGGTTACATAAAGTGGGGATCAAAAATCCGCAAAAGGTCATGGCAAGTTACCCCTGGGAATTATCCGAAGGCGAATGTCAAAAGGTGATGATCGCCATGGCCGTCGCAAATCAGCCACGGTTATTAATTGCCGATGAACCCACCAACTCGATGGAGCTCAGCACGCAAGCGCAGATATTTAGATTATTATCCCAATTAAATCAGCTGCAACATGTCTCAATTTTGATCATTAGTCATGAACTCGAAACCCTTGCACAGTGGTGCGATCACCTATCGGTACTCTATTGCGGCCAAGTCATGGAGTCGGGCCCCACGGAGGAGCTGATCGCCAGCCCCTATCACCCCTACACTAAAGCCCTACTCGAAAATATGCCTGACTACTCCGGGATTAAAGGCCATAAAGCGATTATGCCCACCCTGCCGGGATCCGCACCCGCGCTGCAACATCTGCCCATCGGCTGTCGTTTAGGACCAAGATGCCCAGAAGCTCAAAAAAAATGTGTGTCTCAGCCCAATTTAAGTCACCTCAAAGACCGCTACTTTGCGTGCCATTTCCCTTACCATAGCGAACCGACCAATGACGACTCCACTGCTTAAAGTTACTGATCTCTACAAACGCTATGACATGGGTTATAAAGGTTTTAGCCGCCAATATAACGATGCCTTGTCTCCGGTCTCATTCGAACTCAACCGCGGAGAAACCCTTGCGATTGTTGGCGATGCGGGCTCTGGCAAGAGCACCCTCGCGCGTATTTTAGTGGGTGCAGAACCGCGTAGTGGCGGCGAGATTTATTTTGACGGCACGGCCCTCGATAGCCGCAATATTAAGCAGCGCTGCCGGCTTATTCGCATGATCTTCCAAGATCCGAATACTTCTCTCAACCCCAGACTCACGATAGGCCAACTCCTCGATGAGCCACTGCGGTTTAACACGTCACTCTCGGCCATTGAACGGCACCAACAAGTCATCGACATCTTAAGAAAAGTCGGTTTATTACCCGAGCATTTTGATTTTTATCCGCACATGATTTCAGAGGGGCAAAAACAGCGGGTAGCCGTTGCCAGAGCGTTAATGCTCAATCCAAAAATTATCATTGCCGATGAAGCGCTCACCGCGCTGGACCTGTCAGTGCGTTCACAGATCCTTAATCTACTGCTTAAACTGCAAAAAGACCTCGGTTTATCCTATATCTTCGTTTCCCATAACCTCAATATCATTCGCCATATTAGCGATCAAATCATGGTGTTACACAAAGGGGTTATGATAGAAAAAGCCGCTACAGAACAAATATTTAACTCACCTCAACATGAATACACCCAGAGGCTTATTCAAGAGCAAAGTTTGTTTGTCCACAAACGCTAAACTGCTCCAACCACTTAACTAATCAGGCAAATTGGCTAAAAATAGATGCCATTTACTCGCCGAAATATTTATCCTATTGGCCATTTTGATAGAAGAAGCGCAAACATGATTATCAAACCCAAAATTCGTGGATTTATTTGTACCACTACCCATCCAGTAGGCTGTGAAGCCAACGTAAAAGAACAAATCGCCCAGACCCAAGCCAAAGGCCCCATCACTAATGGCCCTAAAAAAGTCTTAGTGGTCGGCGCCTCAAGCGGCTATGGCCTATCATCCCGAATCGCGGCCGCGTTTGGTAGCCAAGCGGCCACCATTGGGGTATTTTTCGAAAAACCCGGCACCGAATCCAAACCCGGTACTGCAGGCTGGTATAACTCTGCTGCCTTCGATAAATTCGCTAAAGCGCAAGGGTTATATGCCAAAAGCATTAACTGTGATGCCTTCAGCCATGAGGCAAAACAAAAGGTTATTGAGCTGATTAAACAAGACCTTGGCCAAATTGATCTGGTCGTTTATTCATTGGCATCGCCCGTGCGTAAACTGCCTGACTCAGGCGAACTGGTGCGCTCGGCATTAAAGCCTATTGGCGAGCCCTATACTGCGACCGCCGTTGATACCAATAAAGATTGCATCATTGAAGCAACCGTTGAGCCAGCAACCGAGCAAGAAATTGCCGATACGGTGACCGTTATGGGCGGCCAAGATTGGGAACTGTGGATGCAAGCGCTGACAGACGCTGGCGTATTG
>NZ_JBOFMC010000380.1:0-2159 GCF_051658185.1 Shewanella sp. | reverse complement strand
TGGTTCGGGCCTACAGCAACTTCTTCGCCAAACGGGCGGATTTCCCCCGCTTTTAGAAGAAGGGCCAGAGCGATAGTTTCCGCTACCCGCAGGGTTGCAAACTCGACCAGACCAACAGCCGGATATTCCTGCCATAGCTGGATTGGGTGCTCTATCGCAACAGCCGGGAGGTGCTGGGCGCGGTGAAGAACGTCATAATGAGCCTGTCTGGCGGTAAATGGCATGTATCCATCCAGACCGAACGGGAGGTTGACACCCCCCTCCACCAGGGGGGGGCCGTAGGCATCGATATGGGGATTGCCCGGTTCGCCACCCTATCAGACGGCACTTTCTACGTGCCCTTGAGCAGCTTCAAGCACCACGAAATCGCCTTGCGCAAAGCGCAGCAGGCGATGAGCCGTAAGACCAAATTCAGCGCCAACTGGAAGAAGGCAAAAGCCAAAGTCCAGCGCATCCATGCCCGCATCGGCAATGCCCGCCGCGACTATCTGCACCAGACCTCAACAACTATCAGCAAAAACCACGCGATGGTGTGTGTTGAGGATTTGCAGGTGCGCAATATGTCAAAGTCAGCAGCGGGCACCACCGAGAAGCCGGGTAAAAACGTGAGGGCCAAATCTGGTCTGAACAAGGCCATCCTCGATCAGGGCTGGTTCGAGTTCCGCCGCCAGCTCGACTACAAGCTGGCATGGAATGGCGGGCACCTCATAGCGGTGCAGACCAAGAATACCAGCCGCACATGCCCTTGTTGCGGGCATATTTCGGCAGAGAATAGACAGACTCAGATCACGTTCAAATGTGTGGAATGCGGGTTTGCAGAAAACGCCGATGTGGTCGGCGCAATCAATGTATTAAGGGCGGGGCACGCCCGGTTAGCCTGTGAAGTGAGCGGTGCAATAATGCCGCCAGCAGCAGGAACCCACCGAGGTGATTTGGGCGCTTGCGCCTAGCCACGGTAGGGATCCTCGGCCTTTAGGCCGAGGAGGATGTCAATGGGCACCTGATAATATTGACGGCTTCTCGTGTGAGAGGGGATCCGTCATCTCAGCCTATCGACAATGATTTTTCGATATCGCAAATCCGTGCCATGAGTACTAAAGGATCAAATGTCGATTCTTTGAAGCCAAATTTCTTATAGAACGTTTGTGCACTGGTATCAATAGCATGAACTAAAATTCCTGCTCCACCGACAGCGTTCATTGCTTGTACTGAGCGAATGATACAATCTTTTAAAAGGCCTGCCGCAATGCCTTGACCTTGATAGGCGTCATCCACCCCAAGCCTGGCTAAAATCACCATGGGAATGGGATCAGGGCTATTTCTTCTTAATGAACTGAATGCTTGCTCTCTCGAAACTGAGCCCATGGCAATGGCATAGTACCCAACCACATGGTGAGTGTCATTGACCACATACACTCTCGCAGTTCCCCGCTTTTGACTCTTTAAGGCCTGTTTTCTTAACCAAGTATCGAGTTCTTCGATGCCACATTGAAAGGCGTTAATCTGGTGCTCATCAGTCAGGAGAGTTGGTGCACTTATTCCCAAGGCGCTTTCCTTTTAAACAGATCTTTCATGCCCTC
Source organism: Shewanella sp. (assembly GCF_051658185.1). GTDB lineage: Bacteria > Pseudomonadota > Gammaproteobacteria > Enterobacterales > Shewanellaceae > Shewanella. The sequence continues at coordinate 579 of NZ_JBOFMC010000380.1, read as the reverse complement.
AAGAGTCTGTGGCTCTGCATGAAGTTCGTTATCAAACGCTTCAAAAGCCTTTGCTTCAAGGACAAAATCCCGCTGTTCGGCCAGTATGCTATGCGCTTCATTGAGCGCTGCTTGCTGAATGAACACGGTTCTATCGACTTTTTTTAAACTTGCTGCGGCATCGATAATGTCTCTTACCGATGGTAATACACGCATGTTGATTGGCGCTGTTTTTGTAGCCATGACACCATCCTCTGTATATCTATTTAATATACAGTTTAAACGGTTTTTGCGTGTAGTCAACAGATACACGTTATCTTTTTGGGATGAGATAGGAAAGGCGGTTGCAGTTGGTTGGATTAGAATCGTAGCTTGGATGTTAAATTGCGTGGCAGAACACCCCGCCCATGGCCTCCGCCTCAGATATTTCAACCGTACCGGCGGAGATCTTCTCCAAGTTTCAAATCAGCTTTTATGTCGATCCTGTAGATGCAGTTTATAAAGCGCTGGGAGTGAATTAGCTTAACTCCTTACTGTATACAGGCGACTTGAGTCGCCTATATGAGTTTATAGCTGAATTTTTAAATGCTTCGACGAGTT
>NZ_JBOFMC010000379.1:0-4367 GCF_051658185.1 Shewanella sp. | reverse complement strand
ATTATGATAACCATATGGCGGACCTAAGCCTTCCCTATGCTTATGATATTTATAGCGCTACACCGGATAATCAAGCGCATCAACTGATGCTTAGCGGGCAGTATCGTTTAGATTCAAGCGTGCTGAGTGGGCGTGTTGTCGCGGGGCGGATGATCCAAGATCAAGACTTAGTGCAGATAAGTGGTAATCCATTGCAAAACTGGGATGGTCAGGTTGATACCTTTAATAGCTCTTTGGCCGCCAGTACGCAACTCAATAATCGCTTACGTTTAGCCGCCAGCTTTGATTATCACCAACGTGAAAATCGCTCATCGGTTTTTGAGTTTGCGCAATATGAATATAACCCACTGTCAGGGGCGTTTAAGCAAAACGCATTGCTCGATATTGAGCGTCAAACTTTCAAAACCAATGCCAGTTATCGACTCGCCAGTGGGTATCGTTTACAAGCGGGTTATGACTTTAAGCAGGTTGAACGCAGTTATGGTGAACGGGAAGAAACCCGCGATAACACAGTTTGGAGCAAACTGAATGTTAGATCTATTGACAAACTAACTGTCGATTTAGGGTTAAGTTATGGTCAGCGCGGCGGAAGTCGATATCAGGCTAATCAGCTCACAACTGACGAAACGCAATCATTATTACGCAAGTATCATTTAGCGGATCGCAATCGTACTGAGGTTAATGCCAAGTTCAGTTATATCCCTCAGCAATGGTTGACCGTTGATGGCAACGCCTATTATGCCAATGATGATTATGATGCTACAGCGTTAGGGTTAACCCAATCTAAGGACTATGGCTATAACCTGAACGTGCATGCGCAAGTCAATCAGCCCTTCTCGGTTTATGCCTCTATCGGCCAGCAATGGATTGATTCAGAGCAACGCGGCGATCAAGTGTCAGTTTGGTCCGCGGATATCAACGATGAATTTATCAACTTGGGCTTAGGGGCGACCTACTCAGGGTTGATGCAGGACAAATTAACCTTAGGCATCGATTATCTGTTTGCCAACTCTGCCAGCAACACCGGCGTGAGCGGCTATCGCGTGAATCATCAGACGAATGAATATGGTGATTATTACGCTTTTAATCATAGCGTTAGCCTATATGGCCAATATTTAATTTCACCGCAAATGGCCGTCAAATTGGCGTATCAGTTTGAACGTTATTACGACACTGATAGCGCTGCGCTGGCCCAAGACGCCATTCCAGGTTTAGTGACGCTAGGTGACCTTAATCACAATTATAACGCTCATCAACTGATGCTGACTTTTAGCTATCAACTGCTTTAAGCCGAGTGAATTATCTTAAAAGTTCGAGGAAAAATGGATTATGGAACGTAGAAGTTTCTTAAAAATGAGTGCGGCCTTAAGTTGTGCCGCCACGATGTCGGGTTGTAATTCTAGCTCGGAAGACACCAATGTCGTACCACCTAAGCCGCCGGTTGGTGATGAGCAGATCACGTGGTCTTCTTGCTTAGTGAACTGTGGTTCAAACTGCCCCGTTAAAGTCTTTAGCCGTGATGGGGTGATCACTCGAGTTGAAACCGATCACGATGTTATTGATGGTGATGAGATTTATCAAGTGCGTGCTTGCGCCCGTGGTCGTTCATTACGTCAGCGTACTTATGCCGTCGATCGTTTAAAAAGCCCGATGAAGCGAGTCGGCAAGCGTGGTGAAGGTAAGTTTGTGGCTATCTCTTGGGATGAGGCGGCAAAAACTATCGCGAATAAGCTGACGTCTGTGATTGCTGAGCATGGTAATAAAGCGATTTTCCGTAGCTATGGTTCTGGTGCTTACTATGGGTTTGCCTCAAATGCGTGTTTTAACCGTTTATTAAATTTAAATGGTGGCTGCTTAAATGCCTATGGTAACTACTCATGGGCACAGCAAATGGAAGCCGCTAAGCACACCTTTGGCACCGGCAGCACCGATGGCTCTTCAACAGTGACCTTAGCGGAAAGTGATTTTCTTTTGGGTATCGCTTATAACCCCAGCGAAATTCGTCAATCGGGTTCGGGCGAAGGATACGACTATTTAAGAGCGTTACAAAAGTCGAACGGTCTGAAAGTCGTGATGATCGATCCGCGTTATACCGACTCAATGTTGGGTAAAGAGTCCAAGTGGCTGCCCATTCGTCCTGGGACTGATGCTGCATTGGCTGAAGCGATTGCCTTCCAAATGATTAGCTCAGGCTGGGTTGATGATAATTCTCTGGATTTTATTAAAAAATACACAGTAGGTTACGACGCCGAGTCCATTGCTGCGCAGCAAGCGCTTTTTGCACAATCTGGTGATGCGACGAAGCAAGAATACGCCAAGGTAATGAAGCCGCAAGAGAATTACCGCGATTATATTTTGAGCCAAGGGATATATGCCGGAGCGCCTCAAAAGACGGCTGAGTGGGCTGAGCAGATCACCGGTATTCCAGCTAACCAAATTACACAAATTGCCGAAGATTTAATGGCGGCCCAAAGACCGTATATCGTGGTTGGCGCAGGGGTAAACCGTCAGGCCAATGGTGAGCAGAATATGCGCGCACTGTACATGTTGTCGGTGCTAACAGGCAAATTGGGGACGCTTGGCGCTTCAAACGGTGAATTACCTTACATGAGCAGCATGTCTCGTGCAGGTATTCCTACTGGCAGTAATCCGGTTAAAGAAAGCATCTCTTTCTTCACTTGGTCTGAAGCTATCCATAACGGTAAGACCATGACGGCGCGTACCCATGGCGTGCGCGGCACCAAGAGTTTAGATGAGCCACTGGGCACTAACATTAAGGTGATTATTTCGGCATCGGATAGCTCACTGTTAAACCAGCATGCACAAATTAATCATACCGCTGACATCTTAGCCGATGAATCCGGTGTTGAGCTTATCGTCAGCTGTGATTGCTGGATGACGCCTGGAGCAAAGTTTGCCGATATTATTCTGCCTGATACCAGTTGGTTAGAATCGAATGACTTAGTTAACGATTCTTATGCTTCTGGTGCATTGGGCTATATTACGGCGATGAAGTCTGCCATTGAACCTATGTGGGATTGTAAATCCATGTATCAAGCAGCAGCGTTAATTGCCAAGCACATGGGCTGTGAGGCTGAGTTTACCGAAGGCAAGACTGAAGAGCAGTGGTTAGAGGAGCTGTACCAAAAAACCAAGGATAACAGCAATAATCTTGGTGTGGTCCCCGCCTTCCCAGCAACGTACAAAGAGGCGCAGGCGATTGGCTTCTTCCGTAAAAATATGAATGACAACCATGTTGCCTTACAAAGTTATATTAAAGAAGGCAAAGCACTCTCTACACCGAGTGGCAAGATTGAAATTTATTCTGCTGAGTTAGCTTGGCGTGCAGCGAACTGGACTCAGGAATCAACGACCGGCATTAAAGGCGACACTATTACGGCGATCCCACAATATACGGTAACTTGGGATGGTTATGAAGATGAAGCGACCAAAGAAGATTATCCAATCCAATTAGCGGGTTACCATACTAAAGGCCGAACTCACTCAAGCTATCACAATGTACCTTGGTTACGCGAAGCCGTTGAAGATGCGGTTTGGGTAAACCCTATGGATGGCGTTCAGTATGGTCTGCGTTCGGGTGACAAAATTGAAATGTACAACGAGCGTGGTTCAATCGCCGTGAAAGTGCGCATCACTCCACGTGTCGCTCCTGGCGTATTTGCATTAGGGCAGGGCGCTTGGTTTAGCCCTGGGGCTTCCGTGGGAAGTTCTGGTCATGTCATCGATGAGGGGGGCGCGATTAACTCGCTGACGCGTTATCAGCCTAGCCCCGTGGCGAAAGGCAACCCACAGCACACTATCCGTGTTGCAATCAAAAAAATTTAAGAGAGTAGTGAAAGATGACAGAAGCAACTCAATACGGTTTTTATGTAGATAGCACTAAGTGCACAGGTTGCAAAGCGTGCCATGTGTCTTGCAAAGATCGTCAAAGTAATATTATTCGTACGAATACTAATCCACAGGCAAATAGCCTACCGGCCTTAAATGGCGTAACTTGGCGTCGTGTTTATGAGTATGGTGGTGGTGATTGGACGTTAGGCAATAACGGCTGTTTTGAACAAAACGTTTTTGCCTACTATATGTCTATTGGGTGTAACCATTGCTCTAAGCCTGTATGTGTTCAAGCTTGTCCAACAGGCGCGATGCACAAACGCCGTGAGGATGGCTTAGTGCATGTTGCACAAGAACTGTGTATCGGTTGCGAAAGTTGTGCTCGCGCTTGTCCTTATGATGCACCACAAATCGACCGTGAACGTAAAGTGATGACCAAGTGTGATGGCTGCTTTGAGCGCATTGCACAAGGACGCAAGCCTGTCTGTGTCGAGTCCTGCCCATTACGTGCGTTA
>NZ_JBOFMC010000378.1:0-7925 GCF_051658185.1 Shewanella sp. | reverse complement strand
AGTTGTATCGCCGACATGCGTGGCCGCAGCGGATTTGAGCACGCTCTCTACCCACAAGCCGACTATCTTAACCAGTGTTTTGCGACGGCCAATCAGGTAGATGTCGGTGATATCATTAGCGCCGGCTTTCAAGGGGCAGAAATAAAAAAAGAACTTAACTTAAGACGAATTGCAGCTGTAACCCAGCTCAAACTCAAAAAACAAGCAGCAACATAAGATATTCAAAAATAAATATTGTAGCTGAGTTGTAAAAATCGAAGCGATTCTAGGTGAAATGCCGCACTTTTTTCGATAAAAAGTGTTCAAATTGACTATAAAAAAAGCTTTTGAAAAAAATTTATACATCTACAGCGATTAAAGTCATTAATATTCGTAGCAAATTAAAATAGCTATGTCATAATTAGGCAGTTTCGATTACAAAGTGGCGAAACTTTCAAATCCAACCTATTTTAAGGGATTTTTTATAATGAACAAAAAAGTACTGATGATTGCTGGTTTAGCAATGACTGCCCTACTAGGTGGTTGTGCAAACACTACTGCTCTGGAAGAAAGCGTTGCAACTCTGGGCAACAAAGTTGATCAATTGTCAGCTGATGTCGGCTCTCTGAAATCTGAGCAAAGCAAACTGTCTGCAGACGTTAAAGATGCTAAAGCAGCAGCTATGGACGCACAAGCAGAAGCTAAACGTGCTAACGACCGTCTGGACAACGTTGCTTCTCGTTACAAGAAGTAATGATAGCAATTTAACCTACCATTCTGTAGGTTAAGCATCAAAGGCTTGCGAGAGATGAAAGCGAATAGCACATCTATCCAAGCCTTTTTTTATCGCCCTTTTTTCATCCTACGATGCATTATACGCAGCGATTGTTAAACACTGCTCTGTTTAAAGACAGCTCTCTTAAACACCGCTATCTTAAACACTGCTATCTTAGCCACAGTTCTCTTAGCCACAGTTCTCTTAGCCGCGATGCCGCTCTTCGCCGTAACACCCACTTGAACACACAGCCTTTAAGCTCGGCGCCAATCGATTTATCCACGACGGCGATAGCGACTCGTGTAAACCTGCACAACTAGACGACACTACGCCAACCATGCAACACCAACCAAGCCACACCTTCAGCCGAGCCCTCTATTTGCCAAGCGACACACTTTCAAGCCAACCACACTCTAAGACAACCACACTCTAAGCCAATCACAGAATCGCAGTAAAGCACCACACACGCCACTTAGCATAATCCCCAAGTAACAGATGCCCCTAGCCCTCGCAAAGAGTTCGAACTAAGGAGCCGTCTTTTGGGTCACCACCAATAAAAAATCCACTTCGAGCGCGGCAAAATGTTGTGTTCTGATGGCATTTTTCATCTTATCGGTCGCCCGCCAAGCGTAAGGGGTCATATCCAAGAGCGTCAATGCTTGCTCCCCGGTAACATCTAAGGTGAAGCGTACAGGATGACTGCTCTTAACAGTTAAACCCGATGGCAAATTCACTTGCTGTGATTTTTCGGTGAGATCGCTATATACGTATTGTTTCAATTGCCACAGATGTCGAGGACCTAGGGTGACTAACAGCAACACTCCCTGATCTTTCAGTACACGGACCAACTCCTTTCCCTTGAGCGGCTTATCAATTACCGTCACGAGATCTAGGCTGTTGTCGGAAAAAGGCAGTACTTTTGATGTGCTTAAACACAATATTCCGGGAGTTTGCGCTTTAGCCGCCGCAAAAATAGCATTTTCAGCATCCGCTACCCCGACCCATTGCAGCAGATCATCGTGGCGCTGGGCTAGCTGGGCAGATAACGCGCGAAGGTAAAACCCGTCTGCACATTCATACTCCAATAAGCTCATATCCGGCTGATAGTACTCGCCGATGATCTGCGCCAACTGCACAACCAAGGGCTCAAAAATGCCCGATTCTAATAAAAAACGCTTTGCGCGGATTTGCTGGCGAGAATCCCCTGTGGGTTTTTGCCTTTGGGGTTGAGTAAACACCCAATAGCCTTGAGGATTGCGATCAAAATGGTGCTTGTTGCCACAATAAAATCCTTGGGACGCTTGATGCTGCTGCAATGGCAGAGCGCAGGTTGGGCATTGAAACGAGAGTGTCATAATTGGCTCCAAAATGACAGCGGCGTCACCCTGTAAAAAGTCACGTGACAGCCAAATGGCGGGCACAAGACCCGCCCTTCAACACATTGCACGTGTTAACGGTGACTAAAGAAAGATAAACCCACATAGTACTGCGCCGAGTACCAGTCGATAAATCACAAAAGGCGTCATTCCCATACGACTAATGATTTTTAAGAAATAATGAATACAGACATAAGCGGCCACAAAAGACACCACAGTGCCTAAGGTTAACGCTTGATAATCAATAGGAACTGAGCTATCAGCAAGATCTTTCACCACTAAAATGGCGGCACCTAAACTCACAGGGACCGACATTAAAAACGAAAATCGTGCTGCCGCATCCCGACTTAGCCCCAACATCAACGCGGCGGTCATCGTCGCGCCTGAGCGAGATGTACCAGGGATCAAGGCAAGCGCCTGCGCAAAACCTATCAGTAAGGCCTTACGCCAACCCGTTTGATACACCGTTAACTCTTGACGCGACATTTTATCCGCCCACCACAGCAACAAACCAAAAACGATGGTGGTGACGGCAATCACCTCTGCGCTACGCAAATAGGTTTCAATCAAATCCTTTGCCATAAATCCAAAACAAACCGCAGGCAAGGTGGCGAGGATGATCCACCAAGCAAGCTTGCTGTCATCACTTTGAGTCCCCTTAACCATGCTTGATACCCAAGCCGTAAACATGTTCCACAATTCATGGCGAAAATAAATCACCACGGCAAATAATGATCCCGTATTCACTGCAACATCAAAAGATAAGCCTTGATCCTGCCATCCTAAAAGTTCCGACGGAAGGATAAGGTGCGCAGAACTAGAAATCGGTAAAAACTCGGTAAGACCCTGAATTAAAGCTAAAATAATTATCTGAAACGTATCCATTACGATCCCATCAACAAATTAAAACGTCAGCCCCGAAGGCCACTCAAACATCACAGGCCAAAGTCGCTGTGAATTTTTATCGTACTGCTGCCAAAGTTGACCATAGGTTTGCTTAGCAAGAGGATGAGAAAGGGCTGGCGCGAGTTCAGCTAAGGGCCATAACACAAAAGCGTTAGTGAGGATCTCAGCTCGAGGCAACGCCACAGGGGTGTCGCAAACCCTGTCATCATAAAGCAACAAGTCTAAATCCAAGGTGCGCGAACTAAACTTTTTCGCGCCCGCGGAGCGGCCGTGCTCCCGTTCAATTCGCTTAAGGTGCGCAACAACCTGGGCGACATCCCAAGACGTCTCGGCACTCGCCACCATATTTAAAAAATCCGCGCCATTAAAGCCTACAGCTTGGCTCGCATACATGGAAGAAAGCTCAAGCGGCCCAAAACATTGCCTTAATGACAAAAGCCCAGACTGCAAATGCTGCACAGGCTCAATATTACTGCCTAAACTGATATAAATCCGCGCCATGCCAATGTCCAAACCCTACTTAACTACTCGACAATCTCATCAACATGACCATGAAGATTGCAACCACAGTCCTTTAGCGACTGCGTTCAATTTCAACCCCAACGGTAGAAGCACTGGCGACAGCCCCAGGTTTCATCACTACGACTTTAACCCATGTCACATTGAATTCACTTAATACACATTGCGCCACGCGTTCAGCCACGGTTTCGATCAACTGGATAGGATGCTCAGTAATCAATTGGATCAATCGATTAGACACAGTTTCATAACACAGCGCAGAGGCGTAGTCATCCGTTGCCGCAGCCGCCTGAATGTCCCAAGCCATATCGAGATCCAACAATAGACACTGCTGGATGCATTTTTCCCACTCGTAGACACCTATCACAGTATCAACACGTAATTGCCGTATAAGTACCTTATCCATTTTGTCTCCCACACAATCACAACAAGGAGGTCTGACAAGCTTAAGGTGATTGAACCTGTATAATCCGCAATACGCTGACAGACAACTAATTTACTTTCTACTCGCGCAAATCCGAAGTAGGATAATGTTCTAAAAGGATTTGTTCGTTCAGAAAATGTCTCAGCTTTTGTGGTATCGGCCAATGACCGAATACACCAGCCGAGAAGGCTTTTTAAATTGTGGCGCGATGATACCTTAAGACGTGTAAGGAAACCAATGTGAGTCAATTAACACTGACACTTTTGATGGTTGTAGCCGCCTATTTGGCAGGTTCTGTCTCAAGTGCTGTGCTGGTATGCCGAATTCGAGGCTTACCCGATCCCAGAACCCAAGGCTCAGGCAATCCCGGCGCGACCAATGTGCTGCGTATCGGTGGCGCCAGCTCGGCTGCGATGGTGCTGTTTTTTGATATGCTCAAAGGCGCGCTGCCAACCTACCTAGCCTACTTAATGGGGATTAACGCCATCTCCCTTGGGATTATCGCCATAGCAGCCTGCCTTGGGCACATTTACCCCCTCTTTTTTGGTTTTAAGGGAGGTAAAGGTGTCGCCACCGCCTTTGGTGCAATGGCACCCATAGGTGATGATCTGGCCATTTGTCTGCTGGCATCTTGGGTCATTTTGCTGTTAATTAGCCGCTACTCGTCCCTTGCTGCCATGATCACCGCACTCCTTGCCCCGGTTTACACTTGGTGGCTTGACGATCGCTTTACGATCCCCGTTGCCATGTTATCGACACTGATCATCATCCGCCATCGGGAGAATATTCAGCGTCTACTGAAAGGCGAAGAAACCAAGGTTTCCCGCAAAAAACGCCCCAATGCCCCCTAGGCCTCACAGCCGTGCATTCGGCAAGATGGCCCTTGTGATGTGACCTAATAATCTAATAATGCCATTGCGCCAAGCGCGGCTTTCACTGGGTTGGGCTATTAATTTAAAAAGGGAAAAATGACGTTGCTCACTGACAAAAACTGCGCCTAAGCGCAGTTTTTAGTCGAATCATCATGCCATTATCGGACTGGTGGTAAGGTATCTAGCGGCCAACGGGGCTGGCCTTTTACCGCGAGCCCTTCGCATTGCCCCGCCTTTAAACGTTGTAGTCCGGCAAACGCTATCATGGCGCCATTATCAGTACAAAATTCGCCACGGGGATAATAAACTCGCCCACCAATGGAGGCCATCATCTCGGCCAAGGTTTCCCGTAAACGGGTATTGGCACTGACACCACCGGCAATCACTAAACGAGAGTAACCGGTTTGCTTTAACGCTCGGCGGCATTTTATCGCTAAGGTATCCACCACCGCCTCCTCAAATGCTCGAGCGATATTCGCGCGGGTTTGTTCATCGCTAGGCTCGGCGGCAATCGTATTAGCGGTAAACGTTTTAAGGCCTGAGAAACTAAAATCCAAACCAGGTCTATCGGTCATTGGCCGAGGGAATTGATAACCGGCCGGTACGCCGTTGGCTGCAAGCTTTGCAAGCCTTGGGCCCCCTGGATAATCTAGCCCCATTAATTTTGCTGTTTTATCAAAGGCTTCTCCGGCAGCATCATCCACCGACTCCCCTAAAACCTCATATTCACCAATGCCATCAACTTTCACCAGCATCGAATGACCACCGGACACCAATAAAGCAACAAAAGGAAATGCCGGGGCATCCTCTTCAAGCATGGGTGCCAGTAAATGTCCTTCCATGTGGTGCACACCAATTGCGGGTTTATGCCAAGCAAATGCGAGTGAGCGGCCAACGCAGGCACCGACGAGCAACGCCCCAATCAGCCCTGGGCCTTTGGTGTAAGCAATGCCATCGATATCGGCAAGACTGCTATTTGCCTCTTTAAGCGCTTGGCGGATTAACGGTACAATTTTACGCACGTGATCACGGGAAGCTAATTCAGGCACCACGCCGCCGTAATCGGCATGCAGTTTCACTTGACTATAAAGAGTGTGGGACAATAAGCCTAGCTTATCATCGTAGACGGCAATACCAGTCTCGTCACAAGATGTCTCAATACCTAGAACCCGCATGGTGCCTCATCATAAAATAACCAAAGGTCGCCAATTCTACCTGCATAGCCGCAATTACTCCAGTTACGCCGACCGATTATTCCGCCTATCCGACAACCAAGGTCGCATTAGGGCTTTACAAGCCCACAGGTCTCGGTATAAAATTCCGCACCATTTTAAATAGACTTGGTTCGAGCAATTGAACCACACAACCTACACCTAAGGGGTGATGGCGTATGCCAATTATTAAAGTACGTGAAAACGAACCATTCGACGTAGCTCTGCGTCGTTTCAAGCGCTCTTGTGAAAAAGCTGGTATTTTAGCCGACGTGCGTGCTCGTGAATTCTACGAGAAGCCAACTACTGCACGTAAGCGCGCAAAAGCAGCTGCAGTTAAACGTTTAGCTAAAAAGCTTTCTCGCGAAAACGCACGTCGCGTACGTTTATACTAATCTCTTATGAGCCTAATTGATCAGCTAAAAGACCATATGAAACAAGCCATGATCGCCAAAGAGAAGGCGAAATTGGGGACTATTCGTATGGCATTAGCCGCCATCAAACAGATTGAAGTGGATACCCGCGAATCTCTGAATGATGAGCAGGTTATAGCGGTCTTAACCAAAATGGTGAAACAACGTCGCGACTCGATTGCTCAATATGAAGCAGCAGGTCGTCACGAATTGGCCGCAGCGGAAGCAGCAGAGATTCAAGTTATTGAAGCTTTCCTGCCGACTCCCCTCACTGAGGCGGAAATCGCAGCGTTCATCGATGCCACTATTATTGAAATAGGTGCATCCTCCATGGCGGATATGGGCAAAGTAATGGGAGCATTAAAACCTAAAGTTCAAGGACGTGCAGACATGGGCGCTATCGGCGCTATGATCCGTGCAAAATTGCAATAATTAGCGTTTCAATGTATGAACAAGCCGTGCCTATGCGCGGCTTGTTTGTTTAAATTCGCTTTCAGCGAGACGTTCAACATTCAATGGCAATCCCTCGTGATTTTATCAATGAGCTAATCGCTCGCACCGATATCGTCGAACTCATCGATCGTAAGGTGCCCTTGAAGAAGGCGGGTAAGAACTATTCTGCCTGTTGTCCTTTTCATAGCGAAAAATCACCTTCTTTCACTGTTAGCCGAGATAAACAGTTTTATCATTGCTTTGGTTGCGGTGCCCACGGTAATGCCATCGACTTTGTGATGGAATATGACCGCCTCGATTTTATTGATGCCATCGAAGATCTGGCAGGCCAACTAGGATTAACCGTTCCAAGAGAGCAAGGCACAGGTAAACGCCATGATGATGGGTTAAGTCGCGACTTATACCAATTAATGGAAGACGCCAGCCGTTACTTTCAAGTTCAATTAAGACAACACCAAGACAAACAAAAGGTCGTCGATTACCTCGCCTATCGCGGTTTATCCGATGATATCGTTGAGCATTTTGGCATTGGTTTTGCTCCTGATGGTTGGGATGGCTTACTGAGCCGCTACCGCCAAAATCCAGACGCACAGGACAAGTTGCTGACCGCAGGCATGTTGATCAGTAACGACTCCGGCAAACGTTACGACAGATTCCGTGACCGACTCATGTTCCCGATCCGTGACAGACGGGGTCGTGTAATTGGCTTTGGTGGCAGAGTTTTAGGCGATGGCACACCTAAATACTTGAATTCGCCAGAAACGCCCATATTTCATAAGGGCAATGAACTCTATGGTTTATATGAACTAAAACAACGTCATCGTGATCCGGATAAAGTCTTGATTGTTGAAGGCTATATGGATGTTGTTGCTCTGGCTCAATATGGCGTGGACTACGCAGTGGCATCGCTCGGCACCTCTACCACCGCAGAACAATTCCAGTTATTGCTGCGCAGTGCCAAAGAAGTGATTTGCTGTTATGACGGTGACCGTGCCGG
>NZ_JBOFMC010000377.1:0-4040 GCF_051658185.1 Shewanella sp. | reverse complement strand
CGCTAACGCCTTACTACTGGCTGGAGTGGACAGTTGGCGGATAGCGGATTACACGCCAACACTGGGATCATGCCAACGTTTATAACACTTACGGATATAACAATCACCGATATAACAGCCATAAAGATAACAGCCACCGAGCTCATGCCAACCATCTGTGAACAGGATCCCAAGCCCATTACCACTGCGCGGATGATTATCGCGCCACCGCATTAGCTTGCAAGCGAGCGATCTGCTTATCCTGCACGCGAGAGAGCAACGCCAAGGCCACCAGCGCGCCAATTAAAGCCAGCAACATATCTGATTGCGTATCCCACACATACCCTTGAGTCCCCAAAAAAGCGTCGGCACCCTCGCCGCTGGCAACAGCCACCCACCATTCAATCAACTCATAAAATGCCGAAAAGGCCAGCGCAAAACAGGTCACGAAAAAGGCACACCAAGCCCCGGGTTTTACCGCTTGCTGGCGCAGCATAATTTCTCTGGCGAGCATTGCAGGGATAAACCCTTGCGCAAAATGGCCCACTTTATCGTAATTATTGCGCTCCGAACCCAGCCACTGGGCAAGGGTGTCGAATAACGGCACTTCGGCATAGGTATAGTGGCCGCCCACAAATAACACACAACAATGGATCAGCACTAAGCCATACACCAACGGCGTCAGCGGGAAACGCTGGCGCGTCAACAACAGTAGCGGGGCGGCCACTAATGCGGGCAACACCTCAAGCCACCAAGTAAATCTGTCTGCTGGATTAATCGCCGACCACGCTAACACTATGAGGAAAATCGCAATCCAAGCCATTTTGTAATTCAATATTGGTTCCTCTTATGCGATATTGTTCTGAAATTAGAATATAAACTTTAGCCATCTAGCCCTCCACAGCGCGCCGAAAAAGTGCTACGTTGGACGCGTAGGTGGTGAGCATAGCATAAGAAACATTTCTATTAATAAGAGGGTACCCATATCATGGCGAAACATTCGCTGGACAAGGATAAGATCAAGATCCTGCTGCTCGAAGGCGTCCACCAATCTGCGGTCGATGTGTTTGAACGGGCCGGATACACCAATATCGAATACCACAAAGCCGCTCTAAGCGATGACGCTTTACTGGCAGCCATCAAGGATGCCCACTTTGTTGGCCTGCGCTCCCGTACCCAATTAACTCGTGAGGTATTGCACCACGCCGATAAGTTAATCGCCATTGGCTGCTTCTGTATTGGCACCAACCAAGTGGATCTGGCCACCGCCGAATCCCTTGGTATTCCAGTGTTTAACGCGCCATTTTCAAATACCCGCAGCGTTGCCGAATTAGTGCTGGGGGAGATAATCATGTTAATGCGGGGGATCCCTGAGCGTAATGCCATCGCCCACCGCGGAGGTTGGCTAAAAAGCGCCGCAGGCAGCTATGAGGTGCGCGGTAAAACCTTAGGTGTTATCGGTTACGGCCATATTGGTACCCAACTGGGTATTCTGGCGGAAACCTTAGGTATGCGAGTGGTATTTTTTGATATTGAAGATAAATTGCCGCTAGGTAATGCTCAGCAAATTCACTCCATGGAGCAATTACTAGCGCAGGCCGACGTGGTCAGTTTGCACGTACCTGAAACCCCGCAGACGAAAGATATGATCAGCACGGCTGAATTTGCGGCAATGCGTCAAGGCAGTATCTTTATCAATGCCTCGCGCGGGACTGTGGTCGATATCGACGCGCTTACGGTTGCCTTAAAAGAGCGTCACTTAGCAGGCGCGGCGATCGATGTATTCCCGGTTGAACCCCAATCAAACGACGATGAATTTATCAGCCCATTGCGCGGCTTAGACAACGTACTGCTCACCCCCCATGTTGGCGGCAGCACCGCCGAAGCCCAAGAAAATATTGGCATTGAGGTCGCGGGTAAATTAACGAAGTACTCAGATAACGGCTCCACAGTGTCGGCAGTGAACTTCCCAGAGGTATCACTGCCACTGCATAAGGGCACCTCACGTCTGCTGCATATTCACCAAAACCGCCCAGGCATACTGATAAAAATCAACAAGGCCTTCTCAGAAAAAGGCATCAACATTGCTGCCCAATACCTGCAAACCACCGCCGAAATTGGCTATGTGGTGATGGAAGTGGACACCCATCAAGCCGAAGAAGCCTTAGTGGAATTAAAAGCCATTGAGGGCACATTGCGCACCCGCGTCCTGTTCTAAGCGCCAATGCCATTGGCCAGCCCCAATGCCGTGTTTACGCGATTGAGGATTGGAGATTGAGTATTGGAGAGTGGTGAGTGGTGATTGGGGATAGGTAATGGGTGCCAAGTGATGAGCACGCAGTGCAATGCCCCCTGACCAAGGGCGCAGGTATCAGCCCAATGCTATCTGCGCCCTTCGCTTTTGCGTCAAACGCAATTGCAGTACACTTTCCATTACTATCTCTACACTATCTCAGTTACAATTAGCGCGACAATCAGCGCTACAATCGATGCACTCCTATCATCATTATTTTCAGGATCTTGCTATGACTATTGCCGTTTCTACTCCCCATTGGGATCTCGATGCTGCCTTGCCGCCACTGGTACTGACTCAGCTCTCTCATTTAGGTCTGATTAAGATTGTTGGCGAACAGGGCCGCAGCTTTATCCATGGCCAAGTCACCACCGATATCAGCTCATTAGCCGCCGACCAATGGCGCTGGGGAGCCCACTGCGATCCAAAAGGCAAGATGCTGGCAAGCTTTAGAACCTTTGCCATTAACGATGCCCTGTTTATGTTGATGCCCCAAGACACCCTTGCCATTGATTTGCCTCAATTACAAAAATACGCCGTGTTTAGCAAAGCCACCCTGAGCAATGACACCCCTGCTTGGACACTGCTGGGCGTGGCAGGCGAGCAGGCCGCACAGTTTGTGACGAAGCATTTTGGTGATATCCAGCAAGAATTGACCTTGGTTGAGCATGGGGCGATTTTAAAGGACGGGGATCGTTTTATATTAATGCTCACCCCAGAAGCGGCAAGCGCCATCTGCAACCACTCAGACAAGGTATTTGATGCCAGTGCCTGGCAAGCACTCGAGATCCGGGCGGGTTATCCTAACCTCAGTGCCAGCCACGCCAATCAATATGTACCGCAAATGTGCAACCTGCAGGCGCTTAATGGCATCAGTTTTAATAAAGGCTGTTACATGGGGCAAGAAACCATCGCACGCATGAAATACCGCGGCGGCAATAAGCGCGCCCTGTATATTCTCAGTGGCCATACCGAATTGACCCTCAGCCTAGACGCCGGTCTTGAAATCGCCATGGAAGATGGCTTTCGCCGTGGTGGCCAGATCATTGAGTGGGTACAACGCGGCAACCAAGTGTTGTTAACGGCGGTGCTCGCCAACGACACCCCCAATGATGCCCAGCTACGCGTTGCGGATGATGCCAGCTCAAGCCTGACCATTCAGCCTTTACCCTACTCACTCGCTGAGGCCTAATTGCTGATGAGGCTTAAGTGCTGATGAGGCTTAAGTGCTGATGAGACTTCGGCGCTTAAGGTAATAAGGCATCACTTAAGTTAACAGAGCATCACTTACGTTAACCGCGGTCCAATCAAGGCGCTAATGGCGCCTTGATGCGTGCCCCTCCCTATACAGCCCCCCGTTTAAGTGACGAACATCGCCAACTCCGAGTGCTTTCCCCCCTTAGGCGGCGCGGCACTAAGCGGCACGGCATCATGTCAAATATCTGGTCAAATATCTGGCCAATTCGCTGGCAAAATATCGGGTTAACATTCAGGTGCTGATACCACATTCGCCCTATCCTGACGGCATGCGCTATGGCAATCTAATCTCTTCATTTTCAAGTAAACACCACGCTAAGCGGGGCTTACTCCAAAGTGGTCTGCACTGGGCTCCCTTGCCGCTCCACATAGGCGTCCCTCGTTACGATAATCTCTGGCAATATTTGCTTGAAAGCTGCCACCAACTGGGGATCAAAATGACTGCCGGCTTGGCTTTCAACTAATGCCATGGCCTCTTCAATTGTCCATTCCTGCTTGTATGGACGCTGTG
>NZ_JBOFMC010000376.1:0-1957 GCF_051658185.1 Shewanella sp. | reverse complement strand
TACACCGAATATGCTTGGTGACAATAGCATTGTGGAACCACCTGACTCCATCCCGAACTCAGAAGTGAAACGCAATTGCGCCGATGGTAGTGTGGGGTCTCCCCATGTGAGAGTAGGGCATCGCCAAGCGCCTAATTTAGGTTAACGTGTAGACGTTAAGCTAAAGGAGCGGTAGTTCAGTTGGTTAGAATACCGGCCTGTCACGCCGGGGGTCGCGGGTTCGAGTCCCGTCCGCTCCGCCAACATTCAGAGAAAGCCTCATCGAAAGATGAGGCTTTTTTCGTTTTGGCTTGTTTACCTTGTCAGCTCGTCCTTGTGAAGTGCTTAGGGGTAACGGTATGGTATCTTTTATCATCATGCCGCTTGTGCGCCACTTGGCACTATTGAGCCGTTACCCTACTAGATAACAAATTGTAAGGTATAATCTTTTCTTCTTCGTGGGCAACTAAATGAATTGTCGTCAAGGTTGTGGTGCATGTTGTATTGCGCCCTCTATTAGCAGCGAGATCCCCGGTATGCCTCAGGGTAAGCCTGCGGGAGTGCGGTGCGTACAGTTGAGTGATGATAATTTATGCTTGATTTTTGGTTCTGCCGATCGTCCCGCTGTGTGCCATGAGTTTGATGCGTCTGTGGATGTATGTGGTCATTCTAATGAAGAGGCGTACTGGTTGATCACAAACCTTGAATCCCAAACGTCCTGAGTTTACTGAGTCCTGAGTTTATTGCTGATAGGTGAATTATGCAGTTAACACGTTATACCGATTTTGGTGTTCGCACGCTGATGTATCTGGCAATTCAGCCCGATAGAACGACCTTATTTAGGATTGCTGAAATTACTCAAGTTTTTGATTTATCGCCAAATCATGTATCTAAAATTGTGCATCACTTAGGCAAACTGGGGTATCTTGAGACGATTCGCGGCAAAATGGGTGGTTTTCGCTTGGGTATGCCTGCAAGCGAGATCAATGTAGGGCAGTTGGTGCGAGCGCTGGAGAATTCGTTAGCGCCGATAGATTGCACTAAACCTTATTGTCGGTTTACACCTGCTTGCCAGCTTAAAGGGGTGTTGGCTCAGGCGGTTGAGGCCTATTTAAACGTGTTGGATCAATACACCTTGAAGGATGTGGTGAGCAATAGTGGTGAGTTGTTGGCGTTGTTGCCCGATATGTCTATTCCTGTCTTGCAGTTAGATTAGCTTCCAGATTATCGGTTAGCGCAATCGGCAGTAAGCTTGACACCGGCACTAGCTCAATCCCGGCCGCCGCCAGCCGTATTAAGTTGACCTTTAAAAAACGAATGGTTTCGGGGTAGGGATGTGCTATCGCCACTAACTGACCTTGGGCCAGCGCCTTGGCCATCATCTGCGTAAATTGCCTTTCTAAAGCCGCATCGCTGATATCATTATCCAAAAACAGTTGGCGCCGCAGCACGGGGACGCCCACCTGCTCAGCTTGTTCTCCTGCTTTTGTTTGTTGTGTCGTCCTGCTATCGACAAAATACAGCTGTTTTTGCTTGAGGCTTTCCATCACCCAGCGCATTGGTTCATCGAGTTGTGTCAGTAGACTCCCCATGTGATTGTTGACCCCTTGGGCGCAGGGAATGCTGGCTATCGCGGCGAAAACGGCTGCTTGGACCTGCGCTTTATTCATAGTCTCTGTTAACCCCAAGGGGCCTAGGGCTTTGCCATTAAGGGCTTGCATGGGCAAGTGCAGCATGATTTCGTGGCCGCTGGCTAGCCCTGCTTGGGCAAGCTGTTCGCTGTGTGGGGCGAGAGGGAGGACCGACAGGGTGACGGCGCCGGGGAGTTCAAGCGCCGTGTTATCGGTGTGTCGATAACCGAGGTCATCGATAATCAATGCTATTTTTGCCCCATAACATGGGGCGGCGAGGGCCAGCAAGGTCAATATTGGTAGAAGGCGCACTGGATTTTATGTTTTTCCTTGTGTTATTGGGTCGC
>NZ_JBOFMC010000375.1:0-1625 GCF_051658185.1 Shewanella sp. | reverse complement strand
TGCTCTTCCGATCTCTATTCATTGCGCTGCATGCCGATGAATCGGGTCATTCCCATGTCTCCTTAATAATCCATCTCCCCCTACTCTCGGCGATGGGGAAAGGCCAATACGGGATAATATCATCATGCCGTGGCGAGTTTTGCGGGTTGAAGGAGCCCTTTTGCAGCCTTAGGCCACGGCTTTTACCTCAGTTTTCACCTCAGCTTTCACCTAAGCTTACGGCCTTTGCTTACACTCACCCTCGCTCGATGACACATCCCAGCGCACCTAGTTGACCTCAATTAAGGTGTAACCGATACCACGCACCGTCTTAATTAATTCATTGGCGAGTTTTTTTCGTAAATGATGAATGTGCACTTCAATGGAATTACTTCCCACTTCATCCCACCCGTAAGTCAATTGCTCCAATTGACTGCGCGTCAGAACTCGTCCTACCGATTGAGCCAATTCAAGTAATAACTGAAATTCGCGCCGCGAAAGGGTGATATTTTGCCCACGAAAGGTCACTTCGCGGCGGGTTAACTCCATCGATAACGCGCCAACCACCAAACAATTATTATCGAGGCCAAATTGCCGCCGCACGATGGCACGAATGCGCGCCGCCAGTTCACGTACGTCAAAGGGTTTACTCAAATAATCGTCGGCGCCGATATCTAGGCATTCCAACTTAGTATCAAAATCGGTATTGGCAGTGAGCACGATTGTTGGGATAGAGACCCCTTGTTGCCGCCAAGCTTTGAGTAATGCCTTACCGTTACCATCAGGTAATCCCAAATCTAACACTATGGCACTAAAACTTTCATTTTTAACACCTTGCAGCGCTTGTTGATAGCTGTTGAGATGGTCAACTTGCATCCCTAACTTCCCCAAACTTAAACAAATGCCTTGGGCGAGTAATTCATTGTCTTCGACGAGCATGATGCGCATGGGCAGACCTTATCTAAAAATATCATGTTTAACAGCTTGTTGCTGCAAAAATGCTTCCGCGTTTGGGCCCTCAAGCATGGCCATGGTCGCGAGCATACCGGCAGTCACACAATTGGGCCCCAACACGGTGACCGAGCGCGGTGCCCCCAAGACGGGATAGCCAGTACGGGGATCGATAATGTGCCCATATCGTTGGCCATTGACCTCAATAAAACGCCGGGTATCACCACTGGTGGCTAAGGCCCCTTGGCTGATAGCGAGGACTTTGGCGGCATGATCTAGTCGCTTAGGATCTTCGATTCCCACCTGCCAAGGCGGGCTTTTGTGGATTGGACAAGCAATGTCCCCGCCAAAATTCACCAGAACCGGGATCGACGGATAACGCGCGGCCAACTCATAAGCCACTTTATCGACAGCATATTCCTTGGCGATCCCGCCCAAATCGAGCTGCATTCCTGGTGGCATGAGTAATTCTCTAGGTGCCAACGCGAGGCGCGCCAAGCCGACTAAGGCTTTCGCTTTTAGAATATCCTCAGGGGCGGGAATGCGGCTCTGGCCAGTAAACTGCCAAAGCTGCATTAGCGGCCCGGCGGAAATATCAAACAGACCATGACTGAGTTCAAAACACTGCTGAGCAAAGGATAATAACTGCCACGTTTCTTCATCAATGACCTGCGCGCAGCCCTCGCTATGATTCA
>NZ_JBOFMC010000374.1:0-6771 GCF_051658185.1 Shewanella sp. | reverse complement strand
TTGGTAATTTTCTTTAAGAAAACTGATTTATAATGATTGTAAAAAATGTTATTTAATAGAGCGTTGCTGTTGGTGAGTTGTGATTTTGTTTGTTTTTGAGTTTTAATCGGTTTTTGTTGGTATTTAAGTAAGTTAGCGCTGTGAATGTTGGCCAAGGTTAAGTGCTTGTTACGGGGACTGAGGTGTTAGCTCGCTGCATCGACGGTTGAGTTAACACAGGTCATGGTTGAGTACTGACCAATGGGGGAGTGCCTCCAGCTGTTTGCTGAACGGGCTTTGCAAACAGCTGGCGGCAATGTTTTGGTTAGTTGGGATGCAGAGGGACGAGCACGACCGCGGCGTTTGCCGCGCTATCATGGGTGTCATTCAAGACCGCTTTGAGCAGGGCGGCTTTCGCTAAGGCGAGCGCCTGTTGCTGCTGTTCTTGGCTTAAGTCCACATTGGCGCCATAGGCACAGGCTTGTAATTGACTGATAGCCTGAGCGAGCGGTACTGATCGCGCCGCAATCTTATCGAGGGTCAGGCTCTGGCCCGTTTTTTGGCTAAAATAGCGCTGCAATTGTCCGAGAATAGTGCTGGCATTACCCTCGGCGCAGGCGCGCTCAAGGGCGGCAAGCCCGTTATGATCACTTGCAGGCCCCGCAGTGCTGCTGGCTGAGACACTCGCCGCCAGCGGAGCTGAGTTTGACACTTGGTTGAGTGCGCGGCGCCATGCGACTAAGGTCACAAGCCAGAGAGTGGCCAATAGTGCACTGATCCACGGCCAGTAATTGACGGTTTCGACTGGCGATTGCCATAAGGACGGCTCTGTCGCCTGCGCTTGCGGACTGCCTTTGACCACGATGGTGCGTGCCGGCAAAGTGGCTAGCTCTTGGCGCTTAAGGTGCGGGTTCCACCAAGGCACGGTGATCTCCGGTAGGGTAAATGTGCCTGCTTGGGTGGGGACGATGGCCGTAGTGATACTGTACTGGGATACAATTTGTGTGTCGCGGACAAAGCTTTGTCGTTGGGGCTTTTCTGGATATTGCTTGAGCGCCTCGGGTAATGTTAAGGGGATATCAGGTAAGCTGTTTTCATCGGCATTGGAGGCTAGCAAGGTTAGGGTGCGCGTGATGGGGTTGCCCAGCGTGAACTCGGTTATCTCCTCCGGAAAGGTCTCTTTTAAGGCGACCAGATCCGCGACGAGCCATTGGCCTTGGAAGCTCGCGGGTGGGGGATTGACCTGCACGGTTAAGGCTGGCGCGCCTGCTTGCATCGGGCGACTTTCGTTAAACGCAAACATGCCGCCTCGGCGTTGGGATTCGACCAGCACATCGCCTGCGAACGTCGCCCCTTGAATATTGACTTGGCCGGGCAGATCAGGAATGAGACCGTAGGTGCGTTCAATCACCCGATAGCGGCGGCCATCGACAATTTCGGAACCGTCTTTATCCTCGCCAATTTGCTTGATTTGCGCACCTTCAACCACAGGTGCATTTAATACTCCCCGCTGCAATTCAACCGCGAGATACAGTTTTACGCGATAGGTGAGCAATTGGCCGACATAGGCCTCATCGCTAGAGAGGCTTGCATCGATGAACAGGTTTTTGGTTTGCACCGTTTGGCTGCCACTCTCGACGACCTTTAGGGGAATGGGCGCCGAGCTCACCCCATCCAAGGTAAAGGCTGGGATGGTTAATTGGCCCTGTTGCTTGGGCGACAGCAGGATTTGCCAGCGGGTTTCTTTGGCCGTATTGAAGTTGATGATTTGGGTGCTACGGCTGACGCTGGTGCGCCCCACAATAAAATCCTTAAGTAGGGCAGAGGTATCGAGCTGAGCGGTATCGACCTCATCATCGGCACTGATATTGAGCACAAAATATTCACCCTCCATCACCGGATTGCGATCGATGGCCGCCTCAAGACGAGTGAGCGCATAGGCAGGACTCCAAGCGCTGAGGGCGAGGAGGAGGATACAAATATGTTTTTTCACCACTGTTCGTTATCCCTTGAGATTTGGCCATTTGCACGGCGTTTTTGATATTCGAGTTGCATCTTGTTACGCAGTAACACTTGTGGATCCTCGCTGACAGCGCGCAGCGCGCGTTGCATTTGCGCTGGCAGCGGTTCGCGCGCGGGCGTAAGGGGCGCGATAGTGTCACCTACCGGGGTATTTGCTTGTGTGCTTGGCGCAGGGCTGTCTTTGGCGTTTGGGGCGCTTGCTGCCGAGTTGGCTTGCTGAGCGCTATCGGCCAGCATTTTTGCCTCATTATCTGGCGCATCTTGGACATCGGCTAAGGCATCTTGGGCGCTTTTATTGGGCTCATGATTAGGCTCATCATTGGGCTCATGATTGGCTGCCTGATCGTCAGATGTTGTCGGCGGCGTTTGTGGCTCCGTTGCTGATGCTTGTTGGCTGGCGTCGTTGGCGTTTTGTGCAGACGATTGCTCAGCCGTTGGCGTGTGAGGCTCTGCACTGTCCTTTTCACTCTGCGCCTTCGGATCATGTGTATTTGCACTATGGGTATTAGGCGCTGCCGATGTGCGGCTGTTGTCCTGTGGCTCAGTTTGGGCCTGTGTTGTTTGATGCTGATCGCCTTGTGCTTGTCCTGAGCGCTGTTCTTCTGGGCTTTGTTCTCCTGCGCTCTGTTGGTCGGCGCCATTGTCGCCGGCGTTATTTTGTCCATTGTTGCCAGAGTTATCTTGTCTATTGTCGCCAGAGTTATCTTGGCCATTGCCCTGTTGGCCTGACGCCTGCTGTTGCTGCGCTAACAGCTGTTCAGCTAATGCCAGATTGGCTTTGGCTGCCGGAAAATCGGCTTGCTCGGCAAGGGCTGCTTGATAACGCTCCTTCGCTTTATCGGGCTTACCTAGCTGCATCAGAGCATTACCTTGATTGTAGAGGCCTTGGGCAGAGCTATCCTGACTGAAGGTGTTGAGCGCTTGCTCATATTCACCCGCTTTATATTGGGCGCTGCCTCGCCATTGGGGATTGGTAAATTGCTCTGCGGCGCGTTGGTAATCTTGGGATTGATAGGCCTTCATGGCCTGTTGATCTTGGGTTTGCCATAAATCCTGCCAGAGGGACGCGTGGGCATCCTTGGGGGCAAACATTAAGCCGCAGACAACCATCGCCGTTATCGGGCCGAGCATGGGAGACAACACTGGGCTTAGGCTCGCTAACATCCCTTGCCGAAAACTTAACAGCACCGGCAGCAATAACAGCAGCGCAAGGTAGGGGCCGAGATCCTGCCAGGTTTCACCCTCCAGCTCCGTGGCTTTGGCATCCCCTGCGGAGCTCAGCCATTGCTGTAATTGGTTCTGATCCGCGCCAGCGGCATTATAGGGTAAAACGATGCCTTTATGGTTACTGGCGAGTTGATGTAACAACTGGAAATCGGTTGTTGCGACTACGATCTCGTTACTGCTATCGCGCTGCAATTGCCCGTCGGGTAAGCGAATGGGTGCGCCTTGGGCAGTACCAAAGCCAATAATGGCGAGGCGATAATCCGTCCCCTTGAGCACGCCGTGGGCGGCATCAAATTGCTGGGGGCTAATGCCGTCGGTCATCAGGATGATATCTCCGCGAAGGTGGCCGCCTTGGAGCAGCAACTGCTTGGCTTGGAGCAGGGCTGATGCAAGGTTTGAACCTAGCACTGGCATGATCTCCGGGGTTAAGGTTGGCAGCAAATTCAGTAAGGTGGCGTTGTCGCGGGTTAATGGGCTGATGGTAAATGCCTCTCCCGCAAAGGCAATAAGGCCGGTTTCACCTTCTTTGAGGCTGCGCAGCAGATCCGTTGCCCTAAATTTGGCTTGGGTTAAGCGGTTTGGGGCAATGTCCGTGGCAAACATCGAGATGGACATGTCCATCACTAATACGCGCCCTTGCTCACTGGCAAAGACGGGTAAGGATTGTTTGTTTAGCGCAGGGCCGGCCAGCGCGAGAGTCGCAATTAACCAGCTCAATGCCAGCAGGGTTAATGGGCGGCGCGATTGCGTCTGCGAGGGACTAACTAACACTTTGGCTAGATGAGGGGCAATGTAGCGATCCCACGCGCTATAGCCTGGGTGCTGGCGTCGAAGGAGCCACAGCACTAACGCGAGAGGGAGTAGGGCGAATAGCCACTCAGGACGAATAAAATGCAGTGTCATGGATTCAGTGTTTTCCTGTTCTTGGCGTTAAAGCCTTGCGCAGTGCTTGCTTTGAGGCAAATAAGGGTAACTGGCGCAGGCAGATCCACAGGCTGGTGAGTAACGCCAGCCCAAGTGGCCAGTAAAAGAGGTCGGCTTGGGGCCGATAACTGAGCTGTTCACGGCTCACGGGCTCCAGTTTGTCAATTTCTTGATAGATCTGATTGAGCTCCTCAGTATTGCGGGCGCGAAAATACCGGCCTTGGGTCACCTCTGCAATGCGTTGTAGCTGAGTTTCATCCAGATCCATTGAAGGATTGACCCGTTCGCGGCCAAATAAGGTGCGCCGTTCTAACACATCGGCGCCCACGCCGACGGTATAAATGGTGACCTGCCGATGTGCAGCAATGTCGGCGGCTTGATCCGGGTCGATATTGCCGGCGTTGTTGGAACCATCGGTCAATAAAATCAACACGCGATTGCTTTCATCTATTTGTTCAAAGCGTTTAACCCCAAGGGCAATCGCCTCACCGATGGCGGTTTGTTTACCGACTAAGCCGATTTGCGCCTCCCGTAAAAATTGTGCGACGCTGCGCCTATCTTGGGTCAGGGGCGCTTGTAAATAGGCGTGATCAGCAAACAAAATGAGGCCGATTCTATCGCCCTTACGCCGTTCGATAAAGTCACTGACCACCTGCTGGATCAAGGTGAAGCGATCCACCGTCTTGCCATTGATGATCATGTCTTCAATTTGCATGCTGCCGGAAAGATCGACCGCCAGCATGAGATCCCGACCTTTGCTTGGCAATTCGATAGGCTCACCAAGCCACTGCGGGCGCGCGATAGCGAGCACTAACAAGCACCACATTAGCCAGTAACTTTTGCGACTGCGGGGAGAATGAGTCCGGTGTTGCGCCTTCACTGTTTGGCTGATCCCTGGGAGTTGTAACCGCCCACCATCGACCAGTGCGGTCTGTTGGCGGCGTAACAATAAGGGTAAAGGCAATAAAATCAATAGCCAAGGCCAAGCAATACTTAACATTTTTCCTCCGGTTCGGGGCGAGCTGTCGCCCCGCAGGCGTCAGGGCTTGGGCGCCTCGAGCAGGTTTCTGCTGGGGTTAAGGTGCCGGTGTCACTCACTGCCTCTGGTGCTAGGAAGGGGGCATTGGAGGCAAACCAAGCATTAACCAAAAGATGCAATTGCTCAGCTTGTGCATCGGTAAGGCCACGGCCCTGATGGCGCATATCCAGCAAGGGGCCGATGCGCCCACGCAGATCTGCGGCTAGGCGGCTATCAAGCCAGGTGGCCCAAGCACTACCATCGAGTTTGGCAATCTTTGACCTTGGCAGGTAACTTAAGGCGGTGCGTTTGAGTAAGCTGTTCACTTCGCTTGGATAATCGACAGCTTGCCTATCAAGTGAGTTAACGCGTTGCCGCGCCGCTTTTTTAGGCGCCAAGAATGTGTGCCGTTTGCGATACCAGCTTAGGCCAGCAAGACAAAGTACGATGGCAAGAGTGAGGGCTAACCAATAGCCGATTGCCCATGGCCAAGGACCGATGGGCTCTGGGGGGATAATGTCCTGTAATTGGTCGAGGGCAGGATCGGGTGTTGCCGCAAAGCTAAGGGATGCAAGCAACAGCGAGCCGAACGCCGAAGTGCTAACGCCCAGAGTGGTTAATGATGTGGGAATTAGCCGAGGGCCTCGCCCCCTTAGCCTTGGATTCATAGTTGTTCGATTACCGGAAAGTGGATTCACTATTGGGTGCTCACTCTACATCTTGGGTTAAATTCATGGTGGTTCAATTCAGTTCAACTCGCTTAAGTGCAGCTAAGCAAAGTTTGCTCTTTAGTGCTGCTTGATAGTTAGTGTAGCTTGACAGTTAGTGCAGTTTGATAACTGCTATCGATTATCGCGCTTGGCTATTTCCTTCGACTATTTCCTTAAGGCGAGTTGTCTAGGCTCACTTGTATCAACTTATTCGGCTCAGAAAGCCGCCTTGCAGGGATGGCGACTTAACCTGTTTGCCCCAGCGTTATTGGAATACTGCGAGTTGATCTCCTAAGGGGCGCGCGGCATCAATTAACTGGGTCCGTACCTTGAGCTGCTGCATCATCCCGATAAATTGCTGTTGTTGATGCTGCTGCTGCAACAGCCACGCTTGGTAACTTTGTGGGGTTAGCACCCTATCGGTTTCTCCTTCCCGTACCGGCAAGTTAAATTGCTTGGGCAAGGGGAGCGTGCCTTGGCGCAGGGGATCGGTAATTAAATAAGCGCCGATGTCGCAATGGCGTTTCAGTTCGGTCAGGGGAGCTAAGCAGGCAGGGCTAAAGTGGCTGCCATCGGTGATGATCCAAATGAGCGATCCCGGTTTGGCAATGCGTTGCAACCGCTGGCAGGCGCGTAATAGATGGTCAGGGTCGCGTTTGGTCTCGCCCAGATGATTGAGCTGATGCGCATGGAGCCGACAAAGCCCGGCGATCAGTTGCAACATTCCTTGGCGGCGACTGCGGGGCTTTAATTCCAAATGTTCTGACTCGCAGGCGATTAATGCGCCTAGCCTGTCGCCGTGGAGAATGGCATTCCAACCGAGTGTGCTCGCCAGATGACCTGCCTGCACCGATTGCAGCAGCAGACTCGAGCCAAAATACAGACTTTGGC
>NZ_JBOFMC010000373.1:0-1515 GCF_051658185.1 Shewanella sp. | reverse complement strand
CTAAGCCACACCGAACTTGCCAGCGCTGCCGCCGATGCCCTTAGCCACACGCTGCTGATGTTTGATGCCTTTCACGACGTGGAACATTTAAGTCAAGCCGGCAATGAGCCGTTTTAAGGTGCGGGTACTGGTGTATCCGCGCACCAGCAATCACACGGATGTTGATCCACTAAGGCTGCATCCTGATATCGATTTTGATTATGTGTCGTTGCAGACGCAAGCCTTAGCTCAGACGCCGGAGATCGCCGCCGATCTGCTGATTTTGCCCGGCAGTAAAAATGTGCGAGCCGATTTAGCCTTTTTACGCGAGCAAGGCTGGGATAAACAAATTGCCAAGCATTTGCGCTACGGCGGTAAAGTGCTGGGAATTTGTGGTGGTTATCAAATGCTGGGTGAGCGCATTGCCGATCCGTTAGGGATAGAAGATGCGCTCGGGACTAGCCAAGGGCTGGGGTATTTACCCATAACCACCGAATTTAGCGCCGAAAAACAGTTACGGAGCGTTGTAGGCGAGTTGACCTTGCGAGGGCAGACTGTGGCCGTCAAAGGTTATGAGATCCACTGCGGCGAGTCCCAATATCTCACCTCCAGTGAGGCCGCCAAGGGCGCGCCATTACGCTTGATAAATGAGCGTACTTGCGATAAACAGGCAGAAAAGTCTTTTGCCGACGGCTGCTTAAGTGAGGACGGGCAAGTGTCAGGCACGTATTTACATGGGCTATTCGACAGCCCTGCAGCGTGCCAGTTAATTCTGCGCTGGGCCGGGTTAAAAGATGCACAAGCAATTGATATTAATGCTATTCGAGAGCAACAACTGGATAGGTTGGCCGATGTATTAGCCGAACATCTAGACTTACCACAATTACAGGCAATCTTAACCGCCTCCGTTAAGCCGTAGGATGAACACTAAACCATGACAACTGCAAACGATAATAATCAAGAACAATTAAAGGCCGAACGCCACAAGGCGCGCCAACAAAAACTCAAAGCGGGAGTCGATGCCAAAATTGCCGCCGCTCAGGATGAAAAGGGCATTTTGTTAGTCCTAACGGGCAATGGCAAAGGTAAGTCGACCTCAGGTTTTGGCACCGTTGCCCGCGCCGTGGGCCATGGCAAAAAAGCCGCTGTAGTGCAATTTATCAAGGGCACTTGGGAATGCGGCGAGCGTAATCTGCTTGAAGGTGCAGGCGTTAATTTTCATGTGATGGGCACTGGTTTTACTTGGGAAACCCAAGATAAAGAAAAGGATACCGCTGCCGCCCTAGTCGCTTGGGAAGCCGCTGAAGCGTTACTGCAAGACGAGAGCATTGATTGTGTGATGCTCGATGAACTGACCTATATGGTGAGTTATCACTATCTTGATGTCGAGCGGGTACTGACGGCACTTAACAATCGCCCCCCCATGCAGCATGTGATTATCACTGGCCGCGCCTGCCACCGAGCGATTATCGAACTGGCCGATACGGTGAGCGAGGTTCAACCGATAAAACATGCCTTTGAGGCCGGCATAAAAGC
>NZ_JBOFMC010000372.1:0-13318 GCF_051658185.1 Shewanella sp. | reverse complement strand
TTAGCGGTGGCGCATCAAAAACTCGACAAAAGCGCGGTCGGCTTGACTGACTGGCCGCTGCTTTTTCCAAGCAATATGGAGGTTTAAATACACTGGCGGCTCGAAGGGTTTTGCTAAAATATCATCCTTAGCACTGATCGCCATTTCCAGTACGCTGGTGATGCCAAAGCCTTGGGATACAATTTGTTTAATCAGGTTTATCAGGTTAGTTTCAAAAGCAATGTTGGGCTTTTTTCCCAGTGCCTTTGCTTGAGATAATATCCATTCGCGGTGAAAGTAGCCGGTTTTAAACATCACCAGTTCATGATCTAAAAATTCATTCAGGCTCACGGCTTGACACTGTGCCAGCGGATGTTCTGCGCCCATGGCGATGACCATTTGTTCTCGGATCAACAGTTGGCTATCAAAATCACTCTGAAGATCCTGGGCGGTAATGATAGCGATATCCACTTCTTCTTGTTGCAACATTCGCAGCGCATCGCGGGTGCCCCCTTCAAACAAGGATAATTTTAATTCAGGATGTTGGTGCCGAAATGCCATTAAGCGCGAGGGCAGATAAAAAGAACCTAACATGCCTGGTACGGCAATGCGCACTTCCCCAGAGGTTAAATTGGCCATCGCGCGGATCTGCGCCTCGGCTTGTTTGAGCTGTTTGAGGATCGAACTGGCATGTTGATGCAACACCACGCCCTCGGCCGTGAGGGCGAGCCATTTGTCGTGTTTATTGCTAGTGCGATTAATTAAGGTGACGCCAAGGGATTGCTCTAGCCGTTTGATGCTTTGACTGAGCGCGGGCTGCGCCATATTGAGTTTTTTGGCGGCGGCGGTAAAACTGCCCGTGCTGGCAAGGGCATCTAAATGCTTGAGTTGGCGTATATCCACTGGGGTACCTTCTATGTGCTACCAGGCTGATTGTGTTGCCGGATGCGTTATTGATATCGTTGGCCTCGTCGTGGGTAAGCCATGACTTAAATCAGGCCTTATGCAAGCGCTTTGCTATAACAAAAATCAATAACAACGATATAAATTATTTATTATTGTTATGGTATTGCCAGTGATAACCTTTGTCTATCCAATGATTGCAGGTTATCGAGGCCCAAGTGCAAGCCGTGTTAGACACTATGAATAACAATAAGCCGCTGATTGATAACCCACAACGAGATACGCGCTTGATGTGGGCTTTATGCGTGGCCTCGGTGGTGGTGTATATCAATTTGTATTTAATGCAGGGGATGCTGCCGTTACTGGCGGAGCATTTTTCTATTCCCGGCTCGCAGGCGACACTGATTTTATCGGTGAGCAGTTTTTCTTTGGCTTTTTCATTATTGATTTATGCATTGGTGTCGGACCGTATTGGGCGCCATACCCCGATAGTGGTGAGCTTGTGGGGGCTGGCGCTATCGAATCTATTGCTTATTTGGGCGGCAGATTTTAATGCCCTGATGTGGGTACGCCTGTTGCAGGGGGCGCTGCTTGCGGCAGTGCCCGCCATCGCGATGGCCTATTTCAAAGAGCAATTGTCCCCTAGCACTATGCTCAAAGCTGCGGGGATTTACATTATGGCCAACAGTATCGGTGGCATCGCCGGGCGATTGCTTGGTGGCTTGCTGTCCCAGTATTTCTCTTGGCAAGCTTCCATGTGGTGGCTATTTTTAGTTACCCTTGCAGGTGTCGCCTTAACCCATTATTTACTGCCTTGGCCTGCGGTTTCCCCTGTGGGAACTGCGACGCCAAAGGCGGTTAGTGCTCTGTCACGCGGGGGCCGTTTGCGCCAGGATCTGCAGGGGTTTTACCATCATTTGGCCGATGGGCAAATGCGCCTTGCCTACGCCATTGGCGGCATCACTTTTATGATGATGGTCAATCAATTTAGTTTCATTCAATTGCACTTAATGGCACCGCCCTATGAGTGGAGCCGGTTTCAGGCAACCTTGATTTTTTTGTGTTATTCCAGTGGGACATTTGCGTCTTACTATAGCGCCAGATGGCTCGCCAAATGGGGACAACACCAATTATATCAATGGGCTTGGTGCCTGATGGCGCTAGGTACCTTGCTGACCTTGTTTGATACCGCGCTGGCTATTTGTGGGGGATTTTTGCTGACGGCCTGCGGGTTTTTCTTAACCCACAGTTGTTGCAATACCTTTGTGGTGCTGCGCGCAAGTCAGCATCGAGCTAAGGCAACCTCATTGTATTTGTGCTGTTACTACCTAGGTGCCGCCCTCGGGGGGCCCTACTTAATGTTGTTTTGGCATGAGGCCCACTGGCGGGGCGTGGTGGTGGGGTCGTTAACCTTACTGGCGTTGATTGCCTTAGGGATCCAGCGTTTACATCGGCTGCAGCGCACAGGCGTTGCGCGTTAAAACATCAATGCGTTCAAACAACATTAGCGTGTGGATGTGACCGCAGTAAACGTACCTATAAAGACAGCATTAAACGCACCTATGCGCAAGGGCACACAGGCGTAGCGTGTTGATTATCTATAGGGGGGCGCCGTGCCTATAAAATCGCGGCAAGGTGATGGCGTAACGCGGTGAGGCGTGACTCGCTAACCAAGCTGATTAGGCAATATGAGTTGGCGTGTCTGCTTGCTCAACACTGGTGCCTTCAGTCTCAGCTGCGGCGAGTGCGGCCATCTTGGCGCGTTCTGCCTTAGAGATATAACCGGATTTTACCGGGGCACCAATAGTCGCGGGGTCGACTTTATTGAGTCTTGCCTTTGCTCGTTTTGCAATTTTCTTGATGATTTTTTGTTTCTTGTTCATAAGGTCTCTAATCTCGTTTCGCCCCGCGCTGAGCGGTAACCGGCGGCCTAGGGCTCAATTGAGGGCGGATTCTAACTTAATCTGAGCAAACTGACCATGCTTTGCTGTGGTTTGTCGATAAAAGCACCATGGCTGTGCCCGCATGATTGCCTGATTTCTCCGTGAGGCATCACTTTGATGATTTGGCTGTCGGTGACGGCTAAAACTCACTATCATAGCTGCCTTTGGGAACCTAGGCTGAGTTGCGAATAGGTTTAGTTGTTCAGTTTGTCAGATAACTCATTGGAAGGAATGCTCTTGTTAACTCAATTGACTTTTTTTGAACGCTTCGAGCAGGATATTTTAAGCGGGGCTAAAACCATTACCTTAAGGGATGAGGCCGAATCTCATGTGGTTGCAGGGCAAATTTTGCCCGTATCAACCTTTGAAACAGACCGATGGTTTTGTGACATTGAAATTTTAGCCGTGACACCGATAAGGCGCAGTGAACTGAGTGATATCCACGCCACGCAGGAAAATATGACCTTAGCGCAATTACAAGAGGTGATTGGCAAGATTTACCCAGGGCTTGAGCAATTGTATCTGATCCATTTTAGGGTCTGCGCAAAATAACACCGGTGCACCCCATAATGACCATGAATAGTGATGATTATGGGGCGCGATACTGTTGGCATATCACTCGTTCTGTAGGATCCTCATTGACGCTTACTGTGCAGAGGTGCTGACACTGTCCATGGCAACAGCTGCTGCGCTAAGCGATTGGCTTGTGTAAAGCGTACCGCTGCGCGAAGGCGCATTAGATACAGCAGTTGATAACACAAAGGCACCAAATACAGGCTGGTGAGGGTGGAGAACGTCAGGCCGCCAATAATGGCAATCGCCATGGGCGAATAGGGTGGACCACCGCCGCCAATTTGGGTTTCGCCCATGGCCAGTGGAATAAGCCCGAGCACCGTTGTGCCAACGGTCATCAGCACTGGGCGCAGCCGGGTGATACACACCTCCCGTATGGTATCCGAGAGTTTATCAAGCTCAGGGGTCATTTGGTTGATTTGATCCACCAGTACGATCCCGTTATTCACCACGACCCCTAATAAAATTAAGATGCCTATCATCGCCATCACCGAATTGGGCGTGCCAGTCAGCCATAGCGCCCAAAACACCCCGGTGATCGAAAACAGGATAGAGGTAATAATGGCCGTGGGCAGCAGTAAAGACTCAAATAGGGCCGCCATCACGATATAAATCATGGCAACTGCCAGTAGCATATTGATGATCATGATATTTTGATCTTCATCTTGCTGCTCAACGCCGCCCCGTAATGAGTAGCGATAGCCGTCAGGAAAATGAATATTGTCCATCACTTGGGTGATTTTGGTTTGAGCCTCCTCGGTCGTCATATTGTCTAAATTAGCGCCGATCGAAAGGGATGTTTGGCGGTTATAGTGTTTGATGGTGTCAAACCTCGGTTGGATCTCGATACTGGCGAGGTTGTCGAGGGTGTACACCCGGTTATCGAGGCGAATAATCGGCAGTTGTTTGAGTTTATCAAGGGATTGGCGCCACTCCTTAGCGTAAGCGAGTTCTATCCGCAGCTCACCATTAGGATCGTGGCGAAAAGAGCGTAACGGCGCGCCCCGCAGCGCCATTGAAATGGTCGCGGCGATTTCGTTCAGTTTTAAATCTAATCTTGCCGCCATTTGCCTGTCGATGCGGATCAACACTTCCTGTTGAGCGGCGTTTAGCTCGGAGCGCACATCTTGTAAGCCTTTGATGTTATAGAGCAAGGGGAGGATTTGCTCGCTTAGCTGGATAAGTTCGCTGGTCGAGCGCCCGGTTAAGGTTACTCTGACCCCGGAATTATCATCCCCCCAACCGTATTGAGGTTTGGCGATGGAATAGCGAGGAAAGCCCTCGCGGATCTTGGTTTTTAATTCCTCAAGGGGCAGTGGTAAGTCCTTTTTTAAGAGGATCACCGAGGAAGCATCGTCGGCGGCGTAGTAGCTGTAGACGGAGTCGATATGGAATTGCTCTTTATTATTATAAAGATAGGTTTCCATTTGCTTGATCATGGCTTCGGTGACGCTCAGATGATGCCTGCCCTCGACTTGGTAATTGATATAGATGCGCTCTTGGCTCGGACTGTCCTGCTTGTCCTGTTTAACCATCGAGAGGGGCAGGGCCGTTGAGCCTAAAATGGCAATGGCGATCAGGCTTGAACGCCAAGGGCGCTGCAATACCCACCTTAAGCTATCGTTGTAAAATGCTTGATAGCGGCTTGGCGTCGTTCTTGCGGCGATTTCGAAGTGAAATTTCGTCAACATTAATGGAATTAATGTCTTAGCTACCAGTAATGAGGCCGCAAGGGAGATACAAATTGCGATAGCGACGTGCTCGAGGAAAACGGTGATCTCCACTTTGACGCCAAAGATATTGGGTAAAAACACAATCGCCGTCGTGAGGGTGCCCGCCAATACGGCAAGGGAGACTTTATCGACGCCGGTGAGCACAGCCGTTTGATTATCCTTTGCAAGGGGATGCTGTTTTTCCTGCAGCACGCTTTCGGTGACCACCACCGCGTTATCGATAAGCATGCCGATGGCGAGCAGCAGGCCCATCATCGATAAAATATTTAAGCTGTAACCGAGGACGTACATCGCCGCGAGGGTGAGTGCGATAGCAATGGGCACGGAGGAGACAACGACTAACGTCATCTTAATGTTACGCAGGAACAGATACAGCACCACAAAAGACAGCAGCGCGCCCATCAACCCAGACATCAGCAGATCCATAAGGGAAGATTTTACCCCCGCCGCTTGATCTTCCATGATAAATAGCCGAATGCCTTCAAATTGCGGATCTTGCTTAACCTGCTCGATGACCTTCAGCACCCGGTTAGAGACATCGACAAGGTTGGCGCCGGAGGACTTAAATACATCTAATCCTACGGCATAGCGCATGTCGAGGTGGCGGCCTTCCGTGGGCTCAGGCAGAGCAAAGCCAATCGTGGCGATATCCCCTAAGGTTAAGCCTGGGGTTAACACTAACGCTTGGATTTCTTCAAGATTTCTAAACTCGCCCTTAGGTGATACCTGATAAATTAACTGACTGGAGCGTAAGGTGCCTGCGCTGATGACAAAGTTTTCTCGGCCAAGCCGTGCTTGTAACTCGTTGGCCGACAAGCCGCTGGCGGCGAGGCGCTTAGCATCGATACGCACTTCAATTTGCTTTTGCTCAACGCCATAGAGGTTAACCTGCGAAACTCCACTGACGCGCTCAAGGGGCAGCCTCAGTTGTTTATCGAGCAAATCAAATGCTCCCGATAATTCACGCTCGCTGGCGATGCGGATGGTGAGCACTGGCATATCGGCGGTGGAGAATTGGCGGATAAACACGCGCTCGACATCGCGAGGGAGTAAATGGCGCACCGCATCAATTTTTTCCCGAGCCTCTAAGCTCTTGGTGGCAACATTCTCACCCCATTTCATGTTGATTTCGATTTCGGCGCCGTCCTGGGACGACTCAGACTCGAGCTCATCAATCCCGCCCATGGTCGCAAGAGACTCCTCTAGCACCTTAGTAATGTCGCGCTCGACTTCTGCCGGGGTCGAGCCCTTGTAGGGCACTTGGACGACGATTTGCGGAATGTCGATACCGGGGAACATTTCGAGCGGCAATAGCCGACTCGAAACGAGGCCAAATAGGAAAATCGCAAAGAAAAACATGCTGGTGGTGACGGGCCGTTTAATCGCTAAATGGGTGAGATTCATGGGCGTGCCTCCGGTGCATCATGGGCAACACTCGGGGTTAACACCTCGCGATACACTTTGCGATCGAACCGGGCATAGAGCACTGGAATGACAATTAAGGTCAATAGGGTGGAAATGCTCAGGCCAAAGATCACTGTGATTGCCATCGGTGCCCGCATTTCGGCGCCATCACCTAACCCTAAGGCCATAGGTAATAACCCTAGGACGGTGGTGAGGGTGGTCATCATAATCGGTCTGAGTCGAGACTTCGCCGCCACGCGTATGGCCTCAAGCTTTTCTGTGCCTTCGCTGCGCAGTTGATTTATCCGGTCGACCAACACAATCGCGTTATTGACCACGATCCCCGCGAGCAAAATAAGGCCAATAAAGACCACCACACTTAAATGGGTTTGGGTGATAAAAAGTCCTAATACACTGCCGGCTAAAGCCATTGGCACGGCAAAGAGGATCAGTAACGGGTGTAATAGCGATTCAAATTGGCTTGCCATGACTAAATACACCAAAAAGATGGCGAGGATCAGGGCAATTTTGAGGGATTGGAAGGAGTGCTCCATTTCTTCATTTTGGCCGCCAAAACGCGCTTGCACTGAGGTGGGTAAGTGCTGCTTGGCGAGGATTTGCTCGGCTTCGGCCACCGCATCGCTCAGATCGCCATAGGCCAAGTTGGCCGAGATCAAGGCAACGCGCTGCTGGCTCGTACGGTTAATGGCCGATGGACCTAATTGCAGGGAAACCTCGGCGACCGCACTCAAAGGAATGGGCTGCTCACTGTCAGGATTGATGATAAGCCTGTCGATATCACTGACCTGATCGCGCTCGCTCAGTTGACTGCGCACCAAAATATCCACCTTACGGTCACGGACGGTGTACTGACTGGCGATGGTTCCGCCGATGCGTTGGGCAATCCGCTGGGCGACGGTTGGAGCGTCCATGCCAAGCGCGGCTAAACGGGCATGATCAAAGCGAATGCTGAGCTCGGGCTGGCCATCCCGTAAACTGGTGTTGATATCGGTCAACCTTGCGGAGTCGGCCAGTGCCTTGGCTAAGTTATCGGCACTGTGCTTAAGTACGGCTAAATCGTACCCGCTAAGCTCGATTTCCAGTGGGGTTTTAAAGCTAAAAAGCTCTGGCTGCTCGATATTGACCTCAAGCTCAGGGATGCGGCTTGCACTCTGACGCAGAATATCGGTGATGGCCTCATAGGCGTTATGATCTTCAAGCACAACCTGTAGACGGCCCCAGTTTTCACCGCCGCGGCGGGTATCTGAGGTCATCAATCCGCCACTGCCTGCTTGGCTATATGTATGTTTTACTTCAGTTCTTTGCTTAATTGAGTTGGCGAGTTGTTGTAATACCTTATCGGTTTCACTGACGGCGGTGCCGGGTGGCAGTAACATTTCGACATAAAATTCGCCCTGATCCATCGGCGGGATAAGTTCCATGCCAAGGCGTGGCAGTAAACTGATACTGCCGAGGGTCACTGCACAGGTGAGCAGCAGTGTGGTGACTTGCTTATTAAGCGCGCTCGCTAACAGCCGATGATACCGCTGCTCAATACTCTGGTAGGCATAATTAAATCCAAGGCTTAATGGACGCATAAAAAGCCCTATCAGCCATGAGCTTAAGCAGCCGACACTCAGGCCAACGGTCAAGAGTGCGCGGGGAAAGTAATTAAACAACAATAATATCGGGAAGGTGAGGACGGCCACACTATAATGGGCCACCTTGCCCCACCGGCTGCTGGGCACTGTCTTTGGCGCACTTTGCGCAGGTACTG
The DNA here is from genome assembly GCF_051658185.1 of Shewanella sp. Classification (GTDB taxonomy): domain Bacteria; phylum Pseudomonadota; class Gammaproteobacteria; order Enterobacterales; family Shewanellaceae; genus Shewanella. The sequence goes on along the minus strand of NZ_JBOFMC010000372.1, from coordinate 5,006 downwards.
ATTGCAGCTTAAATCCTTCGCGGGACGCCAGCATGGGAATGGAGGTTAACGCCACTAACAACGAGGCTAATAGGGCGACGGTAACGGTAAGGGCTTGGTCGGAAAACAGGGCGCCCGCAATACCATCAACAAAAATCAACGGCACAAACACTGCCAGGGTGGTTAGGGTTGAGGCCCCAATGGCGCCCGCGACCTCTTGGGTTCCCGTGATGGCGGCCTCCAGTTTACTCATGCCTTCGCTGCGGCAGCGGTCGATGTTTTCGAGTACCACGATGGCGTTGTCAACCAACAGCCCAATCGCCAGCGCAATACCACCTAATGACATGATGTTTAAGCTTATATCGGCAAAATACATCATGTTAAAGGTGGCGATCACCGAGAAGGGGATCGAAATCGAAATAATTAAGGTGGGGATGATGTTGCGTAAAAACAGGTAGATGATCAGCATGGCTAACACACTGCCCATGAGCGCCGATGAGGTGACTTCGCTCACGGCACTTTCGATAAACTCCGATTGATCGTAAATCACCTTAAGTGGGTTTTGCTGGGCTGTTTGGTTGATCTTGGCCAGTTCGTCCCGTAAGGTCTTGGCCACGGCGACGGTGTTAGCATCGCCTTCTTTGTAAATGGCTAATTCAATCGATTCTTGGTTACCGATACGGGTAATGTCACTGCGATCTTTATACGCATCGCGAATGGTTGCCACCTCAAATAACCGCACCAATTTTTGCGCGTCGCGATAGACGATCACTTGGCCCAGTTCGTCGATAGAATTGAATTGATTAAGCGTTCTGACCAGGTATTCGCGATCACCTTGGATGACTTTACCCGCAGAGAGGTTGATATTTTCTTCGCCTATCCGGCGTTTAATATCATCGGCATTAAGATTGATTTGAGCGAGTTTTTCTTGATCGAGCAGAATATGCACTTCTTGCTCTAAGCCACCGGATAAGCGGACTGCGGCAACCCCGGCAAGGGCTTCTAAGCGGCGCTTGAGCTCTTCATCCGCGTAGGTGCGCATGTGTTTAAGCTCGGCTTGACTTCCCGCTGCGACGGGGAGCGCAAGGCGCATAATCGGGTCAAGATTCGGGTTAAAACGCAGTAATAATGGCTTTTTAACATCGAGGGGTAAGGTGATGGTATCAAGCTTTTCCCGCACATCTAAGCTCGCCATGTCCATGGTGGTGCCCCATTCAAATTCGAGCACCACATCGGACATGCCGGAGCGAGAAATGGAACTTATCTTGCGCAGTCCCTTAACCACGCCAACGGCCTCTTCAATGGGTTTAGAGACGAGTTGCTCAACCTCCACCGGCGCCGCGCCATCATAGGTGGTGCGTATTGTCAGAGTGGGATAACTAAGATCTGGCAGCAATTTTACCGCTAAGCGGGAAAAGCTCACCATGCCAAATAGCATGATGGCCAGCATAAACATCCAAACGGTCACTGGCCGTTTGACAGAAGTGCTAATCATCGACATGAAAAACTCCTACTGTGGTTGTGCTGACGCAACATTGAGTGGAGTGATCACCTCGACTAAGGCTTGATCTTTTAAATTTTGCTGGCCACGGGTGACGATGCGCTCACCCGGTTTGACGCCCGAGAGAATTTCCACAGTGTCGCCCTGACGATAGCCAATTTCCACGACGCGCCGCTGCGCTTGAGCGCTTTCAATCACATAGAGGGCTTGTTGATTATCTTGGTTGATTAATGCGCTATAGGGCACTGTGATGACATTTTCATGGGTGTCATATTTAAGCTCCACCCGAGTAAACATCCCCGCTTTTAGTCGGGCAGCTTGATTAGGGACCGCTAAGGTCACCTTAAAGGTACCACTTTGGGCGTCCACCACAGGGCTGATGCGTAGCACTTTGGCCGCAATTGGCGTGTTTGGCTGTTGATGGCTAAACACTTGTGCTTCTTGCCCGAGGCTTAAGCTGGCAAGTTGTTGCTCAGGCAAGTGGACTATGCCGTGGAGTTCGTCTTGATTGACGATATAAAACAAATCCCCAAACTCTTTAGCCATATTGCCTGTTTTGACGTAGCGTTTGGCAATGATGCCATCAATCGGGGAAAGGATGCGGCTTTCTTTGACCTGTAAGGCGGCCAAGTCTTTTCTTGCCATTGCCGCTTGGAGGTTATATTCGAGTTTTGCCATGGAGTCGGCGCTAATAAACTCTTTATTGTTCATTTTTTTTAAGCGGTCGAGCTCTTGGGCGATAATCTTGACTTCGGCCTCAGAGCGGTCCAAATCATATTGTTGTCTTTTGGCATCGATAATGGCAAGGACTTGGCCTTTGCTCACGCGATCGCCTTCTTCTACGGTAATCGTTTCAATCAATCCTGCGATGCGGCTGACCACATTGGCTTCCTCTGGAGCCTCTAAGGTCGCGGTCGTGCTGTAAAAAGAAGACACATTGCCTTGCATTACAGTGGTAGTCTCGACAGGGATGGCATATTTTTGTTCTTTTTTGACTTCATCTTCTTTACCGCAGGCTGTGAGGAGTAACAGCAGCAGTAAGGGGAGGGCAAATGGGGTGATGTTTAACTTTTCCATAAGATATTTACCTGTTGTCTAATTGCAATCCCGCAGATATGCGTAAAGTGTGCCAATATTTAAGTGATTATTTTTAAACAGTTTTGCTAGCGTTAGGCTGAAAGGTATTGGGCTGTATACGCAAAATGTAGCGAAAAGGTTTAAAAAATGATGCAGACAACTAAATAGGGTTTATCAGGATTATTCAAGTAGGCAATTGCAACAAGCCGTGACTGGCTGAAAAACGCTAAATTACGGAGATAAAAAAGGCGCCTAAGGCGCCTTTTCGTGTTTGAATTGACCGATCGTAAACTTAGATTATCGCTTTGGTAAATCCACAAAATTCCGGGCAACTTCACCCGTATATAATTGGCGTGGACGGCTAATCTTGTGACCGGGTTGATCCAGCATTTCTTTCCAATGGGCAATCCAGCCAACAGTACGCGCGAGGGCAAATAGTACTGTAAACATACTGGTTGGAATACCAATGGCCTTCATAATGATGCCTGAGTAAAAATCGACGTTGGGATAAAGCTTCTTCGAAATGAAGTATTCATCTTCCAAGGCGATACGCTCAAGCTCCATCGCCACATCCAGTAGCGGATCCTGCACTTTAAGTTCGTTAAGCACTTCGTGGCAGGTCTCACGCATGACTTTGGCGCGAGGGTCAAAGTTTTTGTAAACCCGGTGACCAAAGCCCATCAGACGGAACGAATCGTTTTTGTCTTTCGCGCGTTCAATAAATTCAGGAATGCGGTCAACTGAACCGATTTCTTCTAACATTTGCAAACACGCTTCGTTAGCACCACCGTGGGCGGGGCCCCAAAGAGATGCAATACCCGCTGCGATACACGCAAAGGGGTTGGCACCTGAAGAACCAGCTAAGCGCACGGTTGAAGTGGATGCGTTTTGTTCGTGATCCGCATGTAGAATGAAGATCCTGTCCATCGCACGTTCAACAATCGGATTGACCTTGTAAGGTTCACAGGGCACAGCAAACATCATGCTCAAAAAGTTACCCGCGTAGCTCAAGTCATTTCTTGGATAAACAAAGGGTTGACCTACAGAGTATTTGTAGCACATGGCCGCGATGGTCGGCATTTTTGAAACGAGGCGATAGGCCGCGACTTCTCGATGGTGTGGATCATTGACATCAAGTGAATCTTGATAAAACGCGGATAATGCACCGGTCACGCCACATAACATGGCCATGGGGTGGGCATCACGGCGAAAGCCCCTAAAAAACGCAGCAAGCTGCTCATGGACCATAGTGTGGGTTTTAACTGTGTGTACAAAATCTGAATATTGCTCTGTGGTGGGCAGTTCACCATAAAGCAGTAGATAACACAGGTCGAGGTAATCGGATTGAACGGCGAGCTGTTCTATCGGGTAGCCGCGGTGCAACAATATCCCCTGATCGCCATCGATATAGGTGATTGCAGATTCACAGGAGGCTGTCGCGAGAAAACCTGGATCAAAGGTGAAATATCCTTTACTGCCAAGCTTACTAATATCGATCACATCAAAGCCAGCTGATCCTTGTTTTACTGGCAATTCTATCGAGTCATTCCCTGGTAATTCTAATTTGGCTCTTAAATCAGCCATACCCCGTTCTCCTTACTAAATTCTCATCTGTGAGTGCGGCATGTCAAACCGCCATTACTTTAACGCCATTCCAGATCACATTTCAATTTAAATAACCGTTTAAATTTATTAGACCATGGTATAAAACGCTTTACTTTCCTTGCCAGAACTGGCACTTACGAGAAAAAAAATCAAAAAAACATAATTTGCATTATGTGATGTTTGTATTTGACATTTGCCACGAGTATACTTGCTCCGCCTCAAGAAAGGCAGCAAACAACGATTATAAAATACCCTTTGTTTACATGTTAAATAAGGTTGTGTACCAATAGTTAACTGTTTGTTTAAACTTTGCTTTTGTGATTACTTTTGTCGTGATTTACCTCTCGGTATAAAGTTTGTACAAAAGCGGTTCACATAACAAAAAAATGCTCAATGGAGCTGAGTGAGCAGAACGTGAAAAAGCAAAGACCTGTCCATTTAGATCTGCAGACCATTCGCTTTCCTGCAACTGCGATTGCGTCAATTCTTCACCGTATATCCGGTGTCATTATGCTGTTTGCTGTTGGCATTCTGATGTGGTTGTTAAATTCCACTTTAGCTTCCGCTGAAAGTTTTGCTGGTGTCCAAGCTCTCTTCGATAACTTCGTGGTGAAGTTTGTTATATGGGGCATTTTGACAGCGCTGGCATATCACTTATTCGGTGGCCTGCGCCACTTAATAATGGATACCGGTCGATTGGAAGAATTGGCTTCGGGTACCGCCTCCGCAAAAGTGACATTTGCCTTAACGGTAGCCTTTTCAATTGTAGCGGGAGTGTGGGTATGGTAACGAATGCAGCAAGTTTTGGACGCAGTGGTGTTCATGACTTTATTTTATTACGTGC
>NZ_JBOFMC010000371.1:0-5832 GCF_051658185.1 Shewanella sp. | reverse complement strand
CAGGATAAATAATGCGTTGCTATCTGAGGCCACAGGATATTCAAGGGATCAGTTTCGATCTTGACGATACCTTGTACGATAATCAGCCCTATATTGCTAAGGCTGAGGCCGAGTTAATTCAGTTTTTGCATCGGGAGTTCCCGCGCGCTTTGCCTTGGCAGACGCAGGACTGGCGGGCTATCAAGCTTGAGCTGTTGCAGCAAAACCCACAATTGGCCCACGATACGACGGCCGCAAGGCTGGCGACCTTGCAATATGGGTTAGCGCGTTTGGGTTACAGTGCCGCCGAGGCGCAGCGAGGGGCGCATGCAGGGCTTGCCTGTTTTCGCTTTCATCGCAGCGACTTTCAAGTGTCAGCCGAAATCGTCGCTTTATTGCATCACTTAAGGCAACGCTTTAGGCTCATTGGGATCACCAATGGCAATGTGGATCATCAAAGGATCGGCCTTGGCGATGTGTTTGAATTTGTGCTGCATCCGGGGCAAGGGGTACAGATGAAACCCGCCCGGGATATGTTCGAACTGGCCTGCGCTCGCTTACATCTCCCGTTGGGGCAACTCCTGCATGTTGGCGACAGTCTTCACGCGGATGTGCGTGGGGCGCGGCTCGCGGGTTGCCAGTCTGTGTGGTTAAACCCCGGTGCTGGGCGGTCAGGCATCGCGCCAAGTTCTGGGCTCTTACCCCATCTTGAAATTGCAACACTCGAGCCATTGCTGGCACTGCTCTGCACCGAATAGGGCGCAGGCGGCTGATGAGTGAGGCCAAGTGCTGTGGCCGCTAAACTAACCTTTTGGCGTGTGGGCGGTTAAAGCGCGCAGTTTACACAGCCGGGCGCGTCGCAGCAGGATTTCAACCTGCCGAGGGCTAGCATGTAAATCGGCGTCGCCCACTCGAAAATAGGTGCCGGTAAGGGCATTGCCGCCAATATAGATAGGTTTTAATGACTCTAACGCCTCAGGCACATGGATGCGGATTACCTTTTTATTCATTATTTCAATAATTTGAACGTCTGAAACCGCAAGAATATTATGGCTTACCTGGGTATCATCATCGAGCGCTTCCCAAAAAGCGCGCAGCACTGGTAAGGGCGCCGGGATCCCTTCAATCGAAAAATGGCCGCGTTCTTCCTTGACCCCGAGAATAATCTCGCCGCCCAGCGTATTGGCAAAGGAGCTATAGGTTGCCCAAATATCCTCAGGAAGCTGACCTTGGCCATCGCGCCCGCCGGCGAGTTTAAACTCCACTTGGGCGGATTCATGTAAATTGGCAAGATCGTCTAGGGCAAAGGAGGGGAATGTCATCGCTGCTGACTCGTCAGTGAACCATGACGTTTTGTAGCATGTCAGGCCGGCTAAGGCCAGAGGGTGTTGGCCTTAGCGCGGCGTGTTATCCGCAACGTTGTCAGCCTATGCTGAGACTAAGTTGAGCGCTTTAGGGAAAAGAATATTGTTTTCTAGATGAATATGGCGATGCAAATCCACTTCAAATTCGGCAAGGGTGGCGTAGCACACGCGCCAAGTGGTGCAGGCATATTCTGGCGGGGTAAAGCCGTTGGTTAATGCGTGCAGTTTTTGCAGTATTTGGCCGGCTTCTTCGTGTTCATACTGCATCGCATTGATAGGGTTACCAATATGACCAAAGCAGCTTTCAATGTGTTCGCCTTGGCTGAGGGCGCGAATTGCTGGAAATAGGATTTGCTCTTCTTTGGCTAAATGAGGCAGTAAATCGTCGACTAAGGCGCGTATCCAACCGGCAAAGGGAATGATTTCTTGGTAGTTTTTGCCGTGTGCACGTACCATTTTTTCAGCATATTCAATCAGTAGCGGTGCCTTTTTCCGCACATATTGGTGATGTGTAGTTTCGATGTATGCCATAAGCTCATCCAAGGGCAACTGGTTTAATTTATCCTCCTGCGTGCCTGTTAAGGTCGCGCTGTTCAACGCCAGCAGCACTTGGTCGCTGTCGGCGCCAGCGCGTTCACAAGCGATGCTTAAGGCTTTGCCGCCACCGCAACAAAAATCAATGCCAAACTGGCTAAACACATGGGCACGGCGAAAATCTTCTGCCACGAGTTCACCAACGGTTTTGGCTAACATCGCAGAAAGTGCAGAACTCGATGGGTTGTTCTTAGGCATAACGGTACTCCCAAACGCAGCAGATAAGTCACCATTGCTGAGCGCCTGCGTCATGAGGCTCGCAATTGTTAATAGCTTAAGTGGTTATTACCAAAAGGCTTTAGATGGCGTCGTTATCGGTAAACGGTACATTTTCCCGCATCCGCATCCGCATCCACACCTACAACTATAATCACCACATTAGACATTCATATTATTTGCAGCTTTAATGCGTGGCAAGTAAACCTGACTAAAATGCTCGGTTTTTGCTGCGATTATCACAGAAAACCCCGCAAAATATTCCTAAGGGAGTAGGGCGCATCAAGATATAAAGAGAACTGAATGAAGCCAGAAGGTGCGGTTGTTAGGTTTGGCAGGAGAGGGAGACGCAGGGATAGGGTTGAGAGGGTGGAGAGGGGCGCTGAGATTGTGCGCCACCGGGAGATGAAACATGAGCGGAGAATATTCACTCGTGCTGCGCTTGATGGGGCGGGAGGTTTTATCCCATCAAGCGCCTATCGATTTATTTTTTAAAGAAAGCTTCGTTAGTGCCGTAGGGGCCTAAGTTTAGGTCGCGCTTGCGGATTTCATCAACGCGATCAAAGGCTTCTTCAGCAACTCGTAGGTTTTTCACATCTTTACGCCAGTAGTATTTAAAACCATCAAAATGGGCGTTGTTTGGATACCAGTAAAATACCCCTAAACCTTCTTTATTGAGGATTGGCGTGTTGTGGATATGGGCGCCAGGAATATAGAAGTATTGGCCTTTCGCTAAGGTTTCAAATTTATTGTTAGCTAAGGTTTTGCTTGCGCCGTTGACCACGTAGTAACACTCTGGTTGACCGTGGAAATGCGGTTCGTGATCGGATTTAAGACCATTGGTGATCCCGATAACCATCGGGCTGTCTGAAAGTTCTTTCCAGATATAACCCACGGGAGAGTTTTTAGGGTCACAGTTTTTGGCTTCTAGGACGTTGCCATTGTCGTCCAATGTTTTACAAAAACGTTGGTCAGCGGCAATGCTGTCGTTTGGCTTGATGGTATTAAAGTCAATTTTGCCTGCTTCCCAGTCCGCAATATAAGCTTCAATTTCAGGATTCCGGCACTGCTCTGGCATGGTATCTTGAGGAACATAAGGCGAGCTGTCGTATGGCACTGGGGTCATTTGTTGGTATGGCAGCTGCGCATGATTACATTGTGGGCCTTGCGCCATGGCGCTGGTTGATGCCAATGCGGCGATTCCGAAAAGCATTTTTAGTTTCATCACTATCATCCTATGTCATGCAGCTTTGAAGCCGCGTTATATTGCTGTTGAAATTTTGCTTAAACTAACGATAAAACGATTAGGTCACGGCAAAGGTGAAATGGATCACGCCATGTTTTGAGCGGCAAACTTATTCGTGAGCCCGCTCGCGAATAAGTTTACCTGCCGGCTTACCTTATAAATAAAATTGCATACTCAGTTGTGCATAATGCGATACGCCTTGGGTGGCGTAGCGTACGGGGGCCGCGAGGTGATCATCGATGTTGAAGCGGCCGACTTCGATACCCAAGGTGAGCGCTTGCGTTAAATTCGTAAATAAATTCAATCCAATATGGCTTCTGTCTGTTTGCTCTACGGCGGTGCTGGTGCGGCCATAAAATAGGCTTGAGCGCAGGTTATCGGTCCAAAAGTGGCGATAGGCCACCATGGCGGAGGTTGAGGTTTCTAATTCCCCTTGGACAATATCGCGCGCGGCATTGGTCCCGACATAGCGGCCAAGGTGGCCGTAGTGCAATTGTAGGCGTAGATCGTCCCGACCAAAGGTAAAAATTTTTGCTGCGATTGAGGCGCCGCCTGCCCATTGAGCGGTATTGGCAGGATCAAGATAACGTACTAACCCCGCGATAGAAATGTTACCCCAGTCGCCTGAGTGGTTGTAGCGAGCGATGATGTCAGGGAAGTAATCTTGCTTGGTATCAATCCATTGTGGCTCTGCTGAGGCAGGGGCAATATTGCTCGCCTGAGGGGCGATAGGGTTAGTGTTAGTAATAGCGTTGGCGCTTAGGGCCGTATTGGAGCCTTGTATTCTTGCTGGCGCTTGTTCTGGGGCCTGCGTCCCGTAGGTGTAGGGGTTTTCTAGGGCAAATTGCCAGTGCTGGGTGCTGTAGCGCACGAGGGCTTGGCGCACCATGGCTTGACCAACCAAGGGCCCGCCTAAATCGGCGGTTTCAGCAAAGGTGCTGGTGTTAACGAGGGTTGACCAGGTTTGCCCGGCGGTGAGGCCTTGGTAGTGTAAATATGCATGCCTTAACCTAGGGCTGTAGGAGTTAGAGATAATTGGATTCCCTTGGCTTGAGCCGACAAAATCGATTTCGGCAAAGGCCTGTACCTTATCGGCAGTCAGCGTCAGGTTAAAGCGGCTTTCTTGGGCGCTGAATTGGGTGCGTTTGGTGTGTTCGACTAAGTTACCACTACCGGTCCAACTGTCTTGAAACGCCACATCGCCTTCAACAAAACGGGCATTGGCTTTAATAAATCCGCCTAATTGATAGTCGGCGGCATAGCTTGATGCTGAGCCTAACAAAAGCAGTGCAAAAGTGTGTAGGGAGAAGAGTTTCATTGTTAACTTACTGAGGTAAAGAGTAAAAAAATGCCCTAATAAATAGGGCATAAAAGGGGGAGCAGACCAAAACGGCAGGGAGGGACGTCCCGGTCTGCTGGATTATTGCTAACAAGCGTTAGCCATAATCGTTAAAAGAATCGTTAAAAATAGTAGCCAAAGTTGATGTTAATGCGCTTGTCCCAGTCGTTACCCATTTCAGGTAAACCAACATGGTCGTTATTCGCGGTTGAGAAGGTCATGTTTTTACCCATCACGAAGTCGATCATGGTGTAAGTTGGACCTGCCGCAATCGCCATACCGGTGACGTTTTGCATGCTATTGTCGTAGCTATCATCATCGACATCAGGCGTCATTAAGCCAAAGTCGTTATAGAACTTAATGCTACCCCAATCCGTGTTAACGGTTTTGGCAATGTTGATGTTATAAGCTTGGCCTTTTGAAGCAATTTCGTACTGCCAGCTCACCACCGATACCCCAATTTTGTTGGAGTCTTTCGCGTCTGCCGCATCGTACTCATACTGCATGGCTTGCATTTGCAGGTTCCAGCCGTTGTAGCTGCTGTCTAAATGCAATGCGACGGCATAGCGATCGCCATTGTTGCCGGTTTCGCTGTTGTAGATTTGGCCGTATTGGACTGAGCCACCAACGGTCGTTGAGCCACCGGCATGTTCTGCGGTGTAGGTTTGGCGCACGTTAAACTGGTTGGTCTCTTCGTTGTGGTACTCGGTCCCATTGATGGTGCCGGTATACAAATCGGTCGAGTAACGCTTGTTTTCCGTTGGGCCGTATTCGGCATTTTTATAAAATGCTAAATCGGTGTGCCAACCGTTTTTCTCATAGGTGGCTTTTAAGCCGATGTCATGGTCATCTTCAAAACCTAAGTAGTAAGGAATGCCAAACCACCAACTGTTAGAGATAAACTCGCGGTTACCAAAGGGCACTTTGTTGATACCAAATTGCAATTGCCAATCTGGATCAATGTTGTAGTAGCCATAACCATACTTGATATAGTTTGTGCCTGAGGTAAAACGGTATTCGGCAGCTAAACCGAAATCGCCTTTTTTACCGTCAAATTTAATGGCGGCCATATCGAAGTTAAAGTCACCGCCTTT
>NZ_JBOFMC010000370.1:0-2370 GCF_051658185.1 Shewanella sp. | reverse complement strand
CCAGCCGATCCCGAGGGTAAAATCCAGTGGCCCAAAGCGTTTGGTGGCAGCAATAAATTCCCCATCAAATAAACCGGTACCACCAAAATCACGCACACCGATAGAGGTTTCGGGCAGCCAGTAGCTTTCTTGTAGCAAGCGAACCTTAAAATCGATACCTTTGTCGGTATATTTGGTATTGCCGCTAAAACTGGGGTCGCTGCTGTAAAGTAAATCTTGTACTTGGGTATATCTTACAGTGGTTTCAAGCCAAGGGAATAACTGTACTGACGCACTAAAGTGTTGATAATCATCATTATAGGTTGTTGCAAAATTAAATTCGCCTTCAGGCGCCATACGCCCGGTTGGCATTTGCATTAGGCCTACGCCACCGAAGTCGGATTGCGACGGCAGTAATTTTGGGGCGCTAAATTCGTCGGCGGCGGCATGTAACAGCGGCAGTAGTGCCAATGATAGGGCTGATAAACGGCCAAGGCTTTTACGGCTGGCGCGGTGAGCTGCACTGGTGTGGAGGGAATGGCTAGACTTTTTCATTACAGAGCCCGATTTTTGAGTAATTCAATGATGTTGTCGTTCAAACTGCGGTAGTCATCAAATGGACTTGAAAACTCAACATAGAGTGTGGCGCCAGGGGCAATATCCTGTGCTTGCTGGTTCCAATAGGCGATCGGTTGCTTGATTGCCTGACCATCCGGCTGAATAACCCAAACGTAACTATGGTCAGCATTGTGAAGTAAGCTCACTTGCTTAAGATAATCTTGGCTGCTGGCGGAGTGTTGCCAAGGTAGATAGCCCGTTTGTGCCACAGCGCCAGCTACGGTTATGGTTGTGGGGCGTGGTGGCAACACCAGTTGATATTGGCCTTCGATAACAGCGTTATAGGACTCAGTGATACGAATAAGGTCGATATCGAGCGGTTGCATGACCCGTTTGCCAAGGGGCATGTGCCGAATAAATTGGGCGAGCTTAGCGAGTTTTGCGATATAGCGGCTGTCATCTTCTTGCTCCCCCATGCTGGCCAGTTGTGCCAGCACTTGCTGGCGCTGAGTTTCTAACTGTGCCGTGTTATCCATATCCAATAATGCCGCCCCTAACCAATACACGGGCTGCACATCTGGGCTATGGGTTTGTTGGTAGCGAGGGAGCTGCGTCAGCCCATCTTGTACCACTTGGCTGAGCCTAACGCCGCTTGGGTAAACCATTTGCAGTTGTGGACTTTGCTGGCTAGAGGTGGTGATCGTTAACTGTGTTTCTGCTGTCGTTGCCGTTGCAACGAATAGACCAATGAGCAGCGCCAAAGGAGATAAATAAGATTTCATTGTGCCTCCACTAAGACGCAAATGGCTTGAGTAAGGTAATGTCGATATACGGCAAATTGGGCGCAATTTTTTGGCGGCTTTTTACCACTTGACCATTATCCGGTTTGAGCCAAAATTCATTTTGGTATTGGATATTGAGCCCTTTAATTGTCACTAACTCACTGTAATGCAAGACTTGTGTCGGCGTTTGGTTGATGATAATCGTTTCAGTAGCGACAAATTGAAATTGTGAATCTGCTTGATAACCATAGTGGTACCCGGGTTGCCAATCGAGCAAACGGTGCCAAGTTTTAGGGGTACTTTCTAAATGTAATCCTTGCAGAAGCGGGTCAATCTGAACACTGGTTACCCCAGCCAAATTGCCGGCCAAGAGGTTATGAGTTTTTACTAGACGACCATTAACTGTCACTATCATGCCGTTATCGGCAGACAACCATTTAAGCTCAAGTGCTTTAGGCGTTGTTGAAGGCGATTGTGTTGAAGATATCGCTGTCGATGTTGCCGTAGATGAGAGTGTTGCCGGAGGTTCAGCAAAGGCGAGAACCACAAATGCTTGGGCGGTATCACCAATTTTGGCATAAATGCTGGCATAGGGATTGGCGCTGATCTGCTCAGGGGTGAGGATAACGTCTTTATCACCGATAAAGGCCAGCTCGATGGTATCATTAAGGGCGCTAATGCGTTGACTGCAGCCAGACATAGCGCACAATACTGCAGAGACAGTGACGAGAGAAAAAATTTTGTTATTTATACGCATCCGAGTTGCTTATTCTCAATAAAAATCAAATTTAAATGTAAAGAGAGCAAGGCATGATTTCAAGTAATATGCTAGCTTCACTTTCACTTTCACTTTCACTTTCACTTTCACTTAGGGCGGTTATGTGACTTCTCACCGCCTTATCGGACGATGCTTCTTGTTTCGTAGGCTATAGCTCAAAATATTGAGTCTTACGTAAGCCTCTACAAGCAGACACGACCGTCCAGCCGCGTTGGTCATTGTAAACCGCTACTCCAAACGGTTCCCTTGCCACAATCTGCATCTAGGCTATGT
>NZ_JBOFMC010000369.1:0-4922 GCF_051658185.1 Shewanella sp. | reverse complement strand
GTATGGCAAGGATTATGAACAATTTCGCGCGCGGCTAGCACAGGCGCATCTGTTAATTTTGAGTCCCGATCTCGATAAATCAGTACACATGCTCGCCTATGGCCGCGGGGATGTCATGATTGGCGATGCGGCGGCGGTTAATCTTGCGCACCAACATCTTGATGAGGCAGCCTTGCAGCTAGGGCAGTATTTTGCCGGTAAGCGCTTTCAGTTTGATCTGCCACTGGCACCCGAAGGCACTGAGTTTCAGCGTGAGGTGTGGCAAGCATTATTGACCGTAGCCTATGGTGATAGTTGCAGCTACAGCGATATTGCTCAGAAGATTGGTAGGCCCAAGGCAGTGCGCGCGGTAGGTGCAGCCAATGGCGCCAATCCCATTGCCATTATTGTGCCTTGTCATCGGGTGATTGGTAAAAATGGTACATTAACGGGCTATGCCTATGGGCTTGCGCTGAAACAGCAGTTGTTAATGCTGGAATCGACAAGCAAGCTTGGTCATTTTACGTTAGAATAGCCGCCATATTTGTTATTGATGAGCGATTATCGTTTTATGACCCAAGCCTCTCCCTCTGTGGCAAGCTTTGCCCAACTCGGTATTATTGCGCCGTTGTATAATCGACTCACCGAGTTAGCTTATCATTGCCCAACGCCAGTGCAGGCCGCGACTATCCCCGCGGTACTTGCTGGGCGTGATGTGCTCGCAGGTGCGAATACCGGTTCGGGTAAAACGGCTGCCTTTGCCGTGCCTTTGCTGCAGCAATTACTCGGTGCTAAAGAGACATCTCAAGATAAGTCAGCAGCGTTCGTGCGCTGTTTGGTGTTGGTGCCGACTCGCGAGTTGGCGCAGCAGGTTGCCGATAGCTTTTTATCCTATGCAGCCCATTTAAACGGCCAACTGAAAATCGTTGCCGCCTTTGGTGGGGTCTCGGTGAATGCGCAGATGCAAAGCCTGCGGGGGGGCGCCGATGTGTTGGTGGCGACTCCGGGCCGATTGTTAGATTTACTCGCCAGCAATGCGATTAAATTAAACCGCGTCACTCAGCTCGTCCTCGATGAGGCCGATCGCATGCTCAGCCTTGGCTTTACCGAAGAATTAGCCCAAGTGCTTCAGGCGTTGCCTGCCAATAAACAAACATTATTATTTTCAGCCACTTTCCCTGATGAGGTGCGCGAGCTAACCGCCAGTTTGCTGACAGACCCATTGGAATACCACCTACAAAGTGAGCAAGAAAGCACCATAGTACAAAGAGTCATTACGGTTAATCGCCCGCTGAAAACCGCCCTGTTGGCCCATTTGATTAAAACGCATCAATGGTCACAGGTGCTTATTTTTGCCAGTGCGAAAAATACCTGTAATCACCTTGCGCAAAAACTGTCCAAACGGGGCATTAGCGCAGAGGTATTCCATGGCGATAAGGCCCAAGGGGCGCGCACAAGGGTGCTCGATGGCTTTAAAAACGGTGAGATTAGCGTGTTGATTGCCACCGATATTGCTGCCCGTGGTATCGATATTGATAAACTCCCGGTGGTGATTAACTTTGAACTGCCAAGAAGCCCAGCTGATTACTTGCACCGCATTGGCCGCAGTGGCCGTGCAGGTGAGGCGGGCCTTGCGCTGACCTTATTATCCCATGAGGATTATCACCACTTCGGGGTGATTGAGAAAAAGAACAAACTTAAGCTCGAGCGTGAACAAATCGCCGGCTTTGAAGCCGATCCCGACATGCCTGCAGCAGTACAAGAGCAAGCTAAACCGCAACCTAAGCCTGCGGGTACCGGCAAAAAACACCGTAAAGTCTTACCGCCCGCCAATGTAGAATTTTGGGGTAAAAAGTCTTAAGTCGTTGGAGTTGATGCGAGGTGTCTTCGAGGAGATTGAGACCTTGCATCTGTTGTCACCTCACTGAGGCAGAAGTATGCAACATTTATTTTGGTTAGTAGAAGGGCAAATCGCCGGCCGCAGCGGCCCGAATAAGGATCCTTGGGATTTAGCCGAATTGAAGGCGGCGGGGATTGGCGCGGTATTATCGGTTAATGGTGGCGAAGAGTGCGATCCCGACAGCTTTAAGCTCCACGGTTTACGTTACGCCTGTATGCCGTTTTCTCGCAATGTGCCGCCGCAGGAGGGGGACGTGGCGATTTGTGTCAAGCAGTTGCCACGGGCATTAGCTTTTATTGAGCAATGTGTGGCTGAGGCGCTACCGGTGGTTATTCATTGCCGCTCGGGTAAAGATCGCACCGGGCTTATGATGGCCTATTACCTGATGGCCAATGGTGCCGCGCCGCTGCATGCGGTGAGCCAAGTGCGCAGTATTCGTGATATTGCTTTCACGGCTGAGGGGTGGGATCAATTTGCATTTGATGTGTTATATGCCCTGCAGGATGAGCAGGTTGGTATTAATTGATGGGGTTAATACACCAAAAAACAGACGTTAGCATGCGTTAAGTGGATGGTGAGCTGCAGCTCATTTGATGTGAGTCATTCTTTTGCGTGGGCAGTCAGGATAGTATGTCGGTTATCCGTATTAAGTGGGTCATATAATAATGAAAAGTAAGGCAAATCAATCACAAGGATTACTGCTTTTTCGTCTCTCTCAACAGCAAGTGTTTGCCTTAGGGACACTTAAAGTGCGTGAATTAGTGCCTTACGCCCCTTTAAGTAAAATTCCCAAGTCCCATCCGGCGATTTTAGGGGCGACGTCTATTCGTGCCCATACTATTCCCATTATTGATATGGCCGCTGCCATTGGTTATCGCCCTATCAGTGCTGAAGAATTGCCCCATAGCTACATTATCATTACCGATTGCCAGCGCATGGTGATTGGTTTTTTGGTTCGCGGTATCGATAAAATTATTGAGTGTAATTGGCGTGATATTGAACCTCCCGCGTCCAATTTAGGGAAAGATGCCTTTTTAACTGGGGTGACTCGTTTTGATAACCAATTGATCCAGTTATTGGATGTCGAACTCTTGCTCTCTAAGATTTTCCCCAATAATCCCAGTGCCAATCGCGCCATTTTGACCGATGTGCAGCGTGAACAACTCAAACCAATGAATATTCTTTTAGTCGATGATTCTAAGGTGGCCCGTAAGCAGTTAGCGGATGCGCTGGATATGATCAATATCTCTTATCAAGTGACTGCCGATGGTAAAGAAGCTCTGGCGATGATGGAGCGCGCCGCCGCCGAGCAGCACCCGATCGATATCCTCGTGAGTGATATCGAAATGCCCGGCCTCGATGGCTACGAACTGGCTTTTGCGGTGCGCGATAATCCGCAGTTAGCGAAGGCGTATATTATTTTGCATACCTCACTGTCCAGTGAGATCAGTGTCAGTCAGGCCCACCAAGTTGGAGCCAATGAGGCTTTGACTAAGTTTGATGCCCATGAGCTGATCGATGCCATGTTGCGTGGTGCGCATTTGGCAGAAAAACACTGACTTCTGTGACTTGTTGAGTATTTGTCAACGTTTTGCGGCGTTAGGGTAATTTAGTGAATGAATTACTCTGCAAAACTAGACAAGTTGAAGTACATCCTATAAAACCGTGTAGGCCTTAGATCCGAAGGCGTGGGTTGGGTGAACTCGATCAAAATAGAATAACGACGAAATATAATAACGATAGGTTAAGCAATGAAACAACAATCATCATTTTTAGCTAGGTTGGCGAATGGCAGCTTAGTATTACAGATTTTATTCGGGATCATCGCGGGGATCTCCTTAGCGAGTTTTTCTGCTGAGGCCGCCAAGCAAGTGGCATTCCTTGGCAGTTTATTTGTTGGGGCCTTAAAAGCGATTGCGCCAATTTTAGTGTTTATCCTTGTTGCTTCTTCTATTGCTAATCAAAAGAAAAACACCCAAACCAATATGCGTCCGATAGTGGTGCTGTATTTATTGGGGACGTTTGCCGCGGCGTTGATCGCGGTCATTATCAGCATGATGTTTCCGACGAACTTAGTGTTAGTGGCTGGAGTGGACGGTTCAACGCCTCCTCAAGGCATTGGCGAAGTGATTAATACCTTAATTTTCAAAGTAGTGGATAATCCTGTCAATGCATTAATGACGGGCAACTATATCGGTATTTTAACCTGGGGGGTGGGTTTAGGACTTGCGCTGCACCATGCCAGTGATTCGACTAAGCAAGTGTTTGCCGACGTCAGCCATGGCATCTCTAAGATGGTGCATTTTGTGATCCGCTTAGCGCCTATTGGTATCTTTGGCTTAGTGGCGGCGACCTTTGCTGAAACTGGTTTTAGCGCGCTTGCGGGTTACGCCCAATTGTTAGCGGTATTATTAGGGGCAATGGCTATTTTAGCGTTGATCATTAATCCTCTGATTGTTTATGTAAAAATTAGACGTAATCCATATCCGTTGGTACTACGTTGTTTGCGTGAAAGCGGAATGACCGCCTTTTTTACGCGTTCAAGCGCGGCGAATATCCCTGTGAATATGGCCTTGTGTGAGAAGATGAATCTGCATAAAGACACTTACTCCGTGTCTATTCCTCTTGGGGCGACCATCAACATGGGCGGCGCGGCAATTACGATTACTGTGCTGACGTTAGCCGCGGCACACACCTTAGGTATTCAAGTTGATTTGCTAACGGCACTCTTGTTAAGTGTCGTTGCGGCAATTTCTGCCTGTGGTGCATCTGGTGTCGCGGGCGGCTCATTATTGCTCATTCCGTTGGCCTGTAGCTTGTTTGGGATCTCAAACGATGTCGCCATGCAGGTGGTGGCTGTCGGCTTTATCATTGGGGTGATCCAAGACGCCGCCGAAACGGCACTGAACAGCTCAACCGACGTGATTTTTACCGCGGCAGCTTGTGAGGCTGCTGAAAATAAAGCTAAACTTGGCTAACGTGTGCTGTTAATCGTATAAAAAGAAGCATCATAGAAGCAGTCACTCCGTTGGCTGCTTTTTTT
>NZ_JBOFMC010000368.1:0-5420 GCF_051658185.1 Shewanella sp. | reverse complement strand
GGGAGTGTCCCATGGCGATGCATTCTCCTTCGCAAATGTAGGAATCGTGAGAATGGAACTTCCAACATTGGTTAATAAGATCGTCGTCATCAACATCCACGCCATAGAGCCAATCTAAATCAGTTTGCGAATAATTAGATACAAAGGAAGAAGTCGAAATATCCACTAACCCAGTACTATTTGTATAGATTTTTCGATTTTTTAACTGAGTTCTTAATGTTGGCAATACACCACCTGAAAGCACTTTGTTACCATCATTAGCTCCAGAACAACTATTCCAATAAGTACAAGTATCAATTGAAATATTGCCATTCGTATCGATGGCATTAGCACTGCCACCCGGGCCTACAATTTCTCCCGCCGAGTTTACCTTCAGCTTTTTAAGGTTACCGCTCCAACGCGGTCCGCTCCCTGGGAGAAACATCGCATAATAGGCAGCATTATAGGTCTGGGTCTTATCAAAATTATTACTGGCGATACTTGGCGAAGTAAACGAAGAATCGATGGTCAAAATCGACTTTAACGCATTATCTAAGGCGGACACTAAGTCCAGTCCATTTTTGGCAACATAGTATCCTTTAGATACACCATTGCTATTGCGAGGATTGCCGCCTCTAAAAGCAGTTTCTTCTAATAAATCCGCTGCTGCATCGGCGCCATCAGAAAAGCCAATAGTAAATATTCTCAGATTTTGTTTATTATCGACGCCTAAGGCATCTTGATTACCTACCACCACATCATTATTGTACATATAGGCAGCCAATGCAGGCATGTAACTCGCATCAGGGTTACCTTTAGGATCTTTAAAATTGAATACACTATAATCGGCATTCTTGTTTTTAGCATTACTCGTTAAGGTCTTGATAAGTCCATCAGCTGATTTATCCACCGTTGGCGCACCGTCGGTAATATAGATAACATAGGCTGTATCTGGGCATTTTTTAAAAGGCGAAATATATTTACCAGAGAAAATATTCGGGGGGGTATTAACAACATAACCATCAATTTTATCCTTTCCGGTTCCATTGGCATCTTTATCACCAAAAGTGACAGAACCGCCGCTAAAAAACTGATAGGCTTCATACAACGTTTCACATAATGGCGTATTCGTTTGTGCTGGCATCCCGTTAATTAATTTTGTTAAACTGGCTTTATTGGCAACATTCATTTCCGTTAAGTTATATACAATGCGGCCACCATCGGCATTGCCTTCATTAGGATAGTTCAAGTTAAATACAGCAAGCCCCGCATCTATGGGCACAGCAAGAGATTCTAACGCCGAAGTTAATGCATCTTTTGCCACTTCAAGGCGAGTACCTGTACCTCCACTATTTTGCCCGTCACTAGTCGTGGTTACCCATTTATACCAAACCAAATAATGGGACGTATACAGCGTAACGGGTTGGCCTTTACCAAATTCAGGAGCACTTTTTTTAGGATCGGCATCATACATTTTTTTATCGTTGACAGGATATCCATCCTGATAATAACTATAATTATTGCCGTTTTTTTCACGTCCTGGATTCTTAGGATCTAAAGCTAAAATGTCCTCATAACAATCGACTACCTGCCCTTGGTTAAAGCCTTCATTTTCAGCTAACGAAACCCAATTTGCCGTATTTCCCTGTGTTTTAAACTCTCTAAGGTATCCTGTATAACGACCTTTTGTTACTAACGCTTTGGCTGCAGTATTGCAATTATTATTATCGAGATAAAACCTACGTGAATCGTTAGGCTGTTCTGGGGTAGGCATATTGGTTGTGTTATCTATCCCCCCGGCATTCCAATAGATACCTTTATCATTAATGTAACCTGAATACCCTGCTAAATACTCAGCAAAACCTTTGGCATAGGTACAAGTTTTACCAACTTCTTCTGCAGAACAATAAGAACTTACGGCATTTTGATCTTCGGTTGACATACTGCCAGAATTATCGAAAATAAATAATACTTGGGGTCGCTTACCAGTACGCACTGTCGAATCAACCAAATAGAGTTCCGTATCATCGGCAAAGGTCACTCCTGCGGCACAGGTCACAACCGTTAACATTCCTATAAGCCATTTATTTAGCATGATATTCATTCCTATTAAGGCAACACTTGCTGCTCTACACCAGCGACGACCGTTAATTGACCTAAATTATCTCGGCCAAATGTTTTTGTGCTGCTAATTTCTACGCGACGACAATTCACTAAATTTGCCCCAGTGGCATTTGCAGTGCGTTGACATCCCACATTCTGAGGCCCCACCAAAGGAACTGGCGTTAACTGTTGTGCGCCGTTAAATAGGGCTTCTGTCTTAACAGCATTTAAATTGGCAAAAAGTGGCCCCTGATATTTCACCATCACTTGCTCTAATCCCCCATCAGCGATCGCTTTGGCCTCTATTCGCTCTGAGCCCGCCCCTGACATCCGCAATGATTGCGATGAATTAACGGCTAAAGCAACGCCAATAACCGTCATAATAATCAATACAATCAGTGCAAAAAAAAGCACTATACCTTGTTGTTTTTTCATTAACAGCCTCGCAATTAACGGCGGTTTAACAGCGGGTTCTCAAGTACTATCGTAGTGGACATCACCTTTCTACGGAAACGGTCCTTAATTGTGATGGTTTTATCCCCGAGGCGATATTGGCTCTCATTGGTGTAACTCGGGTCAGCTTGTGCTGACCGAACTAACACATAAACCTTTAAGGCAACCAGTCGCTGAAACCCTTGGTTATCCCACATAGCATCAGTCACTTGCTGCGCAGGAAGAAAAGCATCTGGCGTGCCGTCACCATCATTATCAAAACCATAAAGTACACGTAAATTCTCTATACCTTCGACCAATTGCTCATCATTATTCATACCTGTATCGGTCAATGTTTTACGGCGTAAAATGGGGATCCCTGCGGCATCATTGGCAATAAAGTACACATGGTGCTGATACTCCCAATGACGAGGATTCGCCATTGCAGGAGTTGTACTGCCAGTAAAAAAAATCGCTTGGCTGGCATTGGTAGCAACAAAGATTTGATTACCGCTGGGGGCTGCCAGCGCAGGACCGAGCAAGCGTTTCATTTGCAATACATCCGTGTTTGCTTTAACGCCGGTTAAACAGGCTAATACCGTACTACTCACCCCTTGCTCATATCCCCATAGCCGCCGAAAGTGGGCTGGGGCATTATTTGGCAGGGTAGCATTATTAGTCCCGCCCCCCACGCAATCATCCACCAACGCCGGAACTGTCACTGTCGTATTCGTTCCCAACACAAAATCCGTGCCCGTCATATCCCCCATAAATGCAAGCTGACTTAAATCACGCTCCAAGATTGCCAGAGCAATACGGCCATTCTCTTGTAACTGATTAAATTGACTGGTGGTGGTGACATTAGAAGAGGACATGCTAAACATAGTAAACACGCCAGCCGTTAAGAACAGACCTATCACCATGGCGACCATTAATTCAACCAGTGACAGTCCATGTTGATGTACGGTTAAGGTTTTAATAGGCATCCGTCTCATTTAAATTACCGTGGTCATCGTGAAGGCTCTTCTTCTTTTACTCGCAGTACCGCAATCAACTGTGCCTGTTGCTGCACTGGTTTCATTGATACCAAGCCAGGTTATCGTCACTGTAACAATATTGCCGTTGAGCTTAATGCAGGATAGCGGGGTTTCTAATCCTCCCACTTGCTGCACCCCCACCACCTCATATTCTCCTGAAAATGCGCGCCGCCACTGGTATAAATCCCATAACACAAGTTGACTCGGTGTGCATAAGGTGGCGCCTTCACAGGCTGGCGTAACTGGAGTAATTGCTGACTTTGAGCCAGAGTGATCACCAACATAACTAGCAAGCTGGGTAGGATTGAGCTTCATGCGATTAATAATGTCGTTCGCGTAATAGGAGGCTTGGGTTTGTTGGTAGGATTCAAAGCTGGCCCGTTTCGCCACAATGTGTAGGTTAAAGATACCAATCAGGCCAATGACCAAGATCACCAAAGCCACAAGCACTTCGATTAATGAGAAGCCCTGTTTACATTTTCCTTGTGTCAACATATCGAATTTGGCCATTTTTTTGACTAACTTTTCAGTTGGTTACCCTTTTAAAATCTTGATGTTACAACACAAATCTCCGGTAGTTAATAATAGATGAGTGGAATGTATGTAGCTAGTAACATTCGCATATAAATAAACATTCCATTATAGCTTGTGCGAATTTGGCCTAGTGTTCGCTTAAATTTGAGCAATAAAAAAGAGGCTAATCGCCTCTTTTAGATAGATGAAAAACCTTGTTATCTGGTCCGTCGTGCTAACGCAATTCTGCAGGCACCGCAAATACCGTATCTTCTGTACGCCCTTCAACTTCGGTAACAACGCTGGGCGCCAATGTCGCAATGGCTTGCACCACCTGCTGCACTAATATCTCAGGAGCGGAAGCACCAGCCGTCACGGCCACTTTACGCACATTAGTAAACCAGTTTGACTCCACATCGGCTGCAGTATCCACTAAATAGGATTGAGTGCCCGTCTTTAATGCCAGCTCACGTAACCGATTGGAGTTAGAGCTGTTTTTTGATCCCACCACAATGAGTAAATCAACATCAGCGGCTAAATTACGCACCGCATCCTGCCGATTTTGTGTCGCGTAACAAATATCGTCTTTACGCGGACCTTCAATCGCAGGGAAGCGATTTTTCAATGCCGCGATAATGTCTAAGGTATCATCGACCGAAAGCGTTGTTTGAGTCACAAAGCAAAGATTATTAGGATCGCGCACCGTTAGGGATTCGACATCCGCTGGGGATTCAATCAAATACACCCCGCCATTAGGGTTATCATATTGCCCCATGGTGCCTTCGACTTCTGGGTGGCCCTCATGGCCAATCAGAATACATTCAATCCCTTTACGACTGGCGCGAGTCACTTGTAGGTGCACCTTAGTCACCAACGGGCAAGTGGCATCAAACACCCTTAAACCGCGGGCCTTGGCCTCTTCCCGTACCGCTTGAGATACACCATGGGCACTAAAAATAACAATATTATTATCTGGAACTTGATCTAGTTCTTCGACAAATACGGCGCCACGGTCTTTAAGGTTTTGCACCACGTAACGATTGTGCACGACTTCATGGCGCACATAAATTGGTGGCGAAAACAGTTCTAGCGCACGCTCAACAATACTGATCGCCCTATCTACCCCAGCACAAAAACCGCGGGGATTGGCGAGCAAAATATGTAAACCAGCGCTTTTCGGATCCTGCTGCATGTTAAAGTACCTTTACCACATCCAGTTCAAAAGTGACCTTGTGGCCCGCTAACGGATGGTTAAGATCCACGGTAATGGAGTCTCCAGCGACATCACGGACGATCCCCGGGATCTCGCTGCCTCCTGGGCCTGCAAAACTGACGATGACCCCAGCTTCAAGCGTC